>NZ_LT629784.1:635454-953181 GCF_900105595.1 Stappia sp. ES.058 | reverse complement strand
ACGGGCAACCCGCTCGCTCGCCGGCCGGCGATAGAGATGCTCGGGCCGGTCGGCCTGAAGCACGCGGCCCTCCCACAGGATCGCGATCCTGTCGGCGAGCGCCATCGCCTCGCGCTGGTCGTGGGTGATGTAGAGGGTCGTCGCCCCGGTCTTGCGATGGAACTCGGCCAGTTCCTCTTCCATCGTCTGACGCAGATGCGGGTCGAGGTTCGCCAGCGGCTCGTCCATCAGCACCGTTCCGGCCGCCTGGGCGAGACAGCGCGCCAGCGCCACCCGCTGGCGCTGGCCACCGGACAGGGACGCGGGCTTGCGCCTGGCAAAACCGTCGAGCCCCACCGTCTCCAGACTGCGCTCCACCCGGCTCTTTCGTTCGCGCGCCGACAGCCTGGCGCTTTCGACCGGAAAGGCGACATTGCCTTCAACACTCATATGCGGCCAAAGCGCATAGGACTGGAATACGACGCCGACGTCGCGGTCCTCCGGCGGCACATGAAAGCCCGCACCGGCGACGCGCCGTCCATCAATGTCGATCTCGCCGCCGTCCTGGGTTTCCAGACCGGCGATCAGCCGCAAGAGTGTCGACTTGCCGCAGCCGGACGGTCCCAGAATCACGAAAAAGCTTCCGGTCTCGATTTCGAGCGAAACTTCGGAAAGCGCCGCATGGGAGCCGAAGCGTTTGGACAGGGAACGAAGAGAGACGGACATAGGGCCTTTTTCAGATTGTCGCGGAACGGTCCGCCAAAGCCGGGTCGGGGAACCTTCGAACCGACTATGCAGGTTCGGCGCGCGACTATGAAAGCAGTTTGTGAAGCCGGGGTGACGCGCAGTCGCGACCGCACGGGACGGCGGCGGTGCTGCGGTCAGGTCTCGACGACATCCCAGAAGACGCGGCCCTCGCGGTCCTCGATTTCGACAATCCAGACATCCGGATCCATGCGCCGCTCCGAGGCAAGGCGCCGGTCGACGTCGTCCTTGTCCGCAAAGGTCAACAGGACCTCGAAAAGCCGGCTGCCGGGTGTCGCGCCCTCGAACGCCGATTGCGGCGCGGGGCCGTAGAGGTCGAAGCATCCGTCGCGCCGGTCGACGACGATATAGATCGCCCCCGCCTCGAGCGCGCCCTTGGAGACAATGCTGGCGTAAGCGTTTTCCGAAAAGCACCTGCGAACAAGCGCGGAAACGAAGAAATCGGATGTCAGGCGCATTCAGGATCTCCGGCGGCGCGCCCGGCAGGAGCGCGACTCGCGTCCCAGCATACTTAGGGTCAGGACCTGTTGATATGATTGCGATGGTCGAAGCGGATGTGTGCGGATACGAGGAGCAAGCCCGCAGGAAGGCTGAAGCCTTTCAAGGGATTGCGACATGGTATCCCGTGCGGATCCGCCCGATCCGAAGGACGGCCGAGCTGACGTCGACCTGCGGCGTCAAAGCCCTCGACCGGGGAACGGCTCCGCTCTTTGGGCTTTTCCTTGCATCTCTCGTCATCTCGAACGCCATTTCAGTCATAGCAACAGGTCCTGACCCTAGCCACCGAGCGGGCGGCCCAGTACGTTTTCGAGTTCCTTGGCAATCCTGTCGCTGATCGCCCCGTTGATCGGAAGGCCACGATCCAGTTCGAACCGGCGAATGGCGTTGGAGGTCTCGTCTCCGGAATAGCCGTCGACCTCCAGCGGCCCGTAGCCAAGTTCTGCCAAGGCGGACTGGATGGCGGAGATCCGGGCACGCTCCGGCGACAGGGCCGCAGCATTGCTTGCCGGCGGCGATGCTGCCGATGGAACGGCAGGCGGCTGCGGTGGCAGGGGCGGCGCATCTGAAACGCCGACCCCGTCACCGGTGTCGAGCGCAAGGCGCGCCAGCAGCGGCTCGTCGACCCGCCCGGTTTCCGCAAGTCCCCGGGCGCGCTGATAGCCGCGCACGCCGCGCTCGGTCGCCGGTCCCTTGAGGCCATCGAGCGGCCCCTCGTACATGCCAAGACGGCGCAATTCGATCTGGATGTCGCGCACCAGCTTTCGTTCCTGGAGCATTTCCCGATCAGGCACCGCCGTGGTGGACGGCTGTGTCGCCGCACGTTCGCGTGTCTCGAACAAAGGCGCGGGGTGGCGGCCGGTCTGAAACACCATCGCGTTGGCAATGATCAGAAAACCGGTCAGCACCATGACCAGCCAGCCGCCTGCGGCGACCGGATTGTCGAGCGCTGCCGAACCAAACCCGCCGCCCGTGGACGCGTCGGACCCGGACGCCGGGGTGCGGCGCCGCGAGCTCTTTGTCCCTCGCTGTCCCTGACTCATAGCTGCTCCCGGATCATGCGATCCGCCTCAACGCGGCGTCATCCGTACCGGCTGGCATCCCGGTCACACCCGGACCGGGCTCGGCTTCGTGGTCAGGACCGATGCACGCCGCCGGCGATGCCGCCTGGGTATGTCCAGCCGGCAGGTAGACGGTCACACAAGTCCCGTGGCCAACACGGCTTTCCAGCGAAATGCGTCCGCCATGAAGCTCTGCCAGGCCCTTGACCACCGACAGGCCCAGTCCGGCGCCTTCATGGGCGCGGGTCGTGCCGTCGCTGGCCTGCACGAACGGCTTCGTCACGCGCAAGAGATCGTCGGCGGCAATCCCGACGCCCGTGTCGCGCACGCCGAAGACGAGGCCCGAGGCTTCCTTGCGCGCAAAAAGCACGACACGGCCGCCGGCCGCGGTGAACTTCACGGCATTGGCAAGAAGGTTCAGCGCAATCTGCCGGCAGGCACGCGGATCGGCGGTAAACTCGCCGAGATCGAGGGGAATGTCGGACGACAGACGAAGACCGGCCTGATCGGCTTCTGCCGCCATCATCCGGCGGCATCCGTCGAGGCAGTTTCGCATGTCGACCGGCTCGCTCGTGATCCGGAACTGGCCCGCCTCGATCCGCGCCATGTTCAGCATGTCGTTGACCAATTGCAACAAGTGGCTGCCCGACTCGTGGATCAGGCCGGCGTAATCGCGCACCTTTTGCGTATCGGAGGCGGTCTGCGGCAGCTTTCGCATCAGGTCGGAAAAACCCAGGATCGCGTTGAGCGGCGTGCGCAACTCATGGCTCACGGTTGCCAAAAACCGCGAACGGGCCTCCTGCGCCGCGTCGGCCGCTTCGCGGGCGGCGTCCCGGTCGGCTTCCATCTCGCGGCGGGTGTCGATGTCGCGGATCACCGAAACGACCCGTCCACTCTCTGGATCGATCATTGTTTCGAAACCGATCCAGCCGAAATCGGACAGGCCGGTTTCGCCCGGACGGTTGCCGCCCCGGCGCAGCCGCAATTCGAGCCTGTGCGAGGTGCCGTCCGCGGCCGTGTCGGAAACCGCCTTCAGATAGGCCGGCCGGTCGCCGACATGCAGACGCTGGAAAAACCCGTCGCCTGCGAGTTCTCCGGGCGCGAGGCCGAACAGGCCGCGCACCGTGGGCGAGATGCTAGCGATCCGACCGCCCGGTTCATGCACGGCAACGGCATCGCGGGCGTGGAGCGCGAGCAGCCGGTGGCGCTCCGCTTCCCCTTGCATGTCGGCGTGGGCGGCCCGGAATTCCGCAACGAACGCGAGCGCCAGCAGACTTGCCAGCATCAGGGCCATCGCGGTTGCAACCGCCCCGATCGAAAGGATGCCGAACACCGGCTCGGCGTCGACCGGCGCAAGGGCGCGCGCATCGACACCGGCCAGAAGTGCGACCAGAGCCAGACAGGTGGCGAGCGTCAGGGCGACCGCGCCGCGCCGGCAGGTGAGCGCGGCTTCCAGTGGAGCCAAGACCAGGAAGGGAAGTGCGGGCGAGCCAAGGCCGCCACTCAGCGCCGCCAACCCGGCGACGAATCCGGCCGAGGCGAGCGCGGAGCCGAGCTGCCCGTGCGCCAACGCGCCGCTGCGCGAGACATACATCGCCAGCGGCAACTGCGTCAGAGCCCAGGCAAAGACCAGAATGGCCGTGGGCGACAACGGACCGTGCAACGCAAGCAGCATCGGCAGCGCTGCAAGCGCAAGCGCGCCGCACGCCAGATGGGCGCCGATGAAGGCTCGGTGTCTGGAGAGGCCGGAGGCGTCGTGCGCCACCGACGGATGGATCAACTGGTCGACGAGGCCGAGCCCGCGCCGAAGCCGATCCCGAAATTCTGGCATCATATTCCTGGTCCCGGCACGCCTGCCGTTTGTTCGCCGTTCTTGTCTGCAATCGTCACAGGAACGGCTTAAGGAACCGTGAAACCTTCGTTTTTCGGGATTTCCGTCGGGCCGGCGGCGCACGCGACAATTTCGCTAAAATTTGATGCAAATTTTGTGAAAACACGTCTCGAATTTGATGAAAATGCGCGCGCAAGCCGCAACCGCTTCTTCGAACGTCCCTGCTAGTGTGCGGGCATAACGGTTCGTGACGACCCGTCTGCGGCGATCGCAACCGACCTTGAACAGGACGACTGAACGAAGGGCGGCAAACATGTTCTTCTTGCTGAGATGCGCATTCTGGATCGGTCTGGTGCTCCTGCTCCTGCCGATCGACACAGGTCCCGATGAAAGCCCGACGGCCGGACTATCCCCGGTGCAGGCCTTCTTCGCGGCACAATCGACCATCAGCGACCTTTCCGGTTTCTGCGAACGCAATCCGGAGACATGCGCGACGGGGGGGCAGGCTATTTCCCGCATCGGCGAGAAGGCGAAAGTCAGCGCCAAGCTCCTTTACGACTACATGGACGAAGACGGCACGCTCGTCACCGGCGCGACCGGAACGCTGTCTGCGTCCGATCTGGAACCGGACTGGGCCCTCGACCTGCCCGCAGCCGGGTCGCAAGCCCCGGTGACAGCGACCGCGCCTGCGTCCGAGACAGTCGACGTCTCGCCCAACGCGGCATTGCCGATGCCCCGGCCCCGACCGGGCGCCTGACCTACAGCGGCTTGACAGAATTTGGAAGATACTCCCGGCGCGCTCCACGAACAGACGTTTGCGCCAACACTTGGCGGGTCTTTCCGCCAGCCGCAGGCGAATTGCTGCCCTTTTCGCCTGCGGTTCTTTTCTTTTTCGGGGCGCCGATCGGTGCCCGAGACCGGGTTCCAGCGCCTTGCGCAAATTCCGATGGCCAGCCAACGGTTTTCTTGGCACCTGATGAGGACTATATACGGGTCCAGTCACCCACGACCCGACAGGCGCCATGATCCCTCCGCTTTCAGAAATCCTCGACAACTTCGAATTCCTCGACGAGTGGGACGACCGGTACCGCTACGTCATCGAGCTCGGCCGCACGCTTCCGGAGTTTCCGGAAGCGGATCGCACCGAGGCCAACAAGGTGCGCGGCTGCGTTTCCCAGGTCTGGCTGTCGAAATCCGCCACTCAGGAGGCGGACGGCGCCACCCATCTCAGCTATGACGGCGACAGCGACGCTCATATCGTCAAGGGTCTCGTCGCCATTGTGCTGTCCGCCTACAACGGCAAGAGTGCCACGGAAATCGTCGATACCGACATCGACGGCGTCTTCGGGCGGATCGGGCTGAAAGAACATCTGACACCGCAACGCGCCAACGGTCTGAAGTCCATGGTGGATCAGATCCGCGCGGACGCCCGCGCAGCGCTTGCCGAAGCCTGAAGAAGGCGCAAGGCGCCCGTCACGGCATCACGGCATCAGCCCATAGTGACGGGCAAGCCGTTCCAGTCCCATGAGCAGCACGACCTTGGCGGACCGCGGCGGCCAGCGCCGAGCCTTTTCGACTTCGCGAAGGCCCTTCAGCTCGCAACACACATCAACGAGCACCGGCGCGAGTTCCGGCCCGACCGCGGCGAGCGCCCTTTCCACCCTGACCCTCGCAGCGATCGTCGCATCGGACAGATCCGCGATGCCGAAGGCGCCGGAGCGCTTTTTGCCGGTACCGCCCGCCCCGTCCCAGCTTTGCGTGGCAAGCCCGGGAACGATGCGCCCGAAGGTGACGTCGGCGCGCAGCCGTTCGCCGGCCTCGAACCGGGGTGCATCGATCAGGGCCGCGCCGTCCGCGCCCTTGCGGTTGCGCAACCAGGCCAGCGGGCTTTCCCCATGGTCGACGGCCAGAACCTCCCGCGACCCGTCAGGCCGTGCCAGCGTTCGCGTTCCCCGGGCCTGATGCTGGGCGCGAAATCCGTCGTCGCCGGCAGCCGCGCGCCGGAGCCGGGCACGGCCAATTTGCGAAAGCCGCAGCGCGTCCGTGCCGCACCGCTCGATCAGATCGTGGTCCATGGCGCCGCGCAACACGGTGCGGGAGACGAGAATCCCTTGCGCGTGCATCTGCGCTGGTCCGTCGCAGGGCGCCTCCAGCAGGCGAACCCTGTCATCCCTGGCGTCCGCATCGTGGTCCCGCGTCCCGACCGGCGCGACGCGCCAGGCCCCGGCCGCGTCAAGCCTGCGCAAAAGGCGGTCTACCTCGCGGGTCGATGGTCCCGGGCCGGTTCGGGACGACGCAGCCGCCATCAGCCCCGCCCCCGCCGCGACTGGCAAAGCGGCCCGAGCGCGCCCTGAACCGCCCGCTCGATCGCGTCCAAGAGCTCTTCGAAGGCCGGATCGTCACGCCGGTCCTCGACGACCCGACAGGCATGCGCCACGGTCGTCCGGTCTCGCGCAAACCGGTCCGCTACCGCCGTCAGCGTCCGGCGCAACACCACATGATGCAGGTACATCGCGACCTGCCGGGCAAGCGCCACATGCGCCAGACCCCGGCTGCGAGCGGCAAGTTCCTGCTGGGAAACCCCGAACACGGCAACGACGCACGCCATCACGATCAGATCGGCCCCGCGCGGGTCCATTTCTCCCGGCGCGCCGCCGTCTCCGGCCAACCCGGCGCGCTGCCCGCGGCTCCGGCTGCCGCTCTTTTCGGCACGCAACCGTCCCTCGGTTCGCGAAGACCCGTCTGTCCCGTGCAGGTCGTCGCTTTTTTGCCAAACGCCGGCTCCCGAAATGGCGGGCCGGCGCGTCGTTTCCCTCTGGTTTACCTGCATGTCCCAACTCCCGAAATCAATCATAGGTTTATATTCCTATATCAATACGGGAAAAATACACGCACGGGGATAACTCGCCCGCTCACACCCAACACATAGCGAAACGGCAAATCGCTTTGGTCCCGCCCCCGGCTCCAGCCGCATACTGGATGCCGGGGCCGAACCGTCCGTGGACAGCGCCGAAGACCCGACATGACGACGGAGACCAAAGAAATGACACCCGACAATCGGGACACCGCGGGCCCTGGCTGTCCGCTCGTGCATTGCCAAAAAGGGATGGCAGCAGCCGCAAGACAGAACGACGACACATGCCCGTCTCGCTGCAGACATCTCTATGCCCGGCTCTCGGCGCGGCTGGCGGTCCCCTGCCCTGCGCCGGCCCGTCCACCCAGGGACGAGCCGTGCGACCTCAACACCTTGCTGCACGATCAGGCGCAATGGCTGGAAAGATCGATTGTTCAGGAACGCGAGCGCGGGCGCAGCGGATCCTGGGTCCATGACGGACACCGGCTCGCCGCGTTGCGGCAGCTGCATGCGATGGCGCTGTGTCAGGCACACCGTCCGGATCCCGGCGCGAAACCCCGCAACGGAAAATCCCCGGCAGACGTCTGACCGGCGAAGCAGGCGACAGCGGAAGCAAAAACGACCGCCGCGAGGCCTCTCGCGACGGTCGTATGATCCGGATCAGACCCGGAAAACGCTGGCTGGCGCTTACTTGGAGCGCTTGCGCTGCTGGCCGAGGCCCATCTTCTTCGCGAGTTCCGAACGGGCGGCCGCATAGTTCGGCGCAACCATCGGGTAGTCGCTCGCAAGCCCCCATTTCTCACGATATTCCTCGGGGGACATGTCGTAATGGGTGCGAAGGTGACGCTTCAGCGACTTGAACTTCTTTCCGTCCTCAAGACAGATGATGTAGTCCGGGGTCACGGACTTCTTCACTGCGACGGCAGGCTTCAGCGGCTCCGGCTCCGGCTCGACGGCAGCCGTGCTGGTGCGATGAAGCGCATTGTACACCTCGTTGATCAAGCCTGCGAGGTCAGTCGAGGCGACCGTGTTGTTTGCAACATATGCCGAGACGATATCGGCAGTCAGGTCGATGAGATTGTCGTCGGCGACCATTTCAGTCATTTTCCACCCACTAGTTATGACGGAACACATCGGAAATAGATCGGCAGATTAGCTTGTTCAAAGTGATCAACGTACTATCACGATATTGCGTTTCCACCCGAACCGACTTCGATTCTGCCGTCGTAAAAGCATGAAGACCGTATATATCGCTGAAAATGAGATCACAAGAAAAAACTTGAAAGAATCTATAACCGCTTCCTGCTTCATCGCAGGAATTCGTGACTTCACCCTAGATTTCGCGCCCGAGAGAAGAAGCAGAACCCGAATATTGAGGCCAAAAATCCGTCAGTCGCCCGAAAATATGACGTTGCGGCAGGAGGCGTCACTCGTTTCCCTTGCCCATCTCGTCGATCTTGGTGTCGGCGCAGGGGCGGTAGCCCGCCTCATAGGCGGCCTTTGCCAGCAGATGCGCCGCGACGGGGGCGGTGAGCAGGAAGAACACCACGCCGGCAAACGCGCGCGTGATCACGTCGATCTGATGGGCATGCACCGCAAGCGCGACCAGCATCAGACCGGATCCGAGGGTGCCCGCCTTGGACCCGGCGTGCATGCGCATGTAGACATCCTTGAGGCGCAACAGGCCGATCGACGCGATCAGGGCGAAGATCGAGCCGGTCACCAGCACGACGCCAACGATGATTTCATAAACCGGATTCATCGGCCTGCCTCTCGATCCGCAATGCTTTGTTTCACTTCCTCGACAATGGTCGCGTCTTTCGCCAGTCCGCGATTGAGCACGAAACGAGCGAAGGCGACCGTGGCGAGGAACCCGACAAGACCGAGCGCAATCGCGATATCGACATACAGATAATAGTCCGTCTGGATACCGATGGCCGCGATGAAGCCGATGCCGAGTGCCACCAGCATGTCCAGCGCCACAACCCGATCAGGCAACGTCGGCCCCTTGATGATCCGCACGACCGTGAGAAAAAAGGCGACCGTCAGAAGCGCCAGCGAGATGTTCACGCAGACATCCAGAAAATCGCCCGAAAACTGTTCCAGTCCACTCATCGGAACGCCTCCAGGATCTTGCGTTCGAACCCGTTCTTGATGTCGTCGATGGTTGCCTGCGGATCCGGAACGTCGATGCAATGAACGTACAGCGTCTTGCGGTCGTCCGAGACATCCACCGACAGGGTGCCGGGCGTCAGGGTAATCAGGTTTGCCAGCATCGTGATCTCGAAATCTCGATCAACCGTCAGCGGATAGGCGATGATCCCCGGCTCCAGATCGATGCGCGGACGCAACACGATGCCTGCGACGCGCAGGGCCGACAGAACAAGCTCATAAAGGAACAGCAGCGCAAGTGTCACGATCTGCCAGGTCCTGGTAAGATAGCCGCGGGTTCCGACCTGCTCGCGGATGATATAGAGCGCGCCCGCGCCCAGCACGAAGCCGAAGAACAGATTGACCTCGGCAAAACTTCCGGTGACCGCGCCCCAGGCGAGCGCGAGCAGGATGTTGATCAGGAACAAGCTGGTCACAGCGCACCCTCCCCAAAGACGGACCGGAGATAGCCCATCGGCTCACTCAAGGTCGATGCGCCGCGGCCGGACACCTGCATCATGAATTCCGGCTGGACACCAAGAAGCACGACGAGACCCAGAAGAACGCCAATCGGCAACCAGACGTTCGCACCGACAGCTTCCGGCGCCGGAACGGTAAAGGCGACGAGTTGGCCGTCGGGCGTGCCCTCGGGGCCGCCGCGCCAGAAGGCGTAGATCCACACGCGCCCGACGGCGATTGTCGTCAGCAGCCCGGTGACCAGAATGGCGCCGGCGATCCAGCCGTGACCGCCAACGAGAGCGGCATCGACCAGAATGACTTTTGGCCAGAAGCCGGAGAACGGCGGCAGACCGGCAACCGCGAAGCCCAGCATCAGGAAGACTGCCGCAAAGGCGGGACTGGCGCGATACAGGCCGCCGAGCTCACGCAGCGAGTAGGATCCGCCGAGAGCCCGCATCATGCCGGCCGCCATGTAAAGCGCGGTCATCACCAGGATCGAATGCACCGCGTAGAAAATCGCCCCTGCAAGCGCCGGGGTCGTGCCGATGGCAAGGCCCGCAAGCATGGAGCCGATGCCGGAAATCACAAGATAGCCGAGCAGGCGACGCACGTCCGTCTGCGCCAGCGCACCAAGCACCCCCGTCAGCATGGTGACGATCGCGACCAGTGCGATGATATCGGCAAGAGCGACCCGCGCGTCCGGCAACAACAACCCGAAGATGCGCAGCAGCGCATAGACGCCTACCTTGGTCAGGAGGCCGGCAAAGACGGCGGCGATGACGATGCGCGGCGTGTGATAGGAGGCCGGCAGCCAGAAGTTCACCGGGAACGCGGCCGCCTTCATGGCGAAGGCCAGGAAATAGAGCACCGCGACGGTCATCAGCGGTCCGTCGGTGCCCGCCGCCCGCGCCTTGATCGCGATATCCGCCATGTTGAGCGTGCCGAGAATGCCGTAGAGCAGGCCGGTGGCAATCAGGAAGAGCGTCGTCGCGATGATGTTGAGAAGCGCGTATTTGACCGCGCCATCGAGCTGCGCACGTTCGTTGCCGAGCACCAGCAGGCCGAAGGACGAGATCAAGAGCACCTCGAACCAGACATACAGGTTGAAGATATCCCCGGTCAGGAAGGCACCGCAGACGCCGGTCATCAGCAACAGCAGGAAGGGATAAAACCCGTAGCGGCGGCCCGAATTGTCGACGTCGGTCATGCCGTAGATTGCGGCGCAAAGCGCCACGATCGAAGAAGTGAGTGCCAGCGTCGCGCCAAGCGCATCCACGGTGAAGGCGATGCCGAAGGGCGGCAGCCAGCCGCCGGCGACCATGGTCACCACGCCCTTGTCGAGCACATGGGCCAGCAGGCCCGCGCAGGCGAGCACCAGAAGCGTCAGGAAGATGATCGCGACCTTGGGCTGGGCGTCGGTGTTCTTGCGCGTCATCAGGCACAAGGCACCGCCCAGAATGGTGATGATCAGCGGCGCGACCAGCAGCCAGTCGGCCGGCAAAACCGGCTCCAGGCGCATTGCCTGCGACAGGTCCACGGCGGAATCGGTAGCGGCCATCGTCAGTACCCTTGCGGCGGAGGCGCGTCGCCCGTCGGCTCGGCCACCCGCATCTCATTGGTGTCGTCGGTGCCAAGCTCCTGGTAGGCGCGGAACGCCAGGACCAGCAGAAAGGCGAAGAACGAAAAGGAAATCACGATCGCGGTCAGGATCAGCGCCTGCGGCAACGGATTGGCGATCGGACCCGGCGGCACCTGAAAGGCCTCCGGAATGACCGGCGGCACCTCGCGCATCAAGCGCCCCGAGGTGAAGATCAGGAGGTTCACCGAGTTGCCGAGGATGGCGATGCCAAGCAGGATGCGCACCAGTTGGCGCGACATCAGCAGATAGGTGGCGACCGCGAAGAACAGGCCGATCAGGATGGCGAGAGCCGCTTCCATCAGTCACTCTCCCTTTCTTCGAGCGCCAGCGCGATCGAACTGATCGACCCCACCACCACGAGATAGACCCCGATGTCGAAGAACAGCGGCGTCGACAGCGGGATCTCGACGCCGAAGGCATGGACGTACCACCACTGGCTGGTCATGAAGGGCTGCTTCATGAACAGAGACGGCAGGCCGGCCAGTCCGCCGATGAACAGGCCCCAGGCCGAGATCGTCATCGGATGCAGGGTGATCGCGCGCCGCACGGCGGCAACGCCGCAGGCGATGCCGTAGATCGCGAAGGCGGAGGCCGCGATCAGCCCGCCGATGAAACCGCCGCCCGGCTCGTTGTGTCCGCGCAGCAGCACGAAGATGGAAAACAGCACCATCAGTGCCGCCAGATAGGGCGCGATGGTGCGGAAGATGATGGTTCTCATATCTGCGCCTCCTCGCGCTTCGACAGCGCCTCGTCGCCGGCGGCCCTGTCGAGCGCCGCCTCCTCCCCGCGCTTGGGACGCACCCGGATCAGCGCCAGCACGCACAGGCCGGTGATCATCACGACCGCGATCTCGCCGAAGGTGTCAAACCCGCGGAAGTCGACCAGGATCACGTTCACGATGTTGCGGCCATGGGCGATGGTGCGGCTGTAGGCCTCGAAAAAGTCCGACAGCGAGCGGTCGAAAGTGAGCTGGGTCACCCGGATCAGCAGCGCGGCGAACCCGACACCCAATGCCGTCGCAATCAGGCCGTGGACCACCCGGTAGCCCATCGGCCGGTGGTCGCGCGGCTGCAGGTTGAGGCGCGTCATTACCAGCGCCAGGATCACCACCGACAGCGTCTCGACCATGAACTGGGTGAAGGAGAGATCCGGCGCGCCGAACAGCATGAAGATCAGCGCCACCGCGAAACCCTGAATGCCGAGCGAGACGATCGCGGTCAGGCGGGTGCGCGCGGTGAGCACCGCGACGAGACCCACCGCCGCGATGATCAGCACGCCCCACTCATAGAAGCGGAAATCCGGCATCTTCAGCGCGGACGGCCAGCTGCCCGTCAGGCTCGGCGGGATCAGCAACGCCGCCGCCGCGACCAGGAAGGTCAGCGTCATGTATATGTCCATGCGCCCGCCCTGCAGGCGCCGCGTGACCGCATCCGCGAACCGCACGATCCCGGCGATCGCCTGGTCGAAGCCCTTGTCCGGTCCCCAACCGATGGCCGCAAGCGTGCCGGCCATTGCGCCGCGAAGGGTGTCGAGCTTCAGATAAAGCACAATGCCGAGCAGGACCGTCAGACCCGACAGGATCAGCGGCGCGCCGACATATCCCGGCACCAGATGCACATCGACCGTGCTCTGGACCCCGGTGATGGAGGTGATCACCGGCTGGATCAGCAGCACGCCCGTCGAATGGGCCATAAGCGCGGTGGCAAGCCCCGTCAGCGACAGGGCGACGGGCCCGGCAAAGAGCAGCAGCGGACCTTCATGCGCGTGTTTCGGCGTTTCGACCTTCGCGCCGAGGAAGGGCTTCAACGCGACGGCGGCGGCGATCACCAGCATCAAGGCGTTGCCGATCACGGCGGTCGCGGTCAGCGCGTAGTAGATCCCGCCATCGCCCCAGATCCCGGCGTAGAGATATTCCTTGGCGATAAAGCCGACGAAGGGCGGCAGGCCCGACATCGACAGCGCGGCGAGACAGGCAGCGACGAAGGTCACCGGCATGGCACCGCGCAAGCCGCCAAGCTTGGTCACGTCGCGGGTGCCGGCCTCGTGGTCGATGGTGCCGGCGATCATGAACAGCGCGCCCTTGAACAGCGAATGCGCCAGCAGATAGAGCGCCGCGCCCTCGATTGCCTTTTCCCAGCTGGTGCCGGTGAGCATCACCAGGAGACCGAGCGAGGCGACCGTCGTATAGGCCAGCATCAGCTTCAGGTCGGTCTGGCGCACGGCAAGCAGCGTGCCGACGATCAGCGTCGTGCCACCGAAAACGGGGAGGATCGTCGTCCACAGCATGGTGTCGCCAAGCACCGGATGCATGCGCATCAAGAGATAGACGCCGGCCTTCACCATGGTGGCGGAATGCAGGAAGGCGGAAACCGGCGTCGGCGCCTCCATGGCGTTGGGCAGCCAGAAGTGGAACGGAAACTGCGCCGACTTGGTGAAGGCGCCGCCGAGCACCAGCAGCAGGATCAGCGGGTAGAGCGCATGTTCGCGCAGCACGTCTCCGCCGGCCAGCACCTGCGACATCGAGGCCTCGCCGGTGACATTCATGATCACCAGGAAGCCCGCAAGCAACGACAGGCCGCCGCCGCCGGTGATCACCAGCGCCTGGATCGCGGCGCGGCGCGAGGCGGCGCGCAAATGGTCGAAACCGATCAGCAGGAAGGAGGTGATCGAGGTCAGCTCCCAGAACACGAACAGCGTGATCAGGTCATTGCCGAGCACGAGGCCGAGCATCGCCCCCATGAACAGGAAGAGGAACGAGAAGAACCGCCCCTGGTGGGCGTGCCCTTTAAGATAGCCGCCGGCATAGAGGATGATGAAGGTGCCGATGCCGGAAATCAGCAGCGCGAACATCGTCGACAGGCCGTCGATGAAGAAGGAGAAACTGACCCCGTAAGCGGGCGCCCATGCGATGCCCGGCGTGAAGCTTTCACCGTCGGCCACCTGCGGCACAAGCCCTGCGAAGAAGACGAAGACGACGGCGGGCACCAGGGCCAGCGGCCAGGCGGCGTTGTGGCCCATCGCCCGCGTCAGCGCCGGAGCGACGATCGCGGCGGCAAACGGCGCCAGTACGGCGAAGAAGGTCGCCTCGGGTCCGAACAGCGGCATGGGCCTCCCCAGGAAGATGTTCCGGCCAGAACAGCCGGCATTGGAAACGAATCGACGTTTTCTAGCGAGTGTTCGTTAAGATTTGCTCCACATATATGCAGGTCCAAACCCGGGGCAAGCGTTTTACGTCCCCGGCGGAAAGCTTTCGTCATTCGACCGCGAAGCCATTGTCGATTTGCCGGTTCGCTCCTATTTCAAGGGATCGCCGGAAAACGGGAGCAGGCTACCCACAATGACCGATACAACCGTTCATCCCAGAGTTCAAAAGTCCGATGCCGAATGGCAGGCGGAGTTGACCCCGGAGCAGTTCCACGTGCTCAGGCGCGCGGGCACCGAGCGCCCCTTCACCGGGCCCTATTGGGACATTTTCCGGGGCGGGCTTTATTCCTGCGCGGGCTGCGGCACGCCGCTGTTTCGCTCCGACACGAAGTTCGATGCCGGCTGCGGCTGGCCGAGCTTTTTCGAGACGGTCACGCCCGACGCCGTCACCGAGATCGAGGACCGCTCGCTCGGGATGCTGCGCACGGAAATCCGCTGTGGCACCTGCGACGGCCATCTCGGCCACGTCTTCCCAGACGGCCCGCCACCAACCGGCCTGCGCTACTGCATGAACGGCACGGCGATGACGTTTACGGAAGAGTGAGGGGCGGACACTTGAGCGAGCTCCGCCCTCGCCTCGCCCAACCGCGATTGCCGAGGGTGCCAATGGATCCCCGATCACGTCGGGGATGACGGCGGTGCGGGAGGCGCACTCCAGCACCATCGCTGCTTTTCGGTAGTGTCGCCGCAAACCGCCGTTCGATTGTCTCCTACGCCACACCTCACGGTCGCTCACGACACGGCTGCGGAGTATCTCCCAAAGTGCCCCGCTCTCCGGCGTCATCCCCGACGTGATCGGGGATCCATTCCACGGCGCACCGGGGCTCTACCGGTTGAGGGCTTCATAGAGATCCAGCCACTCGGGATTTTCGCACACAGCCGCCACCGCCGAGGGTGCCGATGGATCCCCGGTCGAGCCGGGGATGACGGCGGTGCGGGAGCGGCAGGTACTCCAACCCTTCTCTTTCGGTGCGTCACGGGGAGGTCGAAAGTCCCGGTTGGCGCAATGTTATTGCTTGAAATTGGGTTTGTGGCCTATTCCTGGACCAAGGGAGGCAGGGCGTTGGTTCAGGCGATTTTCCATCATAAGACCGGCAGCGATTACGACGATGTTGCCGGCCAGCAATATCATTTCCCGAAACGGTATCTCTCGCGCGTCGAGAAAACGCTGGGCGATTGGATCATCTATTACGGGCCGACCCCTGGAAAAGCATCGCGGTATTATTCCGGCATTGCCAGGGTCTCCTCGGTACGCCCGGATACGGCGAAGCCGGGGCATCATTATGCCTACCTGAGGGACTATCTCGACTTCGACCGGCTTGTCGATTACGCCGAAAATGGCGGCTACGAGCGCAAACTCGTGCGCGCGGATGGAACAATCAACGGCGGAACAGCGCAGAATGCCGTTCGGTTGCTTCAGTCATCCGAGTTTTACGCCATCGTCATGGCAGGCCTGTCCGCGCCCGAGGAATGGCCCGCACGCGAGGATGCGCCGACATATGACGAAGCCAGACTGGAGCTGGATGACACCGCGCAAAAACCCTTTTTGGGCCAAGACGATGAGCGTCGGATCGTCTCCCAGCTTCTCAACCGTCCCTTTCGAGACGCCAAGTTCCGACAGAACATCCGCACGATCTATGACCGAACCTGCGCGTTCACGGGCCTGCGGCTCATCAACGGTCACGGACGCCCCGAAGTCGAAGCCGCGCATATCGTTCCCGTGGACAAGGACGGCAGCGATTCAGTCCGAAATGGCATCGCCTTGTCAGGAACAGTCCACTGGATGTTCGATCGCGGACTCCTGTCGCTGACAGACGACTACACCATTCTGGCGTCGCGACATTTGAACTACGATGTGTCGCATCTGTTGCACAGGGACATGAAGGCTAAGGTTCCCGCAGAACCTCACTTGCGACCCCATCCGCACTGCCTTGGCTGGCATCGCGAGAACGTTTTCAAACAGTAGCGGCAAAACCGCCTCCCCCTGCTGACACCGTCCTGTCAGCAGCGCCGGTGAAAGCGGCAAAACAGCCCGGCCCAGGGGTTTCCGTCGACCGCCTTTGGGACCATATTGCGGCCATGGCCAAGCGACCCTCCCCCTCCCGCGAGTCGACGTCCAAAGCGGACGACGCGCGCACCACCGATGCCCAAGATGCAACTGCCCGCAACGACGCTCCGGACGGCTTCGGCGAAGCCGCGCAGGCGCCGTTCGAGGGCGCGCCGCTGACCGGCGGCGTCGCCGACTGGGCGCGGCAGCTTTCCGAGGACGACGGCGCGCCGCCCCCCGCGGCCGACACTGCGACGACGCCTGCGAGGAAACCGGCCAAGGCGAAAAGCGCCAAGGCTCCCAAGTCCGAAAAACCGGCGCGTTCTGCGCGCGGCACCTCGATGGGCGCGTCCAACGATCCGCGCGAGCGCGCCGCCGGCGGGCTGAACCCGGTCGCCGGCCTCGACATGAGCCTGGAGGACGCCGAGGCGCTGCTCGCCAAGCAGGTGGCGGAGACCAAGAAGCGCAACAAGGGCAAGGGCAAACCCGCCAAGCCGGTGATGTCCGACGGCACCACCGGCCATACCGCCACGGTGGAGGCGCTGTCGGCGCTGATCGAAAGCGGCAACCCGCTGCACAAGAACGGCGAGGCCTGGGCCCCGCACCGCCCGACGCGGCCGGAGAAATCCGAGGGCGGCGTGCCGATCAAGCTCGTCTCCGAATACGAGCCCAAGGGCGACCAGCCGACCGCCATCGCCGACCTGGTCGAGGGACTGGAAAACAAGGACGACACGCAGGTGCTGCTCGGCGTCACCGGCTCCGGCAAGACCTACACGATGGCGCAGGTGATCGCGCGCACCCAGCGTCCGGCGCTGATCCTGGCGCCGAACAAGACGCTGGCGGCGCAGCTCTATGGCGAGTTCAAGTCGTTCTTCCCCGACAACGCGGTGGAGTATTTCGTCTCCTACTACGACTACTACCAGCCGGAAGCATACGTCCCGCGCACCGACACCTACATCGAGAAGGAAAGCTCGGTGAACGAGCAGATCGACCGCATGCGCCACTCGGCCACCCGCGCGCTGCTGGAGCGCGACGACGTGATCATCGTCGCCTCGGTCTCCTGCATCTACGGTATCGGCTCGGTGGAAACCTATACGGCGATGACCTTCGCCATCGAGGTGGGCGAGCGCATCGACCAGCGCCAGCTGCTCGCCGACCTCGTCGCGCTGCAGTACAAGCGCAACGACGCCGCCTTCCAGCGCGGGACGTTCCGGGTGCGCGGCGATACCGTCGAAATCTTCCCCGCCCACTACGAGGACCGAGCCTGGCGGATCTCGCTGTTCGGCGACGAGATCGAGCAGATCACCGAATTCGATCCGCTGACGGGCCAAAAATCCGCCGACATGAAGTCGGTGAAGATCTACGCCAACTCGCACTATGTGACGCCGAAGCCGACGCTGAACCAGGCGACGAAATCGATCAAGGCGGAGCTGAAACAGCGGCTGGAGGAGCTCAACGCCCACGGCCGCCTGCTGGAGGCGCAGCGGCTGGAGCAGCGCACGCTGTTCGACCTGGAGATGATGGAGGCGACCGGCTCCTGCGCCGGCATCGAGAACTACTCGCGCTATCTCACGGGGCGCGCGCCCGGCGAGCCGCCGCCGACGCTGTTCGAGTATCTGCCCGACAACGCCCTCGTCTTCGCCGACGAAAGCCATGTCACCGTGCCGCAGATCGGCGGCATGTACCGGGGCGACTTCCGCCGCAAGGCGACGCTGGCGGAATACGGCTTCCGCCTGCCGTCCTGCATGGACAACCGCCCGCTGCGCTTCGAGGAGTGGAACGCGATGCGGCCGCAGACGGTCTGCGTCTCGGCCACGCCCGGCTCCTGGGAGATGGAGCAGTCGGGCGGCGTCTTCGCCGAGCAGGTCATCCGCCCCACCGGCCTTGTCGACCCGCATATCGACATTCGCCCGGCGACGAGCCAGGTCGACGACCTGCTGGGCGAGGTGCGCGAGGTGGCGGCCAAGGGCATGCGCACGCTGGTCACCGTGCTGACCAAGCGCATGGCCGAGGATCTCACCGAATATCTGCACGAGAACGGCGTGCGCGTGCGCTACATGCACTCCGACATCGACACGCTGGAGCGGATCGAGATCATTCGCGACCTCAGGCTCGGGGCCTTCGACGTGCTGGTCGGCATCAACCTGCTGCGCGAGGGGCTGGACATTCCCGAATGTTCGCTGGTGGCGATCCTCGATGCCGACAAGGAGGGGTTTCTGCGCTCCGAGACCTCGCTGGTGCAGACGATCGGCCGCGCGGCGCGCAACGTCGACGGCCGCGTCATTCTCTATGCCGACCGCAAGACAGGCTCGATGGAACGCGCCATCGCCGAGACCAACCGCCGCCGCGAGAAGCAGGAAGCCTACAACATCGAGCACGGCATCACGCCGGAAAGCGTGCGCCGCAACATCGGCGACATCCTGCAATCGGTCTACGAGCAGGACCATGTCACCGTCGAGGCGGGCTTCGCCGAGGACGGCAATCTCGTCGGCCACAATCTGAAGGCGCATATCGAGGATCTGGAACGGCAGATGCGCGAGGCGGCCGCCGATCTCGACTTCGAGACCGCCGCCCGGCTGCGCGACGAGGTCAAGCGGCTGCAGCAGACCGAACTGGCGCTCTCCGACGACCCGCTGTCGCGCCAGTCCGACGTCGACGAGCAGACCGGCGGCTACCGGGGCGACAAGAAGTTCGGCAAGGGCGGCACCAAGGCCGGCGCCAGCGGCGCGAAAAAGGAAACCGCCAGGGACCGTGCGGCGAAGGCCCGGGCGGGTGCATCGGGCTTGCCCGACACGTCAAAAGTGCGCAAGAATACGCTCGACGAGATGACGGTGGGCCGCACGGAAGTGCCGTTGTCGAACCGGCCGCTGCCGAAGAAGCCGGTCAATCCGGCACAACAGGCCGAGGAAGACGCCCGGCCCGTGGTGCGCGGCAAGATCGGCACCGGGTCCTACGAGGACCCGGCGGAAGAAAAGCGGCGAAGGGGCCGGCCGAAGAAGAGCGGGCGGCCGGGGATGTAGAGATATCTAGTTATTATACTTAACCCGAAATAACGCATGAGTCCGCTTGTCATTTATAATATCAGATAGACCTTCACGAGCAAAACCCTAAAGATGAATTGGAAAATGAAAAAATTTTTTCTTTTATTTATTGTACTGGCTTTCGCAGCCTTTCAGGTCAACGCATGGCGAAACAAGGTTGAAGGTACAAAGAGGTTTATCACGGGGCTGCCACTCTCCATTGAGGTGGAAGGCTACGTCATGCGGAATGCCCGGGTAGGGCTGCTGAACTCTCTCATATCTGACGCTTGCGGCATAACGGCTATACGGATCACTGACGCGACCGCCCAAAAAATCAAGGAACAAGGCCTGCCGTTTTTTGAAAACGCCAAAATAAGCAGGTCGGACAAGGCCAGGCATCGTAGCCCCGTCTTTTATGAGGACTGGCAAAAAATGCCCCCGCGATCGCGGTTGTCGATAGGTGAATCCATGATCATGTGGGCCTCTTCCTGCGCCGGCCGCTCCGGTATTCCCTTTGAGCAGATAGTCGATGGATTGACAGGCGGGAGCGGATACGTTTCGGGAGGAAGAGGATATAGCGAAATGTATGTTTTTCCGGATCAAAAACTCTTTGTGCATGCATTCGTCGATTAGGCGTTTGATCCCGGGCCTTGATGGCACGACGTGCGAAGCAGGCATGCCAACGTATACCCACCCCTCAGATGTCATCCCGGTTTCGACACCGTCGAAGACCGGGACCCAGTATCCTCCGGACGGTGAGATCATGCTGCAGGTGTCGGGACCGACCGGCATGAACGGCAAGACGCGGTGCGTGCCGTCAAGCGCCTGCAGATACTGGATTCCTGCCTTCGCAGGCATGACAGTTGGGGCGACACGACCGCTCTGTCCCCGCCCCACACGAACCATGCCCCTCACCCCGGCACCGCCGGCAGGACGAAGAACAGCACCACCGCGATGACGAAGGCGGCAAGCGCCAGCAAGTAGAGACGGGCGATGCCTCGACGGGAGGCTTCGGCGGCCTCGCCATAGCCGTTGGGCGTGAAAATGCGCCTCCACAGGCGCACGCCCTCAAGCGGGTTGAAGCTGGCGTCGGCCAGGAGTTTCTGGCGGCGGATGAAGACAAGCGTGCGGATCCAGGCGGCGACCATCAGCAGCAGGGCCAGCGTCATGACCGTGATGAAGATCAGATAGGGTCCGCTCATTCCGTCCTCGCCGATTGTCCGTGGCGTCCGGCCTTGTCAGGGACCGCGCAAGCAATAGAGTAGCGCGATGATCACCCGCCGCAAAACCGCGCGATCCGGCGCCCGGACTTTCGTTTCTCCGCTCCCGCGCTCGTCACATGCCCAGCGCCTCGTGCTCGCGAGTGCCATGGCCTGCGCGCTCGCAGGCCTGCCGGACGGACCCGCAAGCGCCCAGTCGCTTCCCGGCTGCGCGCAGACCGGGGCTGCGTCGGTCTTCATCAACGGCCGCCCGATGCTGCGGCTTTCGGACGTTGCGGGATGCCCGGCGGGCATGTTCGAGACCGTTCCGGGGATCTTCGTCGAAGGGGAGCCGGCGGTCCGGCTTGCATCACCCGCGCCCGACTGCAGCGGCGGTGGATCGGCGGATGTTCTGCTGGGCGGGGCTCCGGCGGGTCGCGCGGGCGACGCGGCCTGCCCGCCGCGCGAGTAAGCGGGCAGCGTCATACGAAAGCGCCGGCGCGCGGGCAGCCGCTGCGGCGATCCGCTCGTGCTGAGGGAACCAATGGGCCCCGGCTTGAAGGCCGGGGTGACGGCGGTGGGTGGAGCAGAGGTCGCGGAGCGCCACTGACAGGCTTGACCGGATCCGGAACGGAAAAGCGGTGCAAACCGGCTGCCATTGCTCTCACCCGTCACCCCGGACGACGCGCAAGCGGCGAGCCGGGGTCCATTGGCAACCTCGGGGAGATGGAGCGGAATGCAGTGAGACCGATGCGCTGAGGCACAGTCCCTGCGGCTATGGGCGCGCCGATACGCAGGCCCTCGCCTCACGCCTCCGGTTCGGTCGCGAACATCAGCGGGAAGCCGTTGGCCTTGGCGGCGTCGGTGGCGCGGGTGGCCTTGGTCTCGGCGACGTCGCGCGGGAACACGGCAACGACGCACACGCCCTGCTGATGCGCCGTCATCATCACCTTGACGGCCTCGTCCTCCGTCATGCGGAATTCGGCGCACAGCACCGCGACGACGAACTCGCGCGGCGTGAAATCGTCGTTGACCAGCAGCACCTTGTAGAGGCGCGGACGCTCGACCCTGGTTGTCGTGGCCTGTTTCAGATTGGTGTCATTGTCGCTCATGGGTCCGATTTTAGCATAATCGGTGCGCGCTCGCATCCGTCCCGGGGACGGTGCGTGGCGACGCCCGCGCGACCCGTGGCCGCAGGCCGCCCCGGGAGACGCTCCGTCTGACCACTTGCCATCGCGGGGCAAAACCCCTACCTCCCGATCCATGCTGAAGACAAACCCCTCCCCCGCCCCGCGCGCCGAAAAGCGTCCCGTCACCGCCACCGTCCACGGGATCGACCGCACCGACCCCTATGCCTGGCTCCGCGCCGACAACTGGCAGGAGGTGATGCGCGCGCCCGACACGCTGGATCCGGCGATCCGCGCCTATCTGGAGGCCGAAAACGCCTATCTGGAAGAAGGCCTCGCCGACACCTCCGCGCTGCAGCATACGCTCTTTGGCGAAATGAAGGGCCGGATCAAGGAAGACGACAGTTCGGTGCCGACCGCCGACGGACCGTTCGCCTATGGCGTGCGCTTCGTCACCGGCGGCCAGCATCCCAAGCTGGTGCGCATCGCCCGCGACGACATCGACGCGAAGGCCCCAACGGAAGAGCTGCTGATCGACGGCGACAAGGAGGCCGAGGGCAAGGCCTATTTCCGCCTCGCCGGCGCGATGCATTCGCCCGACCACGACAAGCTCGCCTGGGCCTTCGACGACACGGGCTCGGAGTTCTACACGCTGCTCATTCGCGATCTCGCCAGCGGCGAGGATCTCGCGGACCGCATTCCCGACACCGGCGGCGGCGGCGTCTGGTCCGCCTGCGGGCGCCATGTCTTCTATGTGCGGCTCGACGAGAACCACCGCCCGTCGAAACTGTTCCGCCACGAGATCGGCAGCGATCCGGCGAACGACGTGCTGGTCTATGAGGAGGCGGACGCGGGCTTCTTCATGGGAGTCGGCAAGACCCAGTCCGGCCGCTTCATCACCATCGACATCCACGATCACGAAACGTCGGAAGTCCATCTCATCCCCGCCGACGATCCGACGGCGGCCCCCGTGTGCGTCGCGCCGCGCCAGACGGCGACGGAATATTCGGTCGAGGACGACGGCGGCGCGCAGTTGGTGATCCTGACCAATGCCGAGCGATCGGAGGATTTCCGTATCGTCACCGCGCCCGTCGCGGACACGCTCGCCGGCAAGGGCCGCAGCGTGTGGACCGACCTTGTGCCGCACAAGCCCGGCCGGCTGATCCTGTCGCACACGCTCTACGCCAAGCACATGGTGCGGCTGGAGCGCGAGGACGGCCTGCCGCGCATCGTCGTGCGCCGTCTGGCCGACGGGCTGGAACATGCCATCGCCTTCGACGAGGAGGCTTATGCGCTCGGGATGGCGGACGGCTACGAATTCAACACCAACCGCATCCGCTTCACCTATTCGTCGATGACGACGCCGAGCCAGGTGTACGACTACGACATGGAGACGCGGGCGCGCACCCTGCGCAAGACCCAGGACGTGCCCTCCGGCCACGACCCGAAGGACTATGTCACCCGGCGCATCCATGCGCCCGCCGCCGATGGCGAGAGCGTGCCGGTGACGCTGCTTTACCGCGCCGACACGCCGCTCGACGGCAGCGCGCCCTGCCTGCTCTACGGCTATGGCTCCTACGGGATTTCCATGCCGGCGGGCTTCAACACCAATTGCCTGTCGCTGGCGGATCGCGGGTTCGTCTATGCCATCGCCCATGTGCGCGGCGGCAAGGACAAGGGCTTCCGCTGGTATGCCGACGGCCGGCGCGAGACCAAGACCAACACGTTCACCGACTTCATCGCGGCCGCGCGCCATCTGGCGAGCGAGCGCTTCACCTCGGCGGAGCGGATCGTCGCCCAGGGCGGTTCGGCCGGCGGCATGCTGATGGGCGCCGTCGCCAACATGGCACCCGACGCCTTTGGCGGGTTGATCGCGGAGGTGCCCTTCGTCGACGTGCTCAACACGATGCTCGACGACACGCTGCCGCTGACCCCGCCGGAATGGCCCGAGTGGGGCAATCCCATCGCCTCGAAAGAGGACTACGCCTATATCGCGGCCTATTCGCCCTATGACAATGTGACGGCGCAGGCCTATCCGCCGATCCTCGCCGTCGGCGGGCTGACCGACCCGCGCGTGACCTACTGGGAACCGGCGAAATGGGTGGCGCGGCTGAGGGAACTGCGCACAAACGACGCGCCGCTCTACCTCAAGACCAACATGGACGCCGGCCACGGCGGCGCCTCCGGTCGCTTCGACCGGCTGAAGGAAGTCGCGCTCGTCTATGCCTTTGCCCTGAAGGTCGCCGGCAAGGCGTAAGGCTCCCGCACGAAAGACAGGCGCCACCGCCCGTTTCGCGGCGGTGGCCGTGTTTTTCGCGCAGGATCGCGGACCAACTGCGTTTCCGATCCGCACGGACGCAACGCGCGTAGAGCATGGCAGACCCTGGAACACACTCAGAGGACGCTATGCTTTCCGTTTCCCGTTTTTTCATCGCCCTGATCCTGAGCGCTGCAACGCTTGCGGCGCCGGCCGCGCTTGCCGCCTCCAAGCCGCTGGTACTGGAGGAGTATTTTCGCGGACGAACCGTCGGCAACGGCGTGTTCGAAAGCGGCATCGCCGGGGTGCGGCGCGACTTCCGTGTGGTGACCCACGGCACCTGGAACCCGAGAACCTTCACGCTCAGACTGCGCGAGGATTTTCGCTACGACGACGGCGAGCGCGACACCAAGGTCTGGTTCTTTCAGAAAGTCGCGGAAAACCGCTACATCGGCACCCGTTCCGACGTGCTCAACCCGGTGACGATCACCACCGGCGGATCGCAGATCAGCTTCGACTATGCCGCCAATGTGGAGACCGGCGATGGTCCCGTCGCCGTGCGCTTCTTCGACACGCTCACGCTGGTCGATCGCCGGACCCTGCGCAACACCGCCGATGTGATGAAATACGGCCTCGTGATCGGAACCGTCGACCTCACCTTCAAGAAATAAGGGGTCCCGCCCGGCGGCGCCGTCAGCGGGTAAAGCGCCCGGCCTCGCTCAGGAGCGCAAACCCGCAAACGAGCTCCGGCGCATGACGCAGGCCGCAAGACTCGACCATGCGCCGGGACACGTCGTTGGATGCGGAGACGAGCTCATAGACATGGCTCGCGCCAAGGTCGCGAAATGCCCGCGTAACCATCAGAGCATTGATCAGGCGGCCGAGGCCCCTGCCCCGATGCGACTCGTCGACCGCGACGAGACCGCCCCAGGCATGTTTTCGGTGTCGGCTCGCGACGTTGTGGGGAAGATAGGCGTGGGCGCTCGCGGCAATGCCGCCTGACGCATCGGCAAGCGCAACCGTGACCGCCGGACCGATGTCACCACTCAGCATCGAGCCGGAAAAGGGAACGATACCGGCCGCTGCCATCATCGCCTGAATGCGCCCTGTCGCCTCGCCCTCCGGTGTCAGCGGCGCATCGAGTTCCGCCAGATCGGGTGGCAGCCCGGTTTCGACAATCGGGAGGCAGGCCGTCAGCGCGGTTTCGCTGTCGGCCAGAAAAACATTCCAGGTATCCAGTCGAAATCCGCGCTTTTGCAATTGCGCGCGCAAGCGCTCCGTCTGGTCGGTCGTGATGAGACGAAAGCCGCAAACGCCGTCGCGCTCGAGAATTGCCTCGATCCGCTCCCAGCCGAGCACGTCCGGATCGTCACATCCCATGCTTCGCCCAGCCTGGAAAAGACCGGGTGTCGCCGCAATCTCGGCGGCGCTGGTCTCGGCAAGCCCCTGCAGGCTTTTTTGACTGTCCGTTCCAAAGAATCCGACCACAACCGCATCCACCTGCCGTTACGATCTCAACAGCTTAGATGGAATCCGGCTGTCTGGCGACAGAACTGGACATGACCGCCGTCACTCAAATCTGAAGTTCGTCTCATTGCCCGGCTCGCTCTGAACGAACTTCAGATTCAAAAGGGTGACGCGCAAATACATGTTTCCAGTGTGGCTTTCGAATTTGAAACCCGCACCGGAGGTTACCGCAGCAATCAGACGAATCTCAAATTCACCACGCCAGCGGTGCCGAGCGGGTCAGACCGCAGCCACGTTCATCCCCGGTCTTAGCACCTGGTCTTCGCGAAAGACGGTACCGCATGGATCAAGGCTGTGGTCACCCGCGCCCAACCGCCCCTTGCCGGACAAACGCGGGGCGCTCGATCACTCGGCCTTGCAGGTGCGAATGCCCAGAAGCGTGTAGGCCGGGCACCATTTCAGGAACGCCGTCGCAAGCGGCACGACGCCGATCCACCCAACCCATTTCCAGGAGATATCGGCGGGCGCGAACAGGGCGAACGCAATCAGCGCAAGCCCGACGACGATGCGCGCGATCCGATCGGCACTGCCGACGTTGGTGGTAACAATGGCCATGATGCAGTCTCCTTGCCCGCCTTTGCGGGCCGCTGCCCGGACGATGCCGGGCCGAATTTATTTCAATAAATCGAATATATTCATTGCGGCGACCGCCTTCAACCGCGTTGGTTTACGTATCCCGGCAACCCGAGGCCGCAGGATCCCGTCAGTCCTTCAGATCAGGACAAGAAACCGCTGCCGCGCCCTTGCGACACAGGCATCCCCTCTGCCAGACACGGTCGAGCGTACCTTGTCCGACCGACCGTGCGCCGCACGCGAAAGCGCAAGCAAACTGGAAACCACACGAACAAAAACCCCGCTCCCGCACTGCGTTTTTCGACGACAGCCGGGGATCGCTCGGGATAAGGTCCGCATGAAAATCAATGAGGCCACAATGACGAAACGCTTTTCCAAAGCCGCAACCGCCGCCCTTCTCGCCGCCAGTCTGGCGCTTGCCGCCTGCAGCCCCTCGGGCAATGTCGCCGGAGGCGGCGGCATCATCGAGACCGCCTTGTTTTCGCCCACCTACAATGACGACTACGTGCCGCAGACCTACGGCAGCCGCTACGACTGCCGAACCATGACGGCGCAATATGGCGCCGCCAATGTCTGGCGCGGTCTCATCGGCGGGCGCAAGCAGGTCGATTTCAAGACCCGTCCCTATTCGCGCGAGGGCTGTTTCCAGACCGAAGCGGAATGCCGGGCGTTCCTGACCTATATCTCGGGCTTCCTGCTGCAGACCTTCACCCGCGAGTGCCGCCTCGGCGCCTGAGGCGACGGCAGCCTGGACCATGGCCTACTCCACCTCGCCCGCGCATATTTCGTCGAGCGTGAAGCTGCGCTCGATCTCCAGAAAGTCGGACTGCCGGTGTGCGGGGTTAACGAGATAGTTGAAGCCCTCCGCCCGCGCGGAGGGCACGCGCAAGAGTGCTGCGGAGGTTGCCCGCAACCACGCGTCACCGATACGTCGTGTGGCGAGAACGTTGTCGCGCCAATCTTCTGGCAAGTCGTCCGGTTCAAGGCGTTCGATCTTCGTGGTTGCCGGAACGCAAACGCGCAACAGACGATACGTGTCGGGCCACAGGAAGACAGGCAGACCGAGCCCTTGCTCGACCTCGATGCGGGCGAGTTCGTGGCTCTCCGCGCAGTACACGACCGCACGGCCGCGGTTGTGCCAGCGTCCGGATGCAATAAGCCCGCCGCGGCCGCTCAGATCCTCATAGCTGGAAAGCCGCCACAGCAACATATCCGATCCCCCACACGCGAACGCGCCATATGTCACGGCTCTATGGAAGAATCATACACGGCGGGGTTTCGATGACCAGTTGATTTCAACGCCGCTGGAGAGCGACGGCAAAGATCGACGCTCTATCGAGGCATGTACACCGGCCGCAAACTCAGGCAGCCAATCCGAAGTCGATCCGCGACAGCAGCTCTTCCACGGCGCTTGCACCGGTTTCCGTGCCGATACACTCGATCGGTGACCGGCCCATCAGCGGCTTGCTGGGAGATCGCAGCCAGAGAAACGCCTTTTGGTGGTTGCCGAACACCTGCTCCGCGAACTTCACAACGCGCGCGAACCGGCAGGCCCGGTCGGAATGTTCGGGCGACAGCTGTACAGCCGTCTCGATTTTCTCCGGGCGACCTCCGGGAAACACCACGCGGTCGATTTCGGCATCCGCAACACCCATCAAGGAAAGGACATCAAGCAAACGACGCTCGACGTGGAAATCAACCGGCGATGAAATCGCCAGCGTCTCCGCCTTGCGATGCAGGCTTTCCAGTTCGGCAATCAGGGAAGCGGGTTGCGCGTTGGACTGGGCAGAGCTCATGATGTTTCATTCCGTCGTATCGTGCCTGGCGACGAAGATGCATGTTGCGACAACCGCGTGCCCCAAACGTCATCCAGACTCAGCGCCCAATAAGTTAACAAAAGGTTAACGAACCTGCCAGGCCGCGCCGCCGGCATGCCCCGACAGTTCTCCTGGTTCGACAAAAAAGGCGGGCGATTCTGTCGCCCGCCTTTGTCGTGTCCGGCCAGAGCCGGATGGGATCAGACCGCGATCAGGACGCGGCCTGGAACAGCTCGTCGACGTAGTCCCAGTTGACCAGGTTGTCGACGAAGGCTTCCAGATACTTCGGACGCGCGTTGCGGTAGTCGATGTAATAGGAGTGCTCCCACACATCGACGCCGAGCAGCGGTGTGGCGCCATGCACCAGCGGGTTCTCGCCGTTCGGGGTCTTCATGATGACGAGCTTGCCGTCCTTCATGGCGAGCCACGCCCAGCCGGAGCCGAACTGCGTCGTGCCTGCGGCGATGAAATCGGAACGGAACTTGTCGTAGCCGCCGAGATCGGCGTCGATCTTGGCCGCCAGACCGCCGGGGAGCGACGTGCCGCCGCCATTCGGCTTCATCCAGTTCCAGAAATGCAGATGGTTGAAATGCTGGCCGGCATTGTTGAACAGGCCGGCATTCTTGCCGAAGCTTTCCTTGACCACCTCTTCCAGCGACTTGCCTTCGAGACCGGAGTCCTTCAGCAGATTGTTGCCGTTGGTGACATAGGCCTGATGGTGCTTGTCGTGGTGATACTCAAGCGTTTCAGCCGACATATAGGGACCGAGCGCATCATAGGCGTAGGGAAGGTCGGGAAGTTCGAAAGCCATGTATTCGTCCTCCAAATGGGGGCGCCAAACGGCGTTGGGCCTGACCGGGGCGACCGCGGGAGCGATCTGCCGGAAGCGGTCCGGCCGGATGTTCTAAGGAAGAAGCAGCGCCAACATGCGCTGCTCCGTGACAGTGCATGGTTCCGCAGCCCCGCGCCGACCGGCGCGGAAAGCGGTTACCGCTTGTCACACAAGGCAAAATAGGGATCCAACCGGCAATCGGCAACGCCTCATCCGGAAAAACCCTTGGAATCGTTCAGCCAACCGGTCGCCAGCCGCGGATCACGCGCCGTCATGCACCCCGGCAAAACGTTCGCGGATCAGTAGGTCATCATCGGCGGCAGCGCCTTGGCCTGCTCGACCCATTTTTCGACCGATGCCTCGCCCGGCACCTGGCGCACGAGTTTCTTTTCCTCGTTCACCTCTTTCATCCTGGCGGCGAGATTGGCGGCGTTGCGGTGCTTCAGCTCCTTGACGGTATCCACGCCGGCGGCCTCCAGAAGCTCGGAGTACTCCTCGCCGACGCCGCTGATGCGCATCAGGTCGGCCATGTTGGCCCATTTCAGGATGCGCGACGCCTCGATGTCGGTCTCCTCGGCAAGCGCCTTGCGCCCCTTGGGGTCCTTGGCGCGCTCCAGATAGGCCTCGGTCGTGCGAATGCCGACCGCCTGAAGCTTCTTGGCATAGGCCGGCCCGATACCCTCGATCTCGTCAATGGAATACGACATTTTCAGCTCCACCTTTGGCCGGCCCCCAACGGCCGGGTTTCACGACACCCGCCTCACAGAACCTGATTGAGCCCGGGAATGGAATTGACCACTTCGTCGACGGCCTCCGGCCCCACCTGCTCGCGCGCGGCGTCCATCAACTCGCGCGTGACGCTCTGAACCTGGTTCATGTCGAGGCCGGCGCTCGTGAGTTCGTTGAGCGCGGCCATCGCGCCCATGCCGCCGCCCAGCATCCCGCCAAGCCCGCCGAGGAAGCCACGCCCCCCGCCCTCGGTCTGGATCATGTCCTCCGCGCCCGGCAAGGCGCCAAGGATCTGCTGAACCTGGTCCGACGGCCCCTCCCGATTGAGAAAATTGAGGATGATCGAGACCGCCTGGCGGGCGACATCCTCGCCGATCCCCGCAGCCTGGGCAATCCGGCCGACAAGCTCTTCCATGCGCCCCTCCAGAATCAAAAAACAAACCTGTGCGTATCTGACACCACAGTTCCCCCGACGACAACCGCTATACAGCGCCCATCGTGCAGGTTACATGACGCCGGACAGACATATCATGCCGTCCGGTGCGAGACAGGCAAAGCGGGAGACGGGCGGGTGCTTGCAGACGACAGGATCTTCATCGGCGGTTCCACCAAGGCGGAATATCTTCACCTCAAACTGGCCAACCGGCACGGGCTGATCACCGGTGCGACCGGCACCGGCAAGACCGTTTCCCTGCAGATCCTCGCCGAGGGATTTTCCAGTGCCGGCGTGCCGGTGTTCTGCGCCGACGTGAAAGGCGACCTGTCCGGCATCGCGGCCGCGGGCGAGGAAAAGGACTTCCTGGAAAAGCGCGCCGGCCAGATCGGCTTTGCCGAGGGCTATGTCTACGAAGCCTTCCCGACGATGTTCTGGGATCTCTTCGGCGAGAAGGGCCATCCGATCCGCACCACCGTGTCGGAAATGGGGCCGCTGCTGCTCGCCCGCCTGCTCGATCTCAACGCGACGCAGGAGGGTGTGCTCAACGTCGCCTTCGAACTGGCCGACGACGAGGGCCTGCTGCTGCTGGATCTCAAGGACCTGCAGTCGCTGCTCGCCCATGTGGCAGAGCGTTCCTCGGAGCTGTCGCGGGTCTACGGCAACGTCTCCAAGGCTTCCGTCGGCGCGATCCAGCGCCAGCTTCTGGTGCTGGATCGCCAGGGCGGCGAGGCCTTCTTCGGCGAACCGGCCCTCGACATCCGCGACATGATGCGCACGACCCGCGACGGGCGCGGACTGGTCTCCGTGCTTGCCGCCGACAGGCTGATGAGCTCGCCGCGCCTCTACGCCACCTTCCTGCTCTGGCTCCTGTCGGAGCTCTTCGAGGAACTGCCCGAGGTCGGCGATCCCGAAAAGCCGCGGCTCGTCTTCTTTTTCGACGAGGCGCATCTTCTTTTCGACGAAGCGCCCAAGGCGCTGATCGAGAAGGTGGAACAGGTGGTGCGGCTGATCCGCTCCAAGGGCGTCGGCGTCTATTTCGTGACGCAGAACCCGCTCGACGTGCCCGATACCGTGCTCGCCCAGCTCGGCAACCGGATCCAGCATGCGCTCAGGGCCTATACGCCGCGCGAGCAAAAGGCCGTGCGCGCCGCCGCGCAGACCTTCCGTCCCAATTCCGATCTCGACACCGAACAGGTGATCATGGAGCTTGGTGTGGGCGAGGCGCTGGTCTCGACGCTTGAGAAAAAGGGCGTGCCGTCGGTCGTCCAGCGCACGCTGGTCCGCCCGCCGTCCTCGCGGCTTGGACCGCTCTCTGACGACGAACGCCGCGAGATCGTGGCGTTGAGCCCGCTCGCCGGGATCTACGAGCGCATCGAGGATCGCGACAGCGCCTTCGAGGTGCTCAAGCGCCGCGCCGAAGAGGCCGCGCGGATGGAGGCGCGCCAACTCGAGCGCGAAGCCGAAGAGGAACGCCGGCGCGGCGAACCGCGGCGCACGCGCACGGGCTTCCAGCTTCCCGACTTCGGCCGCGACGACCGGCCGGCAACGCGGCGGCAGACCAACACCCGCCGCTCGCGCAGCGACAGCGTGGTGGAGACGGCGGCGAAATCCGTCGCCCGTTCGCTCGGCTCCGCGCTTGGACGCGCGCTGGTGCGCGGCATCATGGGGTCGCTGAAACGCGGGTTTTGAGCCGGCCGCCAGCAGGGCCCACGCTTGAGCGCGCGCGCCCAAGCGCGGGCGGCGGGCAATTGCCCGGCTTGCCTGCGCCACCCCCGCCTTCCCGCAAAGGCGTGTGACTATTGCTCCTTGTAGTCCATCGCCTTGACGACGAACCTGCCGTCCTGCGCCTTTTCCAGCACCGCGACCCCTTTGTGATAGTTCATCCCGAGGATGTTGCAGGAGAGGTTGCTGAGATTGGTGCCAAACGACTTCGTTCGGTGACATCCGACATGGCTGACGTAGGTGCACGTCACATACGGGCCGGTTTCCGCACATTCTATGTCGCTGACCTCGCGAACGAACAGCAACAGCTCTTCCATGTATGTCTTGACGATGCACTGATTGCCGCGCGGATGAAGCTGCATGCCCGAAAGGGCCTGGAGCAAAGGCGAATTGGGCCGTCCCGTCTGGTCCGTTCCCAACAGGGCCGCAGGCCGCCCGCACACCTTGCGGACCCAATGCTCCCATTCGGCCTTGCGGACTTCTTCCTCCGGCGTGGAATTCACGTATGTGCCCGTGCCGTCATCGAAAATGGAGATGATGTCGCGATGCTCGCTGTTGCTTTCATCCAGAATGACAATCGGCGACGACCTCTTCCTGTATTCATCAAGATTTATGTTGTATGGATGCGGTATCACATGTGGGCTGCCCGCATTGTGTTTGACGTAGTGAATTCTCTTGTCAAAGTACCACATATTGTAGTCCTTGACCGTCTTTCCATTCACACGCGCAGTCTTGAACAAGACCTGTTTTTCGTTTCCGTAATACGGGTCGTTGTAACGCTCCAGCGCGTCGGCCAACGCCTGAACATCAAAGCGACGCATTCCGATGCCATATGTGTTGGCCGGCATATCCTTTTCGCCGATGTCGAAATCCGGAATACTGCGCACCTTGTAAGGAAAAACATTAAAATAATATGTAATACCATCTTTTTTTGAAGTCGCCTGAAGTATATGAAAGCTACTGTCTCCTCTTTTTGCAATTCTTTTTGGTTTTATTTTTTTTATAACTGCAATATTGTCCCAATCATCTGATTCGTATATTTTCTCGAATCCTTGCTTTTTCCACACTCTTATAAATTTATTTTTGGCAAATATGACTGCTTTCTCGGGTAGGAAACTGATGACATCGGGATGGTCATCTCCGTAATATGGCTCAAGACTTGTAATGCAGCCGCTCAATATGAACGACATCGCAACAACGATAAGAATACGCATGGCTTGCCCCGGAATTTTAACCCCAACACTGTAAATCTTGCACCTTGAAAGGTCGCAAATCAAGGCACGCAGGACGGCGCTTCGCCCCCGTCCGCCCGTGAACACGGGATTGCCCGCGCGAACCGCCTTTCCGAAAGCTTCCGTCGCGGCGCCGCAGGGTCAGCTTTGCAGACACAAACGAAAATTCGCGCAGTTATTTATGAGTGTTTGACTCATATTTTATCGCAGTCTATGTGAGCGCCATGAACCCCGGCCCGACGGTCGGCGGCATTCCATCCGCGGCGCCCGACCCAGCTCCCCGCAAGGCCCGGCCCGCTTTCACATCACCAAGGAGACATCCGCGCGCGGGCGGCGCGCCACGGCGGGGCTGTGCCTGCCGCGGCACATGTGCGTCCGGCGCGGCCCGGCACGCCATGACCAAGAACCATACCCTGTTGCTCTGCGCCACCGCCCTTTATGCCACGCTTGTCCCGTCGCTTCCCGCCTTCGCAGACACCGCGCCGCTGTGGGGGCCGCATCTGGAGATCGGCGGCAAGGTCGGCACCAAGACCGATGTCGGCGAGACGACGATTTTCGTTCCGCTGTTCCAGACCTTCGACCGGCTGATCTACACCGACATTCGCGGCAGCTTCGGCTCGCCAGGTTCTCAGGAACTCAACGCCGGGCTCGGCATCCGCCAGATCATCGACAACCGCTGGATCGTCGGGGCCTACGGGTTTCTCGACTACCGCCGCTCGCAGCACAACAACCATTTCACGCAAGTGACCCTCGGCGCGGAAGCCATGAGCGAGCGCCTCGGCCTGCGCGCGAATGTCTATCTGCCGTTCGGCAAGACCGTGCATCAGGCCGCCTCGCATGACAGTGCGAGCGTCGGCGATGCCTCAATCACCGTGCGCGGCGGCGAGGAACGCGCGATGCGGGGCGTCGACGCGGAGGCGAGCGTGCTGACCGGCCTGAGCCTCTTGGGCGACGGCAGCGACGCGCTCTGGGTCCACGGCGGCGGCTACGCCTTCTGGGAGGACAAGGCCGACACGGTCTGGGGTCCGCGCGTGCGCGCCGAATACCGGGTCGACGACGTGCTCTTTGCCGGAAGCCGCGTCAGCCTGATCGCCGAATACCAGTATGACGAACCGCGCGGGTCGCAAGGGTTCCTCGGTGCGCGGCTTAGGTTGCCGCTGCAGCGCGTCGACGACAACGACGGCAGATCCCCCCTCACCCCGCTGCAGAAGCGCATGACGGAAACGGTGACGCGCGACGTCGACATCGTCACGCAGGCCGGCGCCTTCGGCCAGGCTGTCACCGGCATCGACGCGGCGACCGGCGCCGCGCTCGACGATCTGGCGATCATCGACCCCGCCGACGGCGACCTCGCCCAGCAGATCGACACGGCGGGCGCTGGCCGGCAGGTCTTCATCAACGGAACGGGAAGCGAGATTGCGATCGACGACACGATCAGCCTCACCGCCAACCAGCGCGTCGCCGGTGCATTCAATGTCAGGAACCCGCTCACCGGCCGGGCGATGCGCGTCGGCGACACACGGCTGCACGGAACCGACGCGTCGCGCGACCTCTTTGCGATGGCCGACGATACCACGTTGTCCGGGTTCACCCTCACCGGCGGACGGCACGCGGTCACCTCCGACGGCGCCGACCGCGTCGCGCTGGCGGATCTTTCGATTTCCGGCGTCGCGGGGGCCGGCATCAACTTCGAAAACGGCACCGGACTGTCGGTGGCGCGCGTCGCGCTTTCCGACATCAATTTCGACGCCGCCGACGGCTTCAGCAATTTCGATCCGACCGCGACCCTGCGCGGCGTCGGCATACGCCTCAACCGGGCAAGCGACGTGACGATGGAGACGGTCACCGCCGACCGGGTGGGCATGGGCCTCTTCGCCAATGTCTCGCAGGACCTGACGCTGACCGGCTTCGACATCTCCAACACGTCCAAGGAAGGCTTCATCTTCCATTATGTGCATGGCGCGACGCTCGACCGGGTGAACGTTGCACAGACGACCGCGGACGGCGCCGCCTTCGTCGCGTCGGGCGACATCGCCTACCGCAACTCGACGCTCTCCGGTCTGGGCGCGCTGCCCAACATCGGCAAGCGCAGCGGCATCAACATCTCCGCCTACAGCGGCGACGGCTCGATCATCGTCGGAGCGGACTCCAACACCGGCTACGACTTCGACAACCTGACGATTTCCGGCGCCACCAACAGCGGCATGATGATCATGGGCATCCGCGATTCAAGCTTTGCCGACATCGCGATTTCCGATGTGGACATCATCGGCATCCAGCTCATGCAGACGCTCAACCCGTCGGACAATATCGCCTTCGACAACACGACAATCGACGGCGCGGGACGCGCCGGCTTCTGGATGATGGGCGATTTCGCAAACCTCACCGGAACCGTCTCGGTCACCGGAACGCCAGAGGCTTGCGGCCGCTCGCCCTACATGCCGACAACACTGACGCAACCGGGCGGCGGCACGCTTTCGATCAACGGCGCGACGCTCTCCCCTGCCGACGTCGCAACCACCTGCGCCGAGGTCGCGAATTTTTAAAGGGGCACGACAACGGGTCCGATACCAAGGCCGTCTGCAGAAATCTGCAGGCGGCCTTTTCTGTTTGGGTGATCTTGAAAGCAGTGCCTCAAGACTGTTTTGAACGCATCGCTCCGCCTCCCCCTCCCCTTGCCAGTCCCGCCGATCTGTGGCCATCTGGCGGCCTTTCCAATTTCGCGTCTCGCACGGGCTCGCCCGGCGCGGCGCATTCCTGTCTCACCGGAGCCGTTTCATGTCCCATCTCGACCGGGTTCTCGCGCGTATCGACGCCGATTTCGACGCCTCGCTTTCCCGCCTGTTCGACCTGTTGAAGATCAAGAGCATCTCCACCGATCCCGAATTCAAGGGCGACTGCCGCGCCGCCGCCGACTGGCTGGCGCGCGAACTCACCGGGATCGGCATTGCCGCGACCGTGCGCGACACCGACGGCCATCCGATGGTCGTGGGCCACAAGACCGACACGGACAAGCCCGGCCCGCATGTGCTCTTCTACGGCCACTACGACGTGCAGCCGGTCGATCCGCTCGATCTGTGGGAATGCGACCCGTTCGAGCCGCGCGTCGTCAGCCGCGAGGACGGCACGAAGATGATCGTCGCGCGCGGGGCCGCCGATGACAAGGGCCAGCTGATGACCTTCGTGGAGGCGGCGCGCGCCTGGGTCGCGGAGACCGGCGGCCTGCCGCTCAGCGTCTCGGTGCTGCTGGAGGGCGAGGAAGAGAGCGGCTCGCCGTCGCTGCACCCCTTCCTGGAGGCCAACCAGGAGGAGCTGTCCTGCGATCTGGCGCTCGTCTGCGACACCGGCATGTGGGACCGCGAGACGCCGGCGATCAGCACCATGCTGCGCGGGCTCGTTGGCGAACAGATCACCATCACCGCCGCCGACCGCGACCTGCATTCGGGCATGTACGGGGGCGCTGCGCGCAATCCGATCCATGTGCTCGCCGACATCATCGCGGGGCTGCACGACGAAAGCGGCAAGGTGACGCTGCCGCATTTCTACGACGGCGTGATCGACATGCCCGAAGACGTGACCGAGCTGTGGGATGCGCTCGGCTTCGATCATGAGACGTTTCTGGGCGGCGTCGGGCTGAAGCATCCGGCCGGCGAGGCCGATCGCAGCGCGCTGGAGCAGATCTGGACGCGGCCGACCTGCGAGATCAACGGCATCTGGGGCGGCTACACCGGCGCCGGCTTCAAGACGGTGATCCCCTCGCAGGCGCACGCCAAGCTGTCGTTCCGCCTCGTCGGCGACCAGGACCCGGACCAGATCCGTCTCGCCTTCCGCACCCATGTGCGCGAGCACCTGCCCGACGACTGCGAGGTCAGCTTCTCAAAGCACGGCGGCAGCCCGGCGCTCCGCCTCGACTTCGACAGCCCGGCGCTTGCCAAGGGCCGTCAGGCGCTGACCGAGGAATGGGGCAAGGAAGCCGCGCTGATCGGCTGCGGCGGTTCGATCCCCATCGTCGGCGACTTCAAGTCGATGCTGGGCATGGATTCCATGCTGATCGGCTTCGGTCTCGACGACGACAAGGTGCACTCGCCCAACGAGAAATACGAGATGTCGAGCTATCACAAGGGCATCCGCTCCTGGGCGCGCGTGCTCGACGCGCTTTCGCAAGACTGAAGTCCCCGCGCCGGCGCCCGGATCGCGGCGCCGGCACGTCGCACCGCACGACAGGACACCGGATGAAATCGATTTGCGTCTTCTGCGGCTCCAGCATGGGCCGACGAACGGACTATCAGAAGGCCGCGGCCGCCACGGGCCGCGCCATCGCGGCAAGCGGCCGGCGACTGGTCTATGGCGGCGCCAAGGTCGGGTTGATGGGCGTGGTCGCCGACGCGGCTCTGGCGGCGGGCGGCGAAGTGATCGGCGTGCTGCCGATCGCGCTGGAAGAGAAGGAGCTGGCGCACGAAGGCTTGAGCGCCCTGCACGTCGTCTCCTCCATGCACGAGCGCAAGGCGATGATGGCGGATCTTTCGGACGGCTTCATCGCGCTTCCCGGCGGCGCCGGCACGATGGAGGAGCTGTTCGAGATCTGGACCTGGGGCCAGCTCGGATACCACCGCAAGCCCTGCGGCCTGCTGAACGTGTCGGGCTTCTACGACGGGTTGCTGGCGTTCCTCGACCTGCAGCGCGACGAGGAGTTCGTGCGCCCGGAAATGCGGGCGATGGTCGCGGTGGAGGAAACGCCCGACGCGCTGCTCGCTGCCTTTGAACGCTATGAAGCGCCGAAGACGCCGAAGTGGATCAAGCGCAGCGAGACCTGAGCGGGATGCCGGGCTTGCGTTCCCGGCTCGCGCCTCAACTCAGCGCAAGCAACCCGTTGAGATCATTGAGCACAGCGACCGGCGGCAGGTCGGCGTATTCATCCGCAGCGCCGGTCCGGTTCACCCAGACGGTGCGGAACCCGAAAGCGGTGGCACCGGCGATGTCCCACCGGTTGGACGACTGGAAGGACACGGCCTCCGGGTAGACACGGAAATGGTTGGTGACGATCTCGTAGACGTCCTGCCGGGTCTTGTAGGTCTTCAGGAGATCGGTCGAAAACACCTCGTCGAGAAGGTCGTCGATGCCGGCGGCGCGCGCCGCCGATTCCAGCATTGACGGTGAGCCGTTCGACAGGATCGCGAGACGATGGCCATCGTCCTTCAGACGCTTGAGAACGGCGGGCACCTCCTCGTAGCAATCGAGCTTCCAGTAGGCGTCGAGAAGGCGCTTGCGCAAGTCCGCGTCGCTCTTGCCGACGATCGCCATCGCCGTGTCGAGCGCCTGTTCGGTCAGCGTCCAGAAATCGAGGTAGCGGTCCATCAGCGCCCGCGTCCAGGAATACTCCAGTTGCTTGTCGCGCCACACCGACGACAGGCGTTGCGCGTCCGGCCCGAGGTCCCCGGCATGGCGACGCACCGCCGCATGCACGTCGAAGAGCGTGCCATAGGCATCGAAGACGAAAGCGGAAACAGGCTTGGCGAGCGGTTGCGACATGAGCGGAACTCGGGTTGGTGCCGATTTTTTGATCACCTGCTGAGCAAACAGCCATAGCCGGCTCAGGTCAATGCTTTTGTGCAATGCACAATTCATCCGGCGGTCACGGAGATCATTCGGCCGGGAGCGGCACCTGCATGCGTCCGGTTTCATCGAGCGGCCAGGCGGGATTGAAGGCCAGTTCGAGCAAATGGCCGCCGGGAATGCGCACATAGCCCGAGTATCCGCCGCAGAACACGGCCTCGGGCGGCTTTACCGCCTCGGCTCCCGCAGCAACAGCGCGGGCAAAGGCGGCGTCGACTTCGGCTTCGCTGCGCCCATTCCAGGCGATTGATGTGGCGGGGAACTGTCCGCCATCGTCTTCGACGCTGGCATCCTTTGCCAATGCCGCGCGCCCCAAAATGCCAAGCACACATGATCCCGTGTCGAAAAACGCGATCTCGGCGCTGTCGAATCCGGCGGCGCGCCAGCCAAGCCCGTCCTCGAAGAACCGCCTGGTTGCGGCGACATCCTCAACGCCCAGTGTCACCAGCGTGAGCCGTTGTTCCATATCCGTCTCCCCGAAGAGTTTCGATTGCCGCGATCAAACCGAACATATCGTGAACACAATGGGAGAGGGGAACCGAAATCCGTTCCGGCCGGTGGAAATCGCGCGGCGGATCAAACGCAATGGGAAAATTTCAGAATCCGACGGCTGGAGGTCAATCCTGTCCCGCAGTGAAAAAATCCAAGAACAATCCTCCTCTTTTTACCGATATGTACGGCAGGGTCTTGACCTTGCAGAGGGATCGGCGTTCGATCCCGACCATTCACGACTTTGAATTCAACCAAGGAGAGCGGTATGGCCGAGTGGTCGCAGACCTGGAACTGGATCGACGGGCAGTGGCTGGACGGCAATCCGCCGATGATGGGGCCGCGCAGTCATGCATCCTGGCTTGGGTCGAGCGTCTTCGACGGCGCGCGCGGGTTCGATGGCTTGACCCCCGATCTTGATCTGCATTGCCAGCGGCTCAACGATTCCTGCGTCGCGCTCGGCATGAAGGCGACCATGAAGGTCGGCGAGATGATCGAGCTTGCCAACGAGGGCATGGCGAGGTTCGCGCCCGGCGCCGCCGTCTACATCAAGCCGATGTACTGGGCCGAAGGCGAAGGTCCCGGCGTGATCGCCCCGGACCCGGACAGCACCCGGTTTTGCATGTGCCTGTTCGAGGCGGCGATGGCGCCGCCGGACACCGCCATTTCGCTGACGCTGTCCCCGTTCCGCAGGCCGACGCTCGAGACCATGCCGGTCAACGCCAAGGCCGGATGCCTGTACCCCAACAACGCGCGCGCCATCGTCGAGGCCAGGTCGCGCGGCTTCGACAACGCCATCGTGCTCGACATGCTGGGCAACGTCGCGGAACTGACCACGGCGAATGTTTTCATGGTCAAGGACGGCGAGGTGCACACCCCGGCCTGGAACGGGACGTTCCTGAACGGCATCACGCGCCAGCGCGTCGTCCAGTTGTTGCGCGACGCCGGAACGGTGGTGCACGAACGCACGCTCGGCTACGGCGACTTCCTCGATGCCGACGAAATCTTTTGCACCGGGAACTACTACAAGGTCGTGCCCGTCAACCGCATCGAGGATCGCGACATGGAGCCCGGCCCGATGGCGGCCCGCGCAAGGGAACTCTATTGGGATTTCGCACAGCGCTGATCGCGCGTCTCCAACGTCCGGCGCTGCCCGTTTCAGGCCCGCGCCGGACGTCGTGTCAGGAGTGCCGCAATCGCGAGAAGCCCCGCCGCGCACAGTGACGGCCAGTAAAAGCTTCCGGTGAGATCGGCCGCGTAGCCGGCAAGGGTCGGCCCCAGCATCTGCCCCACACCGAAACAGGCGGTCATCAGGCCGAGCACGGTTTTCGGGTCACCGCCGGACAGACGCCGCGCCTCGACAAGCCCGAGCGACGTGATCCCCATGAAGGTGCCGCCGAGCAGGATGGCGGCGAGGACGGCACCGGCGGCGCCCGGCACCAGCACGCTCGCGGCCACACCAACCGCCTCCAAGGCGCAGGCCAGGGAAAAGGCCCGCATGCCGCCAAGCCGCGCGGCGACCCGCCCCCAGATCCAGACCGACACGGCCGCCGACAGGCCGACCGCCGCCCATGCCGGCGTCTCGTAGACGGCCAGGGTCTTCGATGCCCGAAGAATACTCGTCAGGAATGTGGCGGTCACGACGTAGCCGATCCCGAAGAGCGCATAGGCGGCGGCAAGGCGCACAAGGGTCGCAGACGGTCGGGTGGCGCGCTCTATCGGCGGGCGATGCGTCTCCACGCGAGCCGGGCCGGCTCCGGCCGGCTCATCATCCACCGTGACAAGACAGATCCACGCGCCGACGCCCAGCACCGCGGCAAGAATGCCCGATCCGATCCACTGCCCCTGCCACGCCGCGCCGTTGCCGACAAGCACTCCCACCAGGGCCGCCGACAGCGCGATCCCGACACCGACACCGGCAAAATGCAGGCCGGCGAGACCCGCCCGGTTCATCCGCGCCAGCCGTTCGAGCACCAGGGTGGAAGAGCAGACCAGAACGCCGGCGCTGGCGACACCGCCCAGAAATCTCACAATGGCGAGAAACAGCAGCGCATCGTCCACGGCCATCAGGCCGGTCGTCGCAACACTGGCGAGAAGGCTTGCCCGAAATCCGGTGCGCACCGCAGACCTTGCAAGGGACATGGCGGCGAGTGCGCCCACCAGATACCCGAGGAAATTGGCGGAGGCGATCATCCCTGCCTGAGACGCGTTCAACGGGATCCCTGCGCTCATGGACGGCAGGATCGGGGTCAACGCAAAACGGCCAATGCCCATCGCCACGGCCAGCGCGCACAGGCCGCCAAGCGCGAGTCGCAAGGCATCGTCGTGTCTGGAGGCGGTCATGCGCGCCGTCCGAACGCAGCAGTGAGAGGGAAACCGGAGATTGTTTTCATGGGATTTCACGAAAGTGACGGCGGCAGGCGCTCACACCCTAGGGTCAGGACCTGTTGATATGACTGCGATGGTCGGAGCGGATGTGTGCGGATACGAGAAGCAGGCCCGCAGGAAGGCCGAGGCCTTTCAAGGGATTGCGACATGGTATCCCGTGCGGATCCGCCCGATCCGAAGGACGCTCGAGCTGACGTCGACCTGCGGCGTCAAAGCCCTCGACCGGGGGAACGGCCCCGCTCTTTGGGCTTTTCCTTGCATCTCTCGTCATCTCGAACGCCATTTCAGTCATAGCAACAGGTCCTGACCCTAATACCGTTGCAGGCGATGCGATAGGCACCGAAGTGTCCCCGGCACGTGAAGACGCAATGGGCGTCCATGCATCACCGCTTCAGGACCATACAGGCGTTTTCGAACGGCATGTCCTCGTCGTCCCGTGCCCGCCGCGAGCGTTCGCGAAAGCCGAGCGCCTGATAAAATGCCACGGCCGGCGTGTTGGCGGTATAGACCTCCAGCGACAATTCGCCTTTCAGGGCCAAGGCATGCGCAACGAGAGCCCGGCCGATCCCCTGTCCGTGATGACGCGGAGCGACGAACAGCCCGCCGATCAAGTCGTCCAGGAGACTGATGAACCCGACCGGCCCGTCTCCCCGGCACGCGACCCAGGTCTCCGCGTTGGGGAGATACTCGGTCTCGATCCGGACCCGCTGCTCACGCAGGCGCTGCCTGCCGACAAAGGCATGCGCCAGCAGCGACGCATCGAGCCAGATGCCGGAAAGCCTCTTCAGATCCGTTTCCGGATCATAGGCGCGAATCCGCGTTGTCGGGGCGCTCATGATGTTCCAAAAGCCGAATGCGCATCCGGGGCGAGCGCGCCACTGCCCGCAAAAAGCGCAATCGCAGTGGCCTGTCGAAGGAGAATGCGTCGTCTTCAGGACGGCGCAATCAGGCGTGCCGCAAGGGGGCGGGCGCGTCCAGGCATCGGCACGGCCCTGGCGAACCGTGCCGGACTTTTCAAAGCTTGATCTGCCCGTATCGCAGCGCCTCGACCACGGTATGGGTCTTGTTGGAGGCATTGAGCTTGGCGCTCGCGTTTTGAAGGTGGGCGTGCACCGTGCGCTGCGAGATTTCGAGAAGGGCCGCGATATCGCTCGCTGTCTTGCCAAGCGCGGTAAGTTCCAGAACCCGGCGCTCGCGCGCCGAAAGATCTCCCGGGCGCTGTGCCGAAATCACCCCAAGCTCGATCAGGCGGCGAAAGGCGGCATTGCAAATCAGTTCCAGATTGGAGAGTTCGATCTTGCCGGCTTCCAGATGAGCCCCGCCGCCAAGAACAAGAGCCTGGAACGGATGCGTCTCCGTTACCGGAACTACCACGACCTGCGTGTTGCGTCCAAGCGAGGCGAGAAGCTCGGAATGGGACATGTCGCCCTCGTTCACATCCCAGATGAACGGACGGGTCCGCATCAGCCCGAGCATCAGCGCACTGTCATTGGTATCCAGCTCGGAGCGCTCAATGCCGCCGGCGCGATTGTCCGCCCAGCGGAACCGGTGAACGAGCCCGTTGATCGGCCTGTTGGGCATCGGCAGGCCCGCCGCGAGAATATGGGTCGCGCCCAGCCTGCGAAGCTGGGTCTCGATGATGTCAAGGACGTGCTTGCCGGTCTGGGCATCGGCGATTGCCTTTGCCCGCGCCTGCATTTCCGAAGGGTCGGCCATGCGTTCCTGCCTTTCCGTCATGTCGCCACGGCTCCTGGAGACCCGAGGCAATCCTGTCGGTCGATTTGAAACTCATTCACTGCGTCAAAACCGCAGGACGCCCCGAACGAGCCCGCTGTCCCGGCAACACCAGCGCGCACGTCCCATCCGACAAGCCCCCGTGGATGCTTTTCGAAAATTCGTTCCAACAGATTGTACCCCAGCTCCGTTCCAATCCCGAATCTTTACCAGTATCGCTGTTTCGGTTCGAACCGCCTTCAACGGGCGGCTTGTTGATCGAAGGCCGTCAAAAGACAATTGCAGCCTGCGCGACCGATTCTGCAAATCATGCGATCTCTTTGGCGAACCTTAACTTTTCTCGTCCGCACGACAATAGCATAGCCTGGTGATTGTGTTGATTAAATGGGCGCATAAATCGTTTTTGCAACCTTTACGTTAACAGTTTCTTCCATGAAACGGTTCAATTGTTCCCGGCTTGCAGCAAGTCTCCTCGTGATTTTTTTGAAGCTCGTCAAAATTGACAATTCCAAGGCGGGCTGCCCGGCAGCCGACCTTGCGCGGCGAGACCTCCCCACCCGCGTGCCGCCGGCGTCCGCAAGAGCGGTCTGCAGGGCTTTCGCGGGGCCGGCTCGAATGCTAAGTCCGGTGCGGCGACCGTGCCCTGCCCTGCGGGCGACGCGCCGTCAGCATCCACAACGAGAGGCGCCATGCGGCTTTTTCAACGCTTTCTTCCGGTTCTTATGGCGTCAGTCCTGACAGGCGCGTGTTCGCCGACGCTCCCGACCGGCCCCGTTTCCGTCGCCAGGACCTCGAATATCACACTCGTAAAGATCACGGATGCAGGCGCGGGCGGAATAACCTCCGAGACAGTCTATTCGGAAAAGTCGGTTGAACAGGCTCTCCCGGGCTTTTCGGCCGAGGGCTTTCAGTCCGCCATCGAAAGCAAGACCGAATGGGCCATCGGCGCCTTCAATTCGGACGGTTTTCAGGTGCTTCAGGTCTACAAGGGCCGTGGCGGAAAGGTGCGCGCCGTGCATGGTGTCACCCATCACCTGCAGGGTCCAAATGGCGAGCGCATCGGCATGACATTTGCGGAAGTGGGCACCTCGCGCGGCGACTGCCGGGTCGGGCGCAGCCTTTGGCGCGGCATGGCGATCTGCAAGGCCGATGGCAGCAAGAACGTCACGCTGGTCTATGCGATCTCGCAATATGACGGGCCCTTCGACCGGCTGCCGCCCAGCGACCAGCTGAGGCAGGCGGCGATCCAGCGCATCATCTGGACCGCTCCCTGATGCGATCATGACGCCCGACGGTCGGGGATCGAATTTCACGACCGCGCAGTGCACCAAAACGGGACACTCGCCGCCGGCATGATGCTTGCCTCGTCCCGGGCATGAGCAAGACCAGCGGCAGAATACGGCACATATCCACCCGCGACACCGGGCTTACCCGGCGTTCCGTGCTCCTCGGGGCGGCGGCGGGCCTTGCGGGGGTCGCCTTTCCCGCGCGCGCGGCCGTGCGGGTCGCGGATCTGCGCGGCACCATCGACGCGGCCGAATTCGGCATTCGTCCAGGAGCGGCAGACGATCAAAGCAGCCTGATGCAGCAAGCCATCGATGCTGCGGCCCGGCGCGGACGCGCGCTGTTCCTGCCCGGCGGCCGCTACACAGTGGCCAACCTGCGTCTGCCTTCGGGCGCGCGCCTCGTCGGCCTGCCCGGTCAGACACGGTTCGACTACCAGGGCGGCGGACACCTGATCTATTGCGAAAAGGCATCCTCGGTCGGCCTTGAGGGCATTCACTTCGACGGCGGCAACCGCATGATCGGCGAGTATGCCCCTGCCCTGCTGCATTTCGCAGACGCAAAGGATCTGACAATCGAGGGATGCACCCTGACCGGCAGCTCCAAGACCGGGCTTGCGCTCGACCGTTGCTCGGGCCGGGTTCGCGAAACCACGATCTCGGGCGCACGTCAGGCGGGCTTGCGCTCGGTCGAGGCGCGCGGTTTGGCGATTTCAGACAATCATGTGCACGACTGCGCTAACGGCGGCATTCTGGTCCACCGCTGGAGCGAGGGCGAGGACGGGACGATCGTCTCCGGCAACCGCGTCGAACGGATCGCCGCACGGAACGGCGGCACCGGCCAGTACGGCAACGGCATCAATATTTTCCGTGCCCACAACGTAATCGTTCGCGGCAATCGCGTGGCGGATTGCGCTTTTTCGGCGATCCGCTCGAACGCCGGCTCGGGGATCATCATCGGGGGGAACTCGTGCCTGCGCTCCGGCGAAACCGCGATCTACTCCGAGTTCGCCTTCCAGGGTGCGGTGATCGCCGACAATCTGGTCGACGGCGGCGCCATGGGCATTTCCATCGCCAATTTCCTGGACGGCGGCCGGCTCGCGACCTGTTCGGGCAACATCGTGCGCAACATCGTCGACACCGGCCCCTATCCGGCCGAGGTGCAGGGCTTCGGCATCGGCATTGCCGTTGAGGCGGATACAGCACTCACCGGAAATGTGGTGGAAAACGCGGCGCGCATCGGGCTGCACATGGGCTGGGGACCTTACTTGCGCGATGTGGCGGCAACCGCCAACGTGCTGCGTGATTGTCCCATCGGCGTGGCGGTCACCGTCGTGGAGGGCGCCGGTCCGGCGCTGATCGCCAACAACATGATCTCCGGCGCCAGCCAGGGCGCGGTTGTCGGCCATCGCTGGAAGGAAGCGACCACGGGCGACCTGACGCAAGGCGATGCCGCCACGCGCTTCCCGCATCTCGCCGTCAGCGGCAATTTCGTGCGCTGAAAAGACCCGCAGGGCTCAGGCCTGCAAGGCGTCCAGCGCTCCGGCCACGGCCCGGACATCGCCGACATGGATGCCATTCCAGTTGACCAGACGCGGAGCGATCCAGGGCGCAAGGACCGCATGTTCGTCGTCGGAGAGATCGAGCAGCTGCGCGAGCGCACCCGCCATCATGGTTTCCGCCGCGCGCGTGGCGCCGTCCTCGCATTTCAGCGCGATGCCGACGCCGAGTTCGGGAACCGCGGCGGTAAAGACGCCTTCCGCGCCGGTCTTGACAAAAACGCGACCGGCGAAGGCGCGCATCACGTCGGTGCAGAAACGCTCCGTTCCGGCGACCATCTCGGGAACGGAGGTGCAAGCGTCATAAAGCCGCTGCGCCGCTTCGGCACGCACGGGGTCTAGCCCGGTTCCGGTGCCAAGCCGCGCGAAGGCATAGGCCAGCCGGTCGAGCGGCATGGCATAGGTGGGGATCGAACAGCCGTCGGTGCCGCGCGCCATGTCGGCGAAGGACATGCCGCTCATCTCTTCCATCGCGGCGCGCGCCTCGCGCTGCACCGGATGCTCCGGCTCGACATAGCCGCGCGGGTCAACCCCGAGCGTGCGCGCAAGGCCGACGAAGCCGGCATGCTTGCCCGAGCAGTTGTTGTGCAGCGGACAGGGCGAGGCATCGGCGCGGTGAAGCGCTGCGACGTCCTCCATGCGCTTGGGCCAGTGACTGCCGCATTCCAGCGCGGTCTCGTCGGTGCCCGCCTTCATCAGCATCACCCGGGCGGCGTTGACATGCATCGCCTCGCCGTTGTGCGAGGCGCAGGCAAGGGCAAGCTCCGCCTCGCTCAGGTCGAGGGCATCGGCCGCACCGGATTCCACCAGCGGCAGCGCCTGAAGCGCCTTGATCGCGGAACGCGGAAACACCTGCCAGTCGGCATCGCCCAGGGCCGCGACGCGACCACCGTCGGCGTCCATGATGACGACCGCGCCGCGGTGACGGCTTTCCACGGCGGTGCCGCGCGTGACCTCGACCAGAACCGGATTGTCCATATCAAGCCTCTCCTGCAAGGGCGACCGGCGCCACGGCGCGGTTTGCGAGCCAGGCCCCGAGGCGTTCCAGTGCCGCATCGATCACGGCATCCTGCTTGCAGAAGCAGAAGCGGATATAGTTCGTCGGGGCGTCGGCCACGTAGAAGGCTGAGACCGGAACGGCGGCGACACCGGCGTCCTCCACCATCAGCCGGCAGATCTCCGCGTCGTCGCCGTCAATCCCCAGCGGGGCGATGTCGCATGTGGCGAAATAGGTGCCGTCGCAGGGCAGAACGCCGAAACCCAGCGCCGAAAGGCCACGGCAAATGCGGTCGCGCTTGGCCTGCATGTCGTCACGCAGGCCTGTGAAATAATTGCCGTCCTTGCCAAGGCCGTAGGCAACGGCGCGCTGCAGGTTGGGCGGCGTGGTGAAGGTCACGAACTGATGCGCCTTGGCGATCGGCTCCAGAAGATTCGGCGCCGCAGTGATGTAGCCCACCTTCCAGCCGGTCAGCGAAAAGGTCTTGCCGGCCGAGCCGATGCGCACGGTGCGCTCGCGCATGCCCTCGATCGCCATCAGCGGCAGATGCTCCCGCCCATCAAACAGAAGGTGCTCGTAGACCTCATCGCAAATCGCGTAGACCCCGTGCTCCAGGCAAAGCCGCGCGATGGCTTCCAGCTCCTCGACGGCGAACACCTTGCCGGCCGGGTTCATCGGGTTGTTGATCAGAATCGCCTTGGTGTTTTCGGTGAAGGCGTCTTCGAGCGCCCGGATGTTCAGCCGCCAGTCCGGCGGGGTGACGCGCAGGCGGACGGGAATCCCGCCCGCCCGCTTCACCATCGGAAGATAGCAGTCGTAGAGCGGCTCGATCAGGATCACTTCATCGCCAGGTTCCAGCAACGCCATCAGCGTATCGGCCAGCGCCTCGGTCGCCCCCGAGGTCACCATGACTTCCGTTTGCCAGTCGACATCGAGCCCGTAGAAGCGCTTGTTCGAAGCGGCCACCGCCTGTCTGAGCTCCGGCAGGCCGAGCATGGGCGGATACTGGTTCGGGCCCGCCATCAGTGCATCGGCGGCCATGCGGCGCACATCCTCCGGCCCGTCTACATCGGGAAAGCCCTGACCGAGGTTGATGGCACCATGCGCAATGGCAAGACGCGACATGGTCTCGAAAATCGTGATGGGAAGGCCGGTGAACACCGGATTGGTCGGCTTCATGCTGTCTCGCATCCTTGCATCGCGGCTCCCCCCGGATCGACCGCCCGTATACGCAGGGTTGTAGTCATTCGCCAGGGCGACGTCCAGACGAACGCGCCCCCGGCCGCGAACCGGCAGGTCCGGGGCCGGGGGCGCGGGAAACGGTCTGCGCGCCGCTCGCTCAGTGCACCAGCACGTTGCGGAACTGCCAGGGATCGCTCTCGTCGATGTCTTCGGGAAACAGGCCCGGACGATCGGTGAGCGGGGTCCAGTCGGTGTAATAGCCCTTCACCGGACCGAGATACGGCTTTTGCACCTCCAGGCAGCGGCGATAGTCCATCTCGTCCGCCTCGACGATGCCGGCGGTGGGGTTTTCCAAAGCCCAGACCATGCCGGCAAGCACGGCGGAGGTCACCTGCAGGCCGGTCGCGTTCTGATAGGGGGCGAGCTTGCGGGCCTCCTCGATGGAGAGCTGCGAGCCGTACCAGTAGGCGTTCTTCGCGTGGCCGTAGAGCAACACTCCGAGCTCGTCGATACCGTCGGCGATTTCGGTCTCGTCGAGCACATGGAGCTTCGGCTGCACCTGGCCGGCGGCGCCGAAGAGTTCGTGCAGAGAGAGAACCGCATCGTTCGCCGGATGGTAGGCATAGTGGCAGGTCGGGCGATAGACGACCTTCTTGCCGTCGCGCACAGTGAAGAAATCGGCGATGGAAATCGACTCATTGTGGGTGACGAGGAAACCGTACTGCGCGCCCGGCGTCGGGCACCAGGTGCGAACGCGCGTGTTGGCGCCGGGCTGCTCCAGGAAAATCGCCGCCTTGCAGCCCTTCTTCTGTTTCTTCGCGTTCCTGGGCTTCCAGTTTTCATGCGTGCCCCAGCCGAGCTCGGCCGGCTGGAAGCCTTCCGACAGGAAGCCTTCCGCCGACCAGGTGTTCCAGAACACGTTCATCGGCTTCGGCATACGGGCGCGCTGGGTGTCGCGCTCGGCGATATGGACGCCCTTGACGCCGACCTTCTTCATCAGCTTCGCCCAGCCCTTGCGGGTTGTCGGCTCCTCGAAGGTGCGCCCCGTGTCGCGGGCGATGTCGACCAGCGCCTGCTTGACGAACCAGGACACCATGCCGGGATTGGCCCCGCAGCAGGATACGGCCGTGGTGCCGCCGGGGTTCTTTTTCTTCTCGCGCCGCACGGTCTCGCGCAGCGCATAGTTGGTGCGCGATGCATTGTCCGCAGAGGTGTCGAAATAAAAGCCGAGCCAGGGCTCGACCACCGTATCGACATAGAGAACGCCAAGCTCCCGGCAGAGCTTCATCAGGTCGAGCGAGGACGTATCGACCGACAGGTTGACGCAAAACCCCTGCCCCTTGCCTTCGGTCAGCAGCGGCGTCAGCACATCACGGTAGTTGTCGGGCGTGATCGCCACCTTGGAGAAGCGGTAGCCGCGCTCCTCGACCATCGCCTGGTCGGTATCGACCGGATCGATCACCGTCACCCGCGCGGCGTCGAAGCCGAAGTGCCGCTCGATCAGGGGCAACGTGCCCTTGCCGATGGAGCCGAAGCCGATCATCACGATGGGACCGGAGATCGTGCCGTGGACCGGATAGGCGGGCGCTGCCGGAGCGGGCGCGTCCATCGCCTTCTCGGCTGCCGGAGCAGGTGTCGCGGCGGTCTTCGCGGCGCCGCGCGGCGCGGGCTTGCGGCGGGGCTTGGTGACCACGGGTGTGTCGTCGTTGCTCATGGCGGCGATCCTTTGCGTTCTTTTGCGCGGTGCACGGCCACTTTCGGCACGCGATACGGCAGCACGATGACAGCAATCGGCCGCTTGCGCGACCGATTGCCGGAATTGAACAAGGTGGGGTGAAACAGTCAGATGACGTAGGAGCGCAACGGGTCGAAGCCGTTGAACGCGATCGACGAATAGGTCGTCGTATAGGCGCCGCATGCCTCGATCAGCACCTTGTCGCCGATGGACAGGCTGACCGGCAGTTCGTAGGGCGCTTTTTCATAAAGCACGTCGACACTGTCGCAGGTCGGGCCGGCCAGCACGCAAGGGGTCTTGCGGTCACCGTCCTTGTCGGTGCGGATCGGGTAGCGGATCGCCTCGTCCATCGTCTCGGCAAGGCCGTTGAACTTGCCGATGTCGAGATAGACCCAACGGATCTCGTCCGCGTCCGACGACTTCTTCGAAATCAGGACGACTTCCGCCTCGATCATGCCGGCGTCGCCGACCATGCCGCGGCCCGGCTCGATGATTGTCTGCGGGATGCGGTTGCCGAAATGGGTGTTGAGACCGCGCAGGATCGCCTCGCCGTAGTGGGGAACGCCCGGGATGTCCTTGAGGTAGCGTGCGGGGAAGCCGCCGCCCAGGTTGACCATCGAAAGGGTGATCCCCCGCTCCGCCATCTCGCGGAAGATCGCGGCGGCGGAGGACAGCGCACCGTCCCAGGCTTCGACGTCGGCCTGCTGCGAGCCGACGTGGAACGACACGCCATGCGCGACGAGGCCGAGGCGATGGGCATGCTCCAGAACGTCGGGGGCCATCTGCGGCGCACACCCGAACTTGCGCGACAGCGGCCAGTCGGCGCCGGCGCCGTCGCACAGAATGCGGCAGAACACCTGTGAGCCGGCGGCAACGCGGGCGATCTTCTCCACTTCGGCTTCGCAATCCACGGCAAAGAGGCGCACGCCCAGTTCGAAGGCGCGGGCGACATCGCGCTCCTTCTTGATGGTGTTGCCGAAGGAGATACGCTCGGGCGTCGCGCCGGTGGCCAGCACCATTTCGATCTCTGCGACCGAGGCGCAGTCGAAGCAGGAACCGAGGCGCTCGAGCAGGCCGAGGATTTCCGGGGCCGGATTGGCCTTCACGGCATAAAACACGCGCGTGTCGGGGAGCGCCCGCTCGAAGGCGAGATAGTTGTCGTGGACGATGTCGAGATCCACGACCACACAGGGTCCGTCGTCTCGTCGCTGGCGCAGGAAGTTCTCGATACGCTCCGTCATGGCAGTCACCCGTTTACAAATTCCGTTCGCAGGGTCGCGCATGTGGCCGAGCGGGGCTGCCCGCTATGGAGACGGACAACGGCTGACAACATGTGCAGACGGTCGGGCATCGGGTCGCAATCCGTAACGGATGAACGCCTGTGGCCGTCCCGCGATGAATGCCTTGGATTGGATCGGAGGTCCGAACCGCACGGCCGGCAATGATGTAATAAGTGCCTCTTCAGTGACCCCGGGACTTGGAAACCCGGCAGAGACCAAAAAAGCCCTCTTACGTCGTTGCTTTAAGCCGTCCGTTTTGCTGCTCTCTCCGGAATTGGGTCCGGGCCCTGTTGAGCTGCTGCCATCGAAATTCGATTGGACGACCACGGGCACGTGCGAATTTGGGCAAGAGTTGTATGAATCAACATGGCTTCGGTTTCAAGAAAAAACTTGGGTCAAAAGCGCATTTTTTGCACCTCGACCGGAATTTCCCGCAAGCGGATTGTCTCGCGGCGGTCGCGGACTGAAAACGCGGACAGACAGGGCCTTCGCCCTGTCTGTCCCGCCGCCGCGATAAGGGTCGCGGCGGCGTTGCTTTTCCTTAGCGCGCGGGCGAATCGCCCGACAGCAAGCCCGGCCTCAATTGCCGCCGCGCTTGCCCTGGCCCCACTTGCCGCCATGACGCCGGTGGTCTTCCATCGAAAGGGCGCCGTCGCCGTTGCGATCCATCCTCGAGACGATCTTCGACGTCGGGCCCTCGACCTCAGTCCTGGTGACGGTCAGGTCGCCATCGCGGTCCAGGCGCTGGAACATGCGCACCATGCGACGGTCCGAGCGCTCAACCCAGACAGCCTCGAACTCGTCGAGCGACAGGGCGTTGTCGGAATTGGCGTCTGCCTCAGAAAACAGCGCTGCACGGGCCGCCTGCCGTGCCTCGCGAGCCTCTTGCCGGGCTTCACGTCCAGCCTGGTTCTGACCGCGCTTGCCGTCGCCGCGCATACCGCGACCACGACGGTCGTCGTCATCCATGCCCTGGCCCATCCTGCCCTGGCCCATGCCTTGTCGCATTCCCTGGCCCTGGCCCATCATTCCCGGGCGCATGCCCTGTCCCCGGCGACCCCTCATGCCACCGCCGCGGGACTCGAATTCGGCCTTGGTGACCGAGCCGTCGCCATCGGTGTCGAGACGCTGGAACGCGCGCACCTTCCGGTCGGAGAGTTCACGAGCGTAGGCTGCCTTGAACTCCTCCAGGGTCACGCCACCGCTGGAATCGGCGTCGGCCGCGCCGTACATCTCGGCGACGGTCGCGTCGATCTCCGTCTGCGTGACCTTGCCGTCGGCATCGGTGTCGAAGCGCTCCATGAAACGCATCGCCATCATGCCGCGCCCGTGTCCGCCACTGTGATGGCCCCGCGACATGCCCCATTTGTGGCCGGAGCCCTTGCCCCAGCCATGCCCTCCGCGATCGGCGATCGCGGGCAGTGCGACCGCGCCGGTGAGGGTCACGGCAAGAGCGGCGACTGCGATCTTCTTGAACCTGGTCATCGCGAATAATCCTTTCGGCTGTGAATGCGATGATCCAGACCTAGGGAGCGCATGTCGCAGAATTGTGCCCGCATACCGGCCTTTTTGTCGCAAGGTATGCCTGCCTGTCAGGCTGTTACACTTGATTACAAACGCAAGTCTCCCGGCCGGCGCGTTAGAGGTAAAAAGGGATGAAGGCGACAGCGAGCGTATGAAGAGCCGGCCGAAAGAGTTCAGGACATGAGTGAGCACGAACCACATATTCTGGTGGTGGACGACCACCGCGACATTCGCGAACAGCTCGCGCGCTACCTGCGCAAGAGCGGACTGCGCGCCTCCGTCGCCGACAGCGCCGCACAGGCCCGCAAATTCCTGAAGTCCGCCGCCGTCGACCTGATCGTGCTCGATATCATGATGCCCGGAGAAGACGGCCTGTCGCTGTGTCGTTCGCTGGTCGAGACGGGAACCGTGCCCGTGATCCTGCTGACCGCCATGGCCGAGGACACCGACCGCATCGTCGGACTGGAGATCGGAGCGGACGATTATGTCACCAAGCCCTTCAACCCGCGCGAACTGCTTGCCCGTATCCGTGCCGTGCTGCGCCGCGCCGCGCTGGTTCCGCGCGACCGGGACCCGGTGGACGTCGAAACGCTGACGTTCGCCGGCTGGACTCTCGACGTTCCCAAACGCCTGCTCACCGGTGGGGACGGCGTCGCCGTGCCGCTCTCGAGCGGCGAGTTCCAGTTGCTGGTCGCCTTTCTCAAGCGTCCGCGCATGGTGCTGTCGCGCGACCAACTGCTCGACCTGACGTCCGGGCGCACGCCCGGGGTGTTCGACCGCTCGATCGACAATCAGGTCAGCCGATTGCGGCGCAAGATCGAACCGGATCCCAAGACGCCCGAGCTGATCAAGACTGTATGGGGCGGCGGCTATACCTTCACCGCCGACGTGCGGGACAGCGTGTCATGAACAATGAACGGTTCCGGCTCTGGCCTGCCTCGCTCGGCGGCCAATTGATCGCGCTCCTGCTGATCGCGCTGATCGTCGCACAATGCCTGACCCTTTGGCTGTTTGCCGGGGAGCGGCGGCTCGCACTCGTGGAAATGGCGCGCACCACGTTCCTGTCACGCACGGCCTCGCTTGTCCGGCTGCTCGAAACAACTCCACAGGCTCAGCACGCGGACATTCTCCAGGCGGTCTCCAGCCCGCTGTTGTGGTTTCGCGTCGACGACCGGCCGATCGTGGCGGAAAGCGGCGAGCGCGCGGGGGAGCGCCGGTTCGTCCAGCTGCTGAAGGACGAACTCGGCGCAGATCGGGACGTCCGCGTCGACGTCGTGCCGGGGCCGCGCTTCCTTCGCGACCGGGATCGCGTTCGCGATCATGATCGCGCGGAGCGGCGCGAGCGGTATGGCAAGCGCCGGCGCAACGGGGCGTTCTCGCTGACGATGAGCGTCGCGCTCGCCGACGGCCGCTGGCTCAACGCGGCGACGCGCTTTCGCCTGCCGACACATTCCTTCTATCCGCTGCTGGTTTCCATTGGCCTGATGGCGCTTGCCATCGTCGGCGTCGTTGCCTTCACCATCCAGCGCCTGACACGCCCGTTGCGCGGGCTTTCAGCGGCGGCCGAACGACTGGGACGCGGCGAGGATGTCGAATCGCTTGCCGAAACCGGCCCGACGGAAGTGCGCGGAACCGTTCGGGCCTTCAATGTGATGCAGGACCGCCTCACCCGCTTCGTGCGCGACCGCACCCGGATGCTCGCCGCGATCAGCCACGACCTGCGCACGCCAATCACATCCTTGCGCATCCGCGCGGAGTTCATCGAGGACGAGGAAAACCGCGAAAAGATGATCGAGACCCTCGATGAGATGCAGCGCATGGTCGAGGCCGCCCTGGCATTCGCCCGAGACGAGGCCGCAAAGGAAACGGCGGCGCGGATAGATCTCGGCGAGTTCATCGACACCATTGCGGAAGACTACCGGGACATGGGGTGCGAGGTCTCCTTCGCCCCGCCCCAGGCACGGGTGGTCGCCCGTTTCCGCCCGCTCAGTCTCAAGCGTGCCCTGCGCAACCTGATCGACAATGCCGTGCGCTACGCGGAGACCGCCGAGCTTTCCGTCGAGGCGGCACGCGATACGGTGCAAATCCGGGTATGCGACCGCGGGCCCGGCATACCCGAAACCCGGCTTGGCGATGTCTTCGATCCGTTCGTGCGGCTGGAGGAATCTCGCTCCGAAGACACCGGCGGCATCGGACTCGGGCTGTCGATCGCCCGCTCCATCGTCCAGGCGCACGGCGGATCGCTGACGCTGGAAAACCGGGCCGAAGGCGGACTTGAGGCGTGCGTCACGCTTCCCGCGTGAGCGCATCGCGATTCGCTTCTTGCCCCAACGGAAGGAGAGGCCGGACACCATGCTCTTGAAAGACCCGTTTTCTCGGCTGGCTTTCGGTCCATTTTCGTAAGTATCGCAGATATTTGACGTGAAACTGCCTGCGGGTTTTCGCAAGCCGCTTGATTTTCACGGTTCTGTTTCACAATGATGTCGCCCGACAGGGCCTGTCGTGCAGCCGCGGCGGAGCGGCCCGGGCAAGAGGAAACGGCATGGCCAACCTTGCTTCGCGATCATCCGGCACCCGCCGCTCGGAGGCGATTGTCGATGAACGGCGCTCGACCCCGAGGGCGCAAGGCTCGACCCAGGTCATGGTCATCACCATGCGTGGTCCGATCTCGGCGCGCATGCTCGACGTCAGCCTGACCGGTTGCCGCATCCGGTGTCCGGACCTGCCGAAATTCGCCATCAGCGCGCGCATCGCCATTCTTGCCTACGGGCTGGAACTGCTTGCAGAGCAGCGCTGGCGCAACGGAGCGCACTCCGGCTGGCGATTCGTCTACAACGCCGCGGAACAGGACCGTCTCAAGACGCTGCTGCGCCGCGACGTGTCCGGCATCATGCTGAACGAACGCATGAGTCGGTCCTTCCGGAAGTCTCCGCACTGACGCAAACGGGGCGGCCCATCCGAACCGACCCGCGCCTTGCTTTCAAACCGTGACAGATCGGGTCAGCCACGCTGCGCCGCCTTCACCTCGAGACGCCGGGCGTGCAGCACCGGCTCGGTGTAGCCGGACGGCTGCTCGCGGCCCTTGAACACCAGATCGCATGCCGCCTGGAACGCGATGGAGCCATCGAAGTTGCCCGCCATCGCATGATAGAGCGGGTCACCGGCGTTCTGCCCGTCGACGACGGCCGCCATGCGCTTCATGGTTTCCATCACCTGATCCTCGCTGCAAACGCCGTGGCGCAGCCAGTTGGCGATGTGCTGGGAGGAAATGCGCAGCGTGGCGCGGTCCTCCATCAGGCCGACGTCGTTGATGTCCGGCACCTTGGAACAGCCGACGCCCTGGTCGACCCAGCGCACGACATAGCCAAGGATGCCCTGCGCGTTGTTGTCGAGCTCGGCCTGGATTTCATCCGCCGACCAGTTCGGACGTTCGACCACCGGGATCGACAGGATGTCGTCGAGGCTCGCCCGGCCGCGCGACTTCAGCTCGACCTGGCGCGCCGCGACATCGACGACGTGATAATGCAGCGCATGGAGCGTGGCCGCCGTCGGCGAGGGAACCCAGGCCGTTGTCGCGCCGGACCGGGGATGGCCGATCTTCTGCTCCAGCATCGCCTGCATCAGGTCGGGCATCGCCCACATGCCCTTGCCGATCTGCGCGTGGCCAGGAAGCCCGCACTCCAGCCCGATGTCGACGTTCCAGTTCTCGTAGGCCTGGATCCAGGCGGAGGACTTCATGTCGCCCTTGCGGATCATCGGGCCGGCTTCCATTGAGGTGTGCATCTCGTCGCCCGTGCGGTCGAGGAAGCCGGTGTTGATGAAGCACACGCGCGCGGAAGCCGCACGAATGCATTCCTTGAGGTTGACCGTGGTGCGGCGCTCCTCGTCCATGATGCCCATCTTCAGCGTGTTGGCCTCAAGGCCCAGCGCCTGCTCGATGCGGGTGAAAAGCGTCTCGGAGAAGGCAACCTCCTCCGGCCCGTGCATCTTCGGCTTGACGATATAAAGCGAGCCGGCACGCGAGTTCATCCGCCGCCCGCCGCCATCCGGGCCGCCGGTGCCGATGTCCTGCATGGCGATCAGCGCGGTCATCATGCCGTCCAGCATGCCTTCCGGCACTTCCGCGCCGTCGCGGTCGAGGATCGCCGGCGTCGTCATCAGGTGGCCGACATTGCGCACCAGCATGAGAGACCGGCCGTGCAGGCGAAGCTCGCCGCCCGCCGGCGCGGTATAGACGCGATCGCCGGCCATGCGGCGTTCCACCGTCTTGCCGCCCTTCTGGAAACTCGCGACCAGATCGCCCTTCAACAGGCCGAGCCAGTTGCGATAGGCGACGACCTTGTCCTCGGCATCGACGGCGGCAACAGAATCCTCGCAGTCCATGATGGTGGAGACGGCCGATTCCAGAACGATGTCGGAAATGCCGGCGCCGTCCGTGCTGCCGATCGGGCTCGACCGGTCGATCACGACTTCGGCATGCAGGCCGTTCTTGACCAGAAGCACCGCCTCCGGCGCTGCGGCATCGCCACGATAGCCGGCGAACTGCGCCGGATCGACCAGTGTCATCACCGCCCCAGCGCCACCGGCAACCTGCAGGGAACCATCGACGACGGACAGGCCGGTCGCGTCGCTCCAGTCGCCAGTGAGTGCGAAACGCTCGTTCAAGATGGCGCGCGCAAAGCCGATCACCTCGGCACCGCGCGCCGGATCATAGCCGCCGCCGGACGGCGTGCTGCCCATCGCATCGGTGCCATAGAGCGCGTCGTAGAGCGACCCCCAACGGGCGTTCGCCGCATTCAGCGCATAGCGTGCATTGGTGATCGGCACGACGAGTTGCGGCCCGGCGAGCGTCGCGATCTCCGGATCGACATTTTGAGTGGTAACGGAGAACGCCTCGCCCTCGGGAACCAGATACCCGATCTCGTTCAGGAAGGTCTTGTAGGCCGTCAGATCGACCGGACCGGGATGGGCCTTGTGCCAGTCATCGATGCGCGCCTGCAAAGCGTCGCGCTTTTCCAGTAGGTCGCGGTTTGCGGGCGCAAGATCGTGGATGATCTGTGACAAGCCGCTCCAGAAATCCTGCGACGACACGCCGGTTCCAACCAGCGCCTCGTCCTCGACAAAACGGTGAAGCTCGGCATCGACCTTCAGTCCAGCGATCTCGATACGGTCCATGGCCACGGACACTCCCTGTGCTGTGTTTCAGCGGCGCGGCCGCAACCGCGCCGGACAAATGACGTTTCCGGACTTTCCCAAACGGACGGCACCCGGTCAATCTGACACAAATCGAAAAGACTTGATCCAAATCGGAACAAATCAACATCGGCGCATGTCCGCTAAGGCAGCCCCTCCCCCAAGCTCCGCCGGCCCGCGCTTGCATCACACCGCGCAATTCGTCATACGATACCGGTGTCGTCAGTCGAAACGGGCCGCGTAACGGTCGTTTGGCTTTGGCGGCGGCGCCAATCACGATGCGCCGCCACGCGGTGCGGGCGGTGCCGTTTCCCGATTTCCACGACCGGCTGGTTCATGCTTCCTTCCCATCACACTCTTCGTGCGTGGTTTTTCGCGCAACCGATTTTGCTCCTGTCTTTGACCGCGCTGTTTTGGGCGGGCAACACCATTGCCGGGCGGCTGGCGATCGATCAGGTATCGCCGCTCGCGGTCGTCTTCCTGCGCTGGTTGGCGGTGTCCGCGCTCATGGTCACGCTCTACGGACGCCAGGTCAAAGCGGAATGGCCGATCCTGAAACGGTATCTGCCGGTGATGGTGCTGATGGGCATGTTCGGCTTTACGGCATTCAATGCGCTGTTTTACATCGCGGCCCACAGCACCACCGCGCTGAACCTGGGGATCATCCAGGGCTCGATGCCGATGTTCGTGCTCCTCGGTGCGCTGGCGATCCTGCGAACCCCGATCCGGGCGCTGCAGGCGTGCGGTGTGGTCCTGACCATGAGCGGCGTGGCCTTTATCGCAAGCCAAGGCGACCTGTCACGCCTCGCGGAACTGAAAATCAATCCGGGCGACGCGCTGATGATCACCGCCTGCCTGCTCTACTCGCTCTATGCGGTCCTGCTGCGCAAACGCCCTGCGGTCTCGGGCATGGTGTTCTTCACAGTGCTCTCGGTGATCGCGGCAATCGTCTCGGTTCCAGTATTTGCAATCGAACTGGTTCAGGGAACACAGCAATGGCCGACCGCAAAGGGTTGGCTCGTCGTCGCCTATATCACGATCTTTCCCTCGTTCCTGTCCCAGATCTTCTTTATGCGCGGCGTGGAACTGATCGGGCCGGGTCGAGCCGGCGTGTTCATCAATCTGGTCCCGATCTTCTCGTCGTTCCTCGCCGTGGCGTTGCTCGGAGAGCCTTTCCACTTCTACCATGCCGCTGCACTCGTGCTCGTCCTGATGGGAATCGGCTTGTCGGAAAGAAAGGGCAAACGCCCCGCGGTTCCGCCGGAACCGGCGTCGGACAACGGCTGAGAACGCGGTCTTAATCCTGGTTCACTACATGCAGATGGTCGCCGGTCCGCCCGGAAATCCCTTGAGGTAGCCACGTCATGCAAGCGCCGCTGTTCATTGCCGCCATTGCCGGCCTGCTCGTGCTGATTTCGCTGATTCAGCCGCTTGCGCAGCGGCTGAAGGTCACCTCTTCGGTGCTTCTTGCGCTGGTCGGCGTCGCCATCGGCCTGCTCGCTGCCTGGCTCCTCTACACACCGCGTACGAACGCCTTCAACGAGATTGCCGACGTCTTCGTCAACCTGCCGCTGGATTCGCAGGGCATCCTGAACATCTTCCTGCCGGTGCTTCTGTTTCAAACGACGCTGACGCTCGACGTGCGCCGCATGGCGGAGGATGGCGTCGTCATTTTCGTGATGGCCGTCGTTGCCGTTCTGGTCGCGACCGCCTTCATCGGACTGGCGCTCGCGCCGTTCGCGGGGCTCTCCCTCATCGCCTGTCTGCTTCTTGGCGCGATCGTGGCGACCACGGACCCGGTCGCCGTCGTGTCGATCTTTCGCGACATCGGCGCACCGGCACGCCTTGGACGCCTGGTCGAGGGCGAGAGCCTGTTGAACGATGCCGCCGCCATCGCCCTCTTCGTCATCCTGCTGGGCGCGCTGACGGGCCAACAATCCGCAGATCTTGCAAGCGGTCTCAGCCTGTTTCTCTGGAAATTCGCGGGCGGGATCGCCATCGGTTACATCGCCGGACAGGCCCTGGTCCACCTGCTGCCGCTGGTGCGAGACTTCCGCCTTGCCCAGGTGACGTTGAGCTTTGCCCTGCCCTATCTGGTCTATGTGAGCGCGGAGTATCTCGCCGGCGTATCGGGCGTGGTCGGCGTGGTCATGGCGGGAATCGTGATCAACCTGACCGGACCGTCGCGGGTGACGCCGGACGGCTGGACCTATCTCAACGACGTCTGGGAGCAGATCGCCTTCTGGGCCTCGTCGCTGATCTTCATGCTCGCCTCCATCCTGATCCCCAAGCTTCTCGTCGACATCGGCCTGGACGATCTGCTTTTGCTGGCGATCGTCATTGTCGCGGCACTGGTGGCGCGAGCGGTCGTCCTGTTCGGCCTTTTGCCATTGCTCAGCCTGCTCAGGCTCTCGCAACCGGTCAGCTTTCCGTTCATGACGGTGATGCTGTGGGGCGGGATGCGCGGCGCGATCACCCTGACGCTGGCACTGGGTGTCACGGAAAACGATGCCATCGACCCTGAAGTCCAGCAATTCGTCGCGGTTCTCGCAACCGGCTTCGTGCTGTTCACGCTGCTGGTCTACGGCACCACCTTGAAGCCACTGATCAAGCTCCTCGGCCTGGACCGGCTGTCTCCGCTGGACAGCGCCATGCGCAGCCAGGTGCTCGAACTTGCCGGCTCCAATGTCCGCGACGGGGTGGCGCAGGCCGCGCAGGAATACCGGATCGCAGGCCCCGTGGCCGAGCGCGTTCAGGCCGACTACAGGAAGCGCCTCGCCGACGCGCCGGGTGCGACGCCGGCGGAAGTGGATATTCTCGACCGCGATCGGATCACCGTCGGGCTAGTCTCGATCTCCAACCGGGAACGCGAGATCGTGCTGCGGCACCTGCGCCAGCGCACGGCGTCCATCCACACGGCGGAGACGTTGCTTGCCAAGATCGGCAACATCGCGGACCGTGCCAGGGCGGGGGGGCGTATCGAATACAATCGCGCCGCACGCGACGCACTCGCCTTTCCGCGCACGATGCGGATCGCGCAATGGTGCCAGCGCCGGCTGAAATACGAGGGCTGGCTCGCCCGGCTGCTTGCCGACCGCTACGAAATGCTGCTGCTCAGCCGGATCGGTCTTGATGAGCTCACCACATTCAACCGAAAACGAATCTCCGGTCTGCTCGGAGAGCGCGTGGCGGAGATCCTGAACGAAATCCTGCTCAACCGTCATGAGGCGACAACAACCGCGCTGGAAGCGCTGCGCCTGCAATATCCCGACTATGCGGACAGCCTCGACCAACGCTTCCTGCAAAGGGCGGCGCTCAGGCTGGAGGAAGACGCCTATCGCGGTCTTCTGTCACAAAACCTCATTGGCGAAGAGCTCTATTCCAGTCTGGCAAAGGCGGTGCAGGAGGCCCGCGCACGCGCCGAGGCGCGCCCGAAGCTCGACATGGGGATGCGCACCGTGGAACTCACCGCTCAACTGCCGATGTTCCAGGACCTGCCGCGCGAACGGATCGAGAAGATCGCGCATCTGATGCGCCCTCGCTTCGCCGTGCCGGGCGATCATCTGATTGCCCAGGGCGAACGGGGGGATGCGGCCTATTTCATTTCATCGGGTGCGGTTGAGGTGGTCACAGAGACCCAGCGGATCCGTCTCGGCCGCGGCAATGTCTTCGGCGAGATCGCCTTGCTTACCGGCGAACCGCGCACCGCCGATGTCCACGCCCTTGGGTATTGCAACCTCCTCGTTCTGTCGCGTGCCGACTTCAAGCAGCTGATGGACAAGGACCCGGACCTGCAACGCCACATCGCCGCGACCGCCAGACAGCGTCAGGCGATGAACGCGGAGGCGACGAGCGCGGAACAGGAAGAGCAGCAGCCGCTTTCGTAAAGATGGCTTCCGGGTGCAGACCCGGCGTCAGCCCCCCGACCCGTCCTTGCCGTCGTCGGGTCCGTCCTGGTTCCACATCTGGACACGCCGGTACAACGTTGACGGGCTGACCTTCAGGGAATTGGCGGCGCGCGGAATGTTGCCGTCGCAAAGCGCGATCGCCCGCTCGATCGTGGTCCGGATCACGGTTTCGAGCGGATCTATCTCTCCGCCCGCGACAGAGTCGTCGCCTTGCGCGTCAACCTCCGACGCGATCGGCGCCAGATATGCATCGGCCGGCGGGACACTCCCGACATCCGGGGTCCTCTCGGTCTGCGAAGGGGGGTGCGCAGCACAAGACGGTTGCACCGGCTTCGGCAACGGGAGCATGTCGGCATCCATGAACTCCGCATCGTTCAACACCACGGCCCGACGAACGGTGTTTTGAAGCTGCCGGATATTGCCGGGCCAGGAATAGGCAAGCAGGGCGTCCTCGCATGCCCGCGTGAAGCCACGAAACCGCTTGCCGTCTTCGCGCGAATACATCTCAAGAAACTCCCGCGCAATCAGCAGCACGTCGCCGTCGCGCTCGCGAAGGGCCGGGAGCTCGACCGGAACGACGTGCAGGCGATAGTAAAGATCTTCGCGGAACCGCCCTGCGGCGACCTCTTCTTCGGGATCGCGGTTGGTCGCGCAGACAATGCGCACGTCAACCGGCTGGGGCGTGTCTTCGCCGACCCGCTGAACGGTCTTTTCCTGCAGCACGCGCAGCATCTTCGACTGTAGGTCGAGATCCATCTCGCAAACCTCGTCGAGAAAAAGCGTTCCGCCATCGGCCGAAAGGACGGCCCCGAGCCGATCCGACAGAGCGCCGGTAAAGGCGCCCCTGGAATGGCCGAATATCTCGCTCTCCAACATGCCGGAGGGAATTGCCGCGCAATTTATCGAGATCAGCGGCCCCATGGCCCGGCGGCTGAGGGAATGAAGCGCATGCGCGCACAGCTCCTTTCCCGTCCCGCTTTCGCCGGTAATGAATACGGTGGCGTTGGTCGGGGCCGCGTTGCGCAGGATGCGATAGACCGTCTGCATGGCGAAGGAGCGTCCGATCATCCCTTCGAAACGTTCCCCCTCCATCTCCTCGCCCAGCGCCTCAAGGCGATTGGTGAGCATCTGCCGGTCGATCGCATTGCGAAGGGTGACACGCAGCCGATCGGCGGAAAACGGCTTCATCACGAAGTCGAATGCGCCCTCGCGCATGGCCTCCACCGCCATGTTGATCGAAGCGGTGCCGGTCACCACAACCACCTCGCACGGGACTTGACGCGCCTTTATCCAGCGCAAAAGGTCCAGACCGTTTCCATCGGGAAGATTGACGTCGACAACGACGACAGCCGGCGCCGCCCGCTCGACGGCAGCTTTCGCCGCGGCGGCGGTCTCGACCGCCTGCACGTTCCAACCCTGCGGGGCGAGATACGCCTGATAGGTTTCCGCCAGCGCACGCGTGTCCTCCACCAGGAGGACCATGGGTGAATTCCCTGTCATCCGCGCAATCAACCACCCCTGGTCTTCGCTCTGGCGTCACGCTCCGTGGTCAGCAGAATGTTGCCGCGTTGTGCTGCGGTTTCCGAAACGCCAATGAAAACCAGACTAGGCGATCGGGTGGCGTTGGGAAACCTGCAGTTTGTGTCAGTGCTCCTGGAATGTGAAACCGTAACAGACATATCCGTCCGATCGCGGCAGTCTCGAGGCCGCACGCCAGACGGTTACACCTCGCCGATCGGGATCACGGATCGATCACGGCAAGCCGGCCAGTCGCGACAGCTCCCAATCCACACAACCTGAAATAACGAAATCATCAACTATCGCAAGCAATTGATTATCTCAGATTGCATGACGGATTAAAATCGACACGCACTTCCTGTCCGGAGTGCGGCACCGCGCTCCGGCGCCTTCCGGGTCGATGCGGCCGGAAACCGGCCCACTCGAATGCGTTACACGATTGCGTTACCGGCCGTCGCCGCCTGCCGATGGGTCCGGCGCACGACAGGCATTTCCGGTACTCTGACCGGATCAATATCCCCGACACGACATCGGTGCGCCGGAGTTGACCTCCCGCGATCATTGTCGCGCCCGCCGCCTGCTTCACTGCGGGGCGAGATCGACCGGCAGGGTCATTCCGGCACGCAACAACCCGTCGCACAACATATCCCATGTGGCCCGGTCACTGATCGGAAAACAACTGCCGATCCATCGCGCGATTTGCGCTGGGGTCGGTGGCTCGGGACGAACCCAGCGTTCCCGCACCCGCTCCTCCAGATGGATACGTTGCATGCGCGCCTCGATTTCCTGCCCGGTCAACGCAAGCGCCGCGACATACCAGACCTCGACGCCAAGATAGCCGCCCTCCAGATATCGGAACGCGTTGATGGCCGCAGCGTGGTCTCCACTCAGGAACATGATTCCGACGAAATAGCTCCAGTGCAGCGGCGAGGTCAAAAGCCCACTGTCGCGCAACGTGTTCGCAATCCGCGCGGCCTCGGCCGCGTGACCGAAATACGCAAGGCCGTGCGCCCCGGACAGGGACGTCCAGGGATCATTGTCGTTCAGGGCCAGTGCCTGGCGATGATGCGCTTCGGCCTGGGCAAAGCGGCGCTGCAGCGCGGCCGTCCAGGCGGAACTGAGATGCGCGCGCGGATCGAACGGGTCGATCGACAGCGCGACACGCGCCAGTCCGGCGGCGCGGTCGAGGTCCTTGTCCTGCAACCCCTGACCGGGGAAAATGATGTGCCTTGTGTTGAGGATCTGCGCAAGGCTCGAGTAGGCCGGCCCGAAACCCGGGTTCTCCTCGATGATGCCCGAGACGATCTGTTCAGCGCGGTCGGAGTTCTCCATCCGCCACGTGTAGTGCAGACGCTGGGCGACGAGCAGCCGGTCGCAATCCTCGACCGAAACGTCCGGTATCCGTGACATGTTCGCCAGTCGTTCGGCGGAAATGCTCACGTTCATGGCGAGCGCGATTTCCGCGACCAACCCGGGCTGCCGGGCGAAAAGCTCGTCGATATCGAGTTCCGAGTTGCGGCCCCACACATAGGCGTTGGTGCGGAAATTCATGACCGTGACCGAATAGGACAGCATGCGACCGGACAGCATCGCACTGATCGCCACCCGGTAGAGTGGCGATCGCGATTGCGACAGATCCTCGGTCAAGCCGTCGGCAACCGACCATTCCCGGAAGCGGACGAGCCGGGAAATGAGATCGTGACGAAAAACCCGTGCGAGCCGCGTGTCCTCCTCGGAAAGCGTCACATGCATGACCGGGTCGACAACGATCACCGGTGGCGCATGCGCGGCAGGCAGCATCGGCTCGAAGGGCGACGGCGGCAGGTCCGAGGCCGCGAACACTTCATCGAGGGTCGCGCCGCCCAGCGCTGAGTCCGCCGGGCGCCGGGGAGCTGAGATGCCGGAGGACTCCGCTGCAATACGTGCGCGTTCGTCACTCAACCAGTCAGTAAAATGCCCCAGTTTGATGTTGACGATCAGGTTCTGGGTTTCACGGGCTGGCTGTGTGTCGAATTCCTCCTCCAACAGGTTCCACAGTTCCTCATAGGCCCGCAGTGCGGAGGTATAGTCTCCCCTTGCCGCACGCGCCGCGATGAAAGCCCGACAGGCCGGCTCGTGCGTCGGATCGAGATTCAACAACGCACATGCGGAATCCTCGATGCCCTGCCAGTCATCGCCAGCGAGCCCGATCCTCGGCTCCAGAACCCCCCGCAACTGGTCGTGGAACTGCTGACGACATACCCGAAGCCAGGTGGTGAACGGCTCGGACAGCGTCTCCCCACCCTCAATGAGGCGCTCCGACAACCGCTTCTCGTCGATCAGGCGGCGCGGCACTTTCCCCTCGACCGCGAACAAGTCCTGAATATCGGTGCGCACCCGCTCGAGATCGAGCGTGATATTGAGCTTGTCGCCACCCAGCCCGTGGAATCCGGCAGATTCCAGAACCCGCCTCAGGATCAGCAGCGTCTGGCGCAGGGACGAGCGCGCATGATGATCGGAACTGTCTTGCCAAAACAGATTGGCGGCGGTCTCGCGCAACAGGCGTCCGCCCGGCGTCAGACAGAGCCGCGCAAGCAGCCCCTCCGCCTTGCGCGAGCGGAAGATGACGGGTTCTCCGTCCACTTCGAACCGCGGAACACCGAGCACGAAGCCACGCAACACCGACCGCGGGCCGGATGCCCGCATGTCGGCCTCCGCCTTACCGTTGTCGCCAATGTTGTCCACAGTCGCCTCGGCCCCGTCGCACTGTCGCCACCTTCGCGCGTTTTGCCTCAATCACGCTTTTTGGCTTGTTTTTCAATGGTTGCGCAATTCTCGAACCAATACAACCATTCGCGGTTATCCGCGCCCGCCGGACCCGCGAGAAAACGCGGGCGCACCGGCATCCGCCTTGCCGAATTCGAAACCGGCGCCGGTTGCATCCGTGCGGCAATGGCACGATGCCGGCATTTCAGGGCCATGTCCGACCCCGCAAACGGCATCGGCCACCAGTCCGGCACTCTACCGGTTGCAGCGACCGGAGGCAGCCTCTCAAACCGTCACGCAACGCCTGATGGGCCCTGGGGAAATTGACGGGCCGCGCCTTGCATTGGCCGGCAGCGATTCAAAATCACGGACATATAACGCCGGTTGCGTTTTCATGATTGTAACGAAGGGTTGTGCCGGGGTGTAAGTGGTTTTCCCACTCTGTCTGATCGCGGCACCCGCAGACTCATGACGTCGACGTGCCGACCGGATTGTCACTCAGATCTCCGGTCCCGGCACATCGCGGAAGATTGACGGACGGACCGCCTCCGACGACGGGATGGGGCAAACGTCCAGGTGTTTCAAGGGGTGGCCTTGGGGCGTTTGCACAGTCGTATCAAAGGGCTGCGGTTCGCCCCGCAGTCCGCTGCGAAGCGCCACAAGTCACATGCGAGCCGCAGCGACCTTTTGCCTGCTGGTTCGAACGTGACCCAACTGGGCCGGGTTGGCCTCAACCCGGCCCGCTTTTGGGGCAAGCAGTGCCGCCCGACCGTGCCGCTGCCATGATCGGCGCGCGCAGAAACAAAGCCGGTTCGCACGCAGTCGGCGGTGCTTGCGGACAAGATCGGGCGGCGCTCGATTTTTAATCTCGGCCGGATGGACGTGTCATTGGCTGATCGCGAAAGCCAAACGACTTTCCGGCCCCTGAATTTCCACGGCGCGGAGGCGTCGCATTTATTGGCCTGGCGGCACAGGAAATTGACATAGTCATACTTGCAGGTTTTTTAAAATGTTCATCGCCCGTCCGCATCGTGCGGGCGGGCGATTTTTCTTAATGCCGGCAACCCCGATCCGAACCGGTCCGCGCGCCTCTCGACGACCTTGTTTTTCTTTCCCTGGCGGCGACAAAACACTATTGAATCGGCTGAGAAAACCGAGAGGCACCGAGTGAGCAGCCTGCCACCGATCGACGTTGCCGATTTGCGCGTACTCGTTTCGCTCGCGACCGAGCGCCATTTCGCGCGCGCCGCGCAGGCCTGCAACATGTCGCAGCCGGCCCTGTCAACGCGGATCCGACGCATGGAAGAAGCGCTCGAAACGCCGCTCGTCCAGCGCGGACAGCGCTTCCTGGGTTTTACCGAGGCGGGCGAGAGGGTGCTCACACGCGCACGCCGCGTCCTCGCTGACCTCGACGGCCTCCGACAGGATGTAACAGGCGGCGGCGCGCTCTCCGGACGGCTCAGGATCGGGGTGATCCCGAGCGCCACGCCTCTTGCCGGGCGGCTGGCGGCAACGCTTGCCCGGGAGCATCCGGGCGTGGACATCGTCTGCACCAGCCTGTCGTCACGAATGATCGAGGCCGGGCTGCTCGATTATTCCATCGACGCCGGCATCACCTATCTGAACAACGAGCCGCTGCACAACGTCGACACACTGGCACTTCAACTGGAGAGCTATTGCCTGGTCGGATCGCGCGACCTGCTGGGGGAAACCGCGACACCGTCAAGCTGGAGACAGGCGGCGGACTGGCCACTCGCCCTCCTGACGCCCGACATGCAGAACCGGCGCATCCTCGACAAAGCCTTTTCGGATGCCGGTGCCACGCCGCAGGTTGTGTTCGAGGCCAACAGTTTCCTGTCCATCTTCGGACGCGCGGGCCGTGCGACATCGCCTGTGGTGGCCATCCTGCCCCGGATGATCGTCGACGAGCTCAAGACGGATGCCCTTGGCGTTCGCGAGTTGGAGGCCATGCGCGTGCAGCCGGTCATCGGGCTGGTCGCCCCGCGCCGGAACCTGCAGTTGCCGCTGACATCGGCCCTCTGGCGGGCATGCCTTCAGGCGCCACAATCGATTGATAACCTGACATGATCACGCGATTGCCAATCGCGATTTGAATTCGCATCCGAATTCCTTGCCACTCCTCATGTTGCAAACGAGAGGGAGCGGGCGGCCATGCTCGGAGGACGTCGCGAACCGCAGCCTGTCAGGGCCGGCACCGGTCGAAACGGCCGCGGAAAGGGCGGGCGGCTCAAGGGGCGCCCCCTCGACGACGCGGCGCTCGACGATGTGCGCCGGCTTCTGGGAGATGCCCCGAGACGCCGCGACCTGCTGATCGAGCACCTTCACCTGCTGCAGGACGAATTCGGCGGGCTGACAGCCGCGCACCTGAAAGCGCTCTCGCACGAAATGCGCCTGTCGGAGGCAGAGGTCTTCGAGGTCGCAAGCTTCTACCACCATTTCGACATCGTGACCGACGGAGCGGAGCTGCCGCCTTTGACGATCCGGGTCTGCGACAGCCTGTCGTGCATGATGGCAGGCGCGGAACAACTCATCGCCGAACTGGAGACACGTGCCGATCCGCGCGAGATCCGCGTCGTGCGGGCAGCCTGTCAGGGGCGGTGCTCGGAAGCGCCCGCCGCCCAACTCGGACGCAATGAAATCGGCAACGCCACAGCCGATGGCCTCCTGGCCGCCGCCGAACGGCATGAAACGTCGGCCCGCCCGGTCGAGGGCCTGCGTCTCGACGGATACCGCGCGAAAGGCGGCTACGCACTGCTGGAAGCGTGTCTTGCGGACCGGCACAAGCCCGAAGACCTGATCGCCACGCTCTCCGATGCGGGGCTGCGCGGACTTGGCGGCGCCGGTTTCCCGGCCGGACGCAAATGGGACATCGTGCGCTCCTTTGCAGGCCCGCGCCTGATGACCATCAACGGCGACGAGGGCGAACCTGGCACCTTCAAGGACAGGATCTTCCTGGAACAGGATCCGCACCGAATGCTGGAGGGCGCGCTGATCGCCGCATGGGCCGTGGGAGCGGAGCGCATCTATCTCTACATGCGCGACGAATATCCCGGCGTCCTTGAGGTGCTGCGGCAGGAACTCGATGCCCTTGCCGCAACGGGCCTTTGCGATCACGCCCCCATCGAGCTGCGGCGCGGCGCCGGCGCCTATATCTGTGGCGAGGAAAGCGCCATGCTGGAATCGATCGAGGGCAAGCGCGGTCTTCCCCGTCATCGTCCGCCCTATATCGCGGAAAAGGGTCTCTTCGGTCGCCCGACCCTGAACCACAACATCGAGACGCTCTACTGGGTGCGCGACATTCTCGAGCATGGCGCGGAGCGCTTCGCCGGCCACGGCAAGGACGACCATTCGGGCCTCAGGTCATTTTCCGTCTCCGGCCGGGTGCGCAATCCGGGCGTCGCGATCCTGCCGACCGGAAGCACCATCCACGAGATCATCGAGGCCTGCGGCGGCATGGCCGACGGTCATACGCTCGCGGGCTTCCTGCCCGGCGGCGCATCGGGCGGCATCTTCCCAGCGTCCATGGCCGACCTGCCGATGGATTTCGGAACCTTCGAGCCGCATGGCGGCTTCATCGGCTCGCATGCGGTGGTGATCCTCTCCGATCAGGACGACATGAAAGCCGTGGCGCTCAACCTGCTGCGCTTCTTCAAGCACGAGAGCTGCGGACAATGCACGCCGTGCCGGACCGGGACGGAGAAGATGGTTGCCATGCTGGAGCGCGGCGACTGGGACCAGGATCGCCTCGGCGATCTGGAACAGGTGATGCGCGACGCCTCGATCTGCGGACTTGGACAGGCCGCGAGCAATCCGATGCGCTCCGTGCTGAAATTCTTCGCGCAGGAGAGCGCGACATGATCGTGCGTCCGGCCACACAGGCGGATCTCGAGCGGCTCACCGCCCTGGTGAGCGAGTTGGAGCATCACTATGGATCGGACACCGACCCCGATCTGGTGACACAGCGCCTGTCGGACGGCTTCGCGCGCTACGGCGATCTGGTGTTTCTCGTGGCGGAGGATGGCAACACGCTTCTCGGCCATGCGACCATGTCGCCGCTGTTTCCTGCCGGGCGCGCCAATCCCGCCTATTTCGTCAAGGACGTCTTCGTCTCCAGCCATGCCCGCGGCCGCGGCGTCGGGGAAGCGCTTCTTCGCGCCTGCGCCGCCGAAGCCCGCGCACGCGGCGCGCCCCGGATGGACCTGAGCGTCGATGCCGACAACGAGGCTGCGATCCGGCTCTACCGGCGGCTGGGAGCCGTGGAGCCCGACAAACGCTACTTGCGATGGGATGGCGAGAGCCTGGACAAGCTTGCGAAAGGCCCGGACGATGACTGACCCTATCACCTTCACCCTCGACGGACACGAGGTCGAGGCAGCGGCGGGCGAGACCATCTGGCAGGTCGCCAAGCGCGTCGGCGCCTCGATCCCGCACCTGTGCCACAAGGAGGCGACCGGCTATCGCTCCGACGGCAATTGCCGCGCCTGCATGGTCGAGATCGAGGGCGAGCGCACACTTGCCGCCTCCTGCATTCGCACGCCTGCCGAGGGCCAGGTCGTGAAGACCGCATCCGAGCGCGCTACCAAGGCGCGCGAAATGGTGTTCGAACTGCTGGTAAGCGACATGCCGGCGCGCGACGACGCACCGGATCGCGACGCGGATTTCTGGATCTGGTCGCAGGCCGTTGGCGTCGAGCGCTCACGTTATGAAAGCCGCTACACCGGGGATACCGCCCCCACCCGCGAGGCGCGCTGGGATACCTCCCATGCCGCGATTGCCGTCAATCTCGACGCCTGCATCGCCTGTGGCCTGTGCGAACGCGCGTGCCGCGAAGTGCAGGTGAACGATGTGATCGGCATGGGCTATCGCGGCGGCGAGGCCCGCCCGATCTTCGATCTCAGCGACCCGATGGGCGCCTCCACCTGTGTTGCCTGCGGCGAATGCGTGCAGGCCTGCCCGACCGGCGCGCTGCAGGAAAAGAGCGTCATGGACGAAGCCGCTCGCCACACGGTTCTCAAGGCCGAGCGCACCGTCGACACGCTGTGTCCCTTCTGCGGGGTCGGCTGCCAGACCAAGGTGCACGTCAAGGACGACACAATCATCAAGATCGACGGGCGAAATGGCGCGGCAAATGAAAACCGCCTGTGCGTCAAGGGCCGCTTCGGCCACGACTATATCCGCCACCCTCACCGGTTGACCAAACCGCTTGTGCGCCGCGACGACGCGCCCAAGGCCGGCGACGCGATGCTCGACCCGGCCAACCCCTTCGACGTCTTCCGCGAGGCGACCTGGGAAGAGGCGCTGGAGCGCGCGGCCGGCGGCCTCGCCGATATCCGCGACACGATGGGCGGTGCAGCACTTGCCGGTTTCGGCTCGGCCAAGGGGTCGAACGAGGAGGCCTATCTGTTCCAGAAACTCGTGCGGCAGGGCTTCGGCACCAACAATATCGATCACTGCACACGGTTGTGCCATGCCTCTTCTGTGGCCGCCTTGATGGAAGGTGTCGGCTCCGGCGCCGTCTCCGCGCCGTTCCGCGCAGCAGAAGATGCCGACTGCATCATCGTCATCGGTGCAAGACCGACGCAGAACCATCCCGTTGCCGCCACCTACCTCAAGCAGGCCGCCAAGCGTGGCGCAAAGCTCATCGTCATGGACCCGCGCGGCCAGGACCTGATGCGCCATGCCTCGCACGCGCTGCGCTTCACGCCGGGCAGCGACGTCGCGATGCTCAACGCGCTCTTGCACGTCATCATTTCCGAAAACCTTTATGACGCCGACTATGTGGCGAACCACGTCGACGGCTTCGAGGCGCTCAAGGAAAAGGTCCGCGACTTCTCGCCGGAAGCAATGGCAAGCGTGTGCGGCATCGACGCGGACACGCTTCGCGACGTCGCGCGCGTCTATGCGACGAGCGAGCGATCGATCATCTTCTGGGGCATGGGCGTATCGCAGCATGTCCACGGGACGGACAACGCCCGCTGCCTGATCGCGCTGGCGCTGACGACCGGCCAGATCGGGCGGCCGGGCACCGGCCTTCACCCCTTGCGCGGACAGAACAACGTGCAGGGCGCCTCGGATGCCGGTCTCATCCCGATGTTCTTTCCCGACTACAAGTCGGTGGAAAACGCGGATATTCGAGGTGCCTATGAAGACGCCTGGGGACGCACGCTCGATCCCGCCCGCGGGCTGACGGTCGTCGAGATCATGGATGCGATCCATGCCGGCGGCATTCGCGGCATGTACATCATGGGCGAGAACCCCGCGATGTCGGATCCCGACCAGATCCACGCGCGCGCCGCCCTTGCAAAACTCGACCATCTGGTGGTTCAGGACATCTTCCTCACCGAAACGGCCTGGCACGCGGATGTGGTGCTGCCAGCCTCCGCGCATGCGGAAAAGCTTGGCACCTATACCAATACCAACCGACAGGTTCAGCTTGGTCGCCCCGTGGTTCCCCTTCCCGGCGCGGCGCGTCAGGACTGGGAACTGATCGCCGAAATCGCCCGCCGCATCGGGCTCGACTGGTCCTACGCACATATCGGCGAGGTTTATGAGGAGATGCGGGCGCTGATGCCGTCGCTCAACAACATTTCCTTCGAACGCATCGCGCGCGAGGGCTGCGTGACCTATCCGGCCGCCCACGAGGACCAGCCCGGCGCCGAGATCATTTTCGCTCAAGGTTTCCCGACGGCCTCGCGACGCGGACGCCTCGTGCCCGCCGACCTCGTTCCGCCTGACGAGATCCCCGACGACACCTATCCGCTGGTGCTCACGACGGGACGCATGCTGGAACACTGGCACACCGGCGCGATGACGCGGCGCTCCTCCACACTCGATGCGCTGGAGCCGGAACCGGTCGCGGCAATGAACCCGCGCGAGATCAACGCGCGTGGCCTCATCGCGGGAACCGCCGTGACGGTCACAACCCGCCGGGGCGCGATCACCGCAACCCTGCGCGCCGACCGCGATGTGGCCGACGGCATGGTCTTCGTACCGTTCTGTTTCTTCGAGGCGCCGGCCAACCGGCTGACCAACGCCGAGCTCGACCCTTACGGCAAGATCCCGGAGTTCAAGTATTGCGCGGCGCAGGTGACGTCGCTTGCCGCAATGCAGACGCAAGCGGCGGAATAATCGGTCACGCGCGCCGCGGGACGGCGTCCGACCATGCAAAAAGGAGCGTCGCACGGACTGCGGCGCTCCGTTGGTTTTTGCGACAACCGTCGGCCTGTCAAAGACCGTCAGGCGGCGGTCTGTTTTCTGGCTTCGGCCCGGCGTTCCGGCCCCTGATAGTTCGGATCGTGCCCGTTGCGGCGCTCCAGCGGTCCTTCCCGGATTTCCACGAAAAAGCCCCGGATCTGCTCCGCGATTTCCGTCGACTGGGTCCGCAGACTGCCGGAGACAACGAGGAAGTCCTCCGCCGCATGTTCGGTCTTGTCGATTGCATCGTTCACCCCGGACACATTGCGCGTCAGCGTCATCGTGCCCTCGGCAGCGTGCTGGACATTCATCGAAATCTCGCGCGTGGCCGCACCCTGTTCCTCGATGGCCGCAGCGATGGCGGCCGTCAAAGTGTCGATCTCGCCGACGGTGGAGGAAATCGTGCCGATCGTATCAACCGCGCGCGTTGTCGCCGCCTGCACCTCGGCCACCTGATTGGCAATGTCTTCGGTTGCCTTGGACGTCTGGCTTGCGAGTTGCTTCACCTCCTGGGCGACGATGGCAAACCCGCGTCCGGCCTCGCCGGCGCGCGCCGCCTCGATCGTTGCGTTGAGGGCAAGCAGGTTGGTCTGTTCGGCGATTGCCTGAATGAGACCGATCACGTCGCCGATCTTCTGGGCGGTGCTGGAGAGATTGCCGATTTCCTGCGACGCATTGTCAGTCACGGAACTCGCCCGCCGCGCGACGTCCGACGCCCCGGTGATCTGGCGGCCGATCTCCTCGATCGAGGATGATAGCTCTTCCGCGGCCGAAGCGACCGTCTGAACGCTCACCGATGTTTCCTCGGACGCGGCAGAGGCGGACACGGCCTCCTGCGACGCGGAATTGGCGACACCGGAAAGCGTACCGGCCTGCTCCTGCATCCGGTCTGCGGTCTGGTCGACCATGCGGAGCGACGTTTCGACCGTGTCCTTGAACCGGTCGACCGCATCGCTCAGATGCCGGGTCTGTGCCTCCTGCGCTTCCATGAGGATCTGCTGATAGGTCGAGATCGCAAAGTCGAGATCGAGCATGACAGCCTTGTTCAGGACCTGCACCGCCTGGATCGCTTTCTTTGGCGAAAAGCGGTACTTGTTCATAACAACGGCAATAAGCTCATTGAGAACATACTGATAACCGGCGATATACCAGCGCGGCTCCAGACCGATGCGGCTGTGGGCCCGTCCGATGCGGTCGATGCTCTGGACATACTCGTCGTCGAACGCCCCGGAAAACAGTCGCTTCCAGTGCTTCTTTTGTGCAGATTCCAGGGACGCCTGACGGTCACCGACCAATGCAGCCATCTCCGGATGTTGCACGACGTGGGAATAGAAGCTGTTCAGGATTCCATCGAGCCTTGGCTCCACGACAGGCCAGAGTGCCTGAAGACATAGCTTGGCCGCCTCGTCGACACGCGCAAAGGCGACACGCACTTCAGACCCACCACCAACTGATACCGACATCGGATTACCTCATCTGACTATTGTCATCAAATTGGTTAAAGCCGGTTACAAATTATATAACGTCAAAGCTTTTTTTGAATATGAAACGATTTCACACTCAGGGTATCTGGAAATTTCCGCTAGGTGAGACTAGACGAAAACATCATCCGCATGAAATGCAGGCAAAATTTGAGGAATAACAATTCGAACTATGTAAATTTACATAGGTGCAACCATGCGCTACCCGACGACCACGCTTTGGGTGGCAAAATCCAGCATATGGGAAAATGCTTGCGGCAAGGCTCAACTCGCACATTCAAAGACTGAAATGAGTCGCGACACGCATCAAGCGCGAATATGCAGGCTGGCTGAAGAAGACGAGGACGCGGCGTGAAGCGTCAGCCCGATTGCTCCCTGGCCATGCGCAACGCAGTCCAACGACCGTTCGCCCGGGCTGATGGTATGACCTTTCGGGCCGACCCCGGCCTTTGCCCAAGGTGCGGCGCCCCCCCCCCGGAACAAACCCACTTTGACCAATTCGAAAGGTTGCAAGAGCGTCTGTTTTTTTCAGGATGGGTCTGTCACTATGACTGAAATGGCGTTCGAGATGACGAGAGATGCAAGGAAAAGCCCAAAGAGCAGGACTGTTCCCCCGGTAGAGGGCTTTTACGCCGCAGGTCGACGTCAGCTCGGCCGTCCTTCGGATCGGGCGGATCCGCACGGAATACCATATCGCAATCCCTTGAAAGGCCTCGGCCTTCCTGCGGGCCTGCTCTTCGTATCCGCACACATCCGCTCCGACCATCGCAGTCAACTCAACAGGTCCTGACCGGGGACGAGCCTCATGGCTCACTGCGCTTGATCGACGCGCTCTTGCCGACCACATTCGCGTCACTCTTCTCGCCACTTGGGGCATTTCGTTGAAAAGCAGAGCGCCAAGCCAGTCGCCGCGGACGGAAGCGGCGGCCCGACGGCGAGCTGCATGCGCGATCCCCGGTGACCTGCGCCCGAAACACTCACCCCGCAAGGGAGCATCTCCATGGAACCCCAACTGCTAGCCCTCCTGATCCTGGTCCCCTTCCTAGTGGTGTTCCTCTATTCAGGTTTCCATGAATACAGACGCTACAAGTCCGAGGGGCGGGCGAAATACGGGCTTGTCTACGACGAAGAAACCGGAACGACGCATGTGACAGGCATCGACGAGGACCAGGACGGGTACGATCCAGATGACTACGATCCCACCAACTACAACGAGCCGGGAAGCGGAAAAGAGACCGAAGACGAGAGGACTTAGGGTCAGGACCTGTTGCTATGACTGAAATGGCGTTCGAGATGACGAGAGATGCAAGGAAAAGCCCGAAGAGCGGGACCGTTCCCCCGGCCGAGGGCTTTGACGCCGCAGGTCGACGTCAGCTCGAGCATCCTTCGGATCGGGCGGATCCGCACGGAATACCATGTCGCAATCCCTTTATAGGCTCCAGCCTTCCTGCGGGCTTGCTCCTCGTATCCGCACACATCCGCTCCGACCATCGCAGTCATAGCAACAGGTCCTAACCCTAGGTGTTTGATCCCGACATGCCGTGGAGAATGGCGAAACACGATTGCCGTTGTCCGAAACCGCGTGGCACGCGGATGGGATCGAGGTGACACTCGACGGGATCGGAATGCAATGACGCGCACTCGCATGGGCCTTTCGCGAATAGCGGTTTCTGTCCGACAGAGGATCGCAGAGGACGGAAATGACATTTGATGTGATTGTTCTTGGTGCCGGAGCTGCCGGCCTGATGGCGGCAGCAACAGCGGGACAGGCCGGGTCGCGCGTGCTCTTGCTCGATCATGCGGACAAGGCGGGCAAGAAAATCCTGATTTCCGGCGGAGGCAGATGCAACTTCACCAACATGGAAACGAGCCCGGATCGCTTCCTGTCCGAGAACCTGCATTTCGCGAAATCCGCGCTCGCTCGTTACACCCAATGGGATTTCCTTGCGCTCGTCGAACGCTACCGCATCGCGTGGCATGAAAAGACGTTGGGACAGTTGTTCTGCGATGGCTCTGCCCGGCAGGTCGTGGCGATGCTACTGGAGGAATGCGCGCGCGGGGGCGTCGAGATCCGTCTTTCGACGCAGATCGGCGAGATCGGTCATGGCGATGGCGTGTTTCGCGTTGCCGGAGCGACCGCGCCCTCCCTGGTCATCGCCACCGGCGGCCCTTCAATTCCGAAGATGGGCGCCACCGGCGTCGCCTACCAGATCGCCCAGCGGTTCGGATTGCCCGTGGTCCCGCCGAGGCCCGCGCTCGTTCCGCTGACGCTGGGTCCCGACGCACAGGCGTTCCGGGAGATTTCCGGCGTGTCCTGCCCGGTAACGGCGCATGTCGGGCACACCACCTTCTCTGAAGCCGCCCTTTTCACGCATCGCGGGCTGTCGGGGCCGGCAATTCTTCAAGCGTCCTCATACTGGACGCCCGGCACGCCAATCGTGCTGGAGCTGATCGGGAATGCCACGGAGATTCTGAGCGAAGCGCGGCTGAGGTCGCCTCGCGTCCGGCTGCGGTCTGTCTTGAGCGAACACCTTCCGAACCGTTTGGCCGAGGTTCTCTCAGCGCATATCGGATTGAAACGAGAGTTGGGAAACAGTTCGGATGCGGACCTTGAGCGCGCCGCCGAAGCCCTGCAGCATCTGGCATTCCACCCAACGGGCACCGAAGGGTTCGCCAAGGCCGAAGTGACGGCCGGCGGCATTTCAACCGAGGCGCTGTCCTCGCGCACAATGGAAGCGAAGACCATTCCGGGCCTCTATGCCATAGGCGAGGCAGTCGATGTGACCGGCTGGCTGGGAGGCTATAATTTTCAATGGGCCTGGTCCTCGGGATGGGCGGCCGGACAAGCCGTTTCCGAGCGGCGCGACCGCTGACCATTCAGTTCACCGTCGATCAGCCCTGACCTTGCCTCCCAAATCCGCTCCCCAAATCCCGGCCGGACCCTGGACGATAGAACCGCACCGGGTTTGCCGGAGGCCATTTCGTTTGAGTCACGCTGCCACGGCCGGTTCTTTCAGCCCAAGACCGACTGGTAAACCACCTGGACATTGACGTTAGTGTCAATGTTCTAGCGCTGTCTGGGAAAGGGAGCTGACGATGCAAATCAAGGAAGCGGCGACGTCCCTCAAGCTTAGCGCGCGCATTCTGCGACACTACGAGCAGGTGGGCCTGCTCAAACCGTCGCGAGATGCCAACGGGTATCGCAGGTATAGCCCTGGCGATTTGAGGAAAGCGGGCCGGATCCGCGACATGATCGCGACCGGCTTCTCGACGCGGGGGGGGGGCTGGCTATGGCGCCATGCCTGACCGACGAAGGTGCCGGGGCCTGTGAAGCGGGCCTTGCCGATCTGCAGCACAAGCTTGCTCAGATCGACCGCCTGATCCTTGACCTGCAGACCCGGCGCGGTGCGACGCTCGACCGGATCGAGAGCTTTGAAAGCACCCTTTCGTACCGTAGCAACGAAAGGGAAGACCCCGGACATGACACTCCAGACCATCCTATTATTTCTGATCGCCTTTCTGGTTGGAAGTGACGAATTTCTACTTGGCCCGGTCCTGACGCCGATTGGCAGTGCGTCGAGATCCCCCAAACGCTGCCTCCGCCCGGGCCACCGGCCAGCCGGTCTCTTCGATCCTTCCAATCATCACCGCTCGACCAGCCCCGGGTGAACAGCCTTCATAGTTTCCACAGTTAACGCTCGGTTTCCGGGGCAAGCCGGTGTCCAAGCAGCACGCGGATCTCCGGGACCTCATGATCGAGCGAAAGACTGACGCGACAGTTCGACCTGCTGACCCACCACATTCGATCCGGTGTCGATCACATCCTTGAGGAAGACGGCTTCGGTTGAGCAGCAGGGTCAACCCCGCGCCCATTCGGCCAGTTTGCGCAGCGCGAATTCGTAACCCCGGATGCCGCAGCCCTCGATCTTGGCCGAGGCGGCCTTGGAGGGGTAGGAGAGCTGCCGGAACTCGTCGCGACGGAACAGCGGCGATATATGCACCTCGATAATTGGCAGGTCGTAGATCAGCAGCGCGTCGAGAATCGCGATTGAGGTCGAGGTGAAGCCGGCGGGATTCAGGATCAGACCCGCCGTCACGCCGCGCCCCTGCTTGATCCAGCTCATGATCTCGGTCTCGCTGTCGCTCTGACGAAAGTCGATGGCGACGCCCTCGTCCTCGGCTGTCCGCTGGCACAGCGCCTCCACGTCGGCAAGCGTGTCATGGCCGTAGACCTCGGGCTGGCGGGTGCCCAGCATATCGAGGTTGGGCCCGTTGATGATGAGGATCGTATCAGTCATGTCTAGTCTCCAAAGGATTACCCACCGTAGCCGTACAGCCGCGGTAGCCAGAGCACGAGGTCCGGCAGGAAGGTGATGATGACGAGCCCCGCGATCATGATCGCGAGAAAGGGCAGAAGGTGGCGGATCGTCTCGCGGATCGGCGAGCGGGTGATCGAGGTCACCACGAAGAGCAACAGCCCATAGGGCGGCGTTGCCAGCCCGATCATCGTGTTGACCACAACGATCACACCGAAATGCACCGGGTCGATACCGAGAGAAATCGCCGTGGGCAGGAAGATCGGCACGATGACCAGCAGGATTGCATTCGCTTCCAGGAGGCAGCCCAGAAGCAGCAGGATCAGGTTGACGAGCAGCAGGAAGGTGACCCACGTCAGTTCGGTGTCGCCCAGCGCGTCGCGGATCACGTTGGGGACCTGCTCGACAGTTACCACGTAGTTGAAGGCCAGCGCCCCGGCGATCAGAAAACCGACGGCGGCGGTCGACTTGGCCGAGTTGCGGACGGTCTTGTAGGCCATGCGCAGGCTGACGGAGCGGTAGAGGACAGTGGAGACAAGAAAGGCGTAGAGCGCTGCGAGCGCAGCCGCCTCGGTCGGGGTCGTCACGCCGCCGTAAATGCCGACAAGCAGGATCACGGGCATAAGCAAGGCCGGGACGGCGCGAAGGGTCACGCGGGGCAACTCTCGCAGGGGCACCGACTCTTCCACCGGGTAACCATGGATGCGGGCCTGCCAGGCGTTCATTGCCATCAGCATGATGCCAAGCACCAGGCCAGGCGTCACGCCGCCGAGGAACAGGAACCCGATCGATGTGTCCGAGACCAGAGCATAGAGCACCATGGGGATCGACGGCGGGATGATCGGTCCGATGATCGCCGAGGCAGCGGTGATCGCGCCAGCATAGGCGGGGGGATACTTCCCATCCTTGGTCATCAGGTTGATGATGATCCGGCCCATGCCGACCGCATCCGCGATGGCCGAGCCGGACATGCCGGAGAAAATCAGCGAAGAGACCACGTTGACGTGCCCCAGCCCGCCCCGGAACCGGCCCACGAAGGCGCGGCAAAAGTCCAGCAACTTGTCCGACAGCGAGCCCACGTTCATCAGGTCGGCGGCGAAGATAAAGAGCGGAATCGCCAAAAGAACGTAGGATCCGTAGAGCCCTGTCAGCATCTGCTCAAAGGCGATGGACATGTCCTGCCCCTGCAGCAGCAGGTAGAAGACCGAGGAGGCCAGCATGGCGTGCCCGATGGGCAGGCCGATGATGGCGAGGGAGACAATGAGGGAGACGGCGACACCGAATTCCCAGCTCATTCCGAAAAATCCCCGCGGCCAAGGTCCTCGACCGAGCTGACGCCGGCGTCCCGCCAGCTAGCGGAACCCCAGAAGATCCAGGAGTACCGCAGGATCGACACGACCGAGAAGATCAGCGCAATAGAATAGACCCAGCTGAACGGTATATCGAGGTAGGAGGTCTCCTGGATTTTCATGAAAGTCACGAAATCCCAGAGCGCCGGCAGCGACCAGGCGTAGATGGCGACCAGCAAGACCGAAAAGGTCATCCGGAACCAGCGCCGAACACCAGGCGAGACGCTGCCGTAGAGGATGTCGAAGCGGATCTCATCCGGTTCATCGGCCGAAACCGACTGTCCCCAGAGCAGGATCCATAGCCAGGCAATGACGCAAACCTCGACAGTCCAGCCGACGGGGCTGTCGATCACGTAGCGCATAAAGACCTGAATGATGAAGCAGACGAACATGACGGCCAGCAGGGTCGCCGGCACCGCGTCGGCGACGCCGCGCAGGATGCGGATCGGTCGTGAGGTCGAGGAGGACATGGATAAAACCCCTGTGCGCCGGGCTCGCCGCGAGGGGCAAGCCCGGCGCGGATCAGACAGGTCACCTTACTTGGCGATCGCGTTGATCCGGTTGACCATTCCTTCGGGCCAGCTCGCAGCGAACTCGGACTCAAGGTATTTCTGCTGAGCGTAGTCGCGGAAGGCGGTCCGGTCAGGCGTGTAGACCCGGAGGCCCTCGTCCTTGAAAAACTGGACCAGTTCGGCCTCGCGGTCGAGGTGCCGCTGGGTGGAGGTGGCGATGGCCTTGTCCACGGCAGACTGCAGGGCCTCCTGCTGCTCGGGGGTGAAGCCGTCCCAGAGCTCCTTGGAGATTGCCAGAACGTCGAAGCCGACGAGGTGTCCGGTCAGGACGATCTGGCTCGTTACCTCGTAGAACTTCATGTTGTAGTCGTTCGGCAGCGGATTGTCCTGCCCGTCGATCGCGCCGGTCTGGAGCGCGGTGTAGACCTCTGCGTAGGCCAGCGGGGTCGGGTTCGCGCCGATCGCTTCGCCCAAAAACTGCCAGGCGTCGCCGCCGGGCATCCGCATGGTGATGCCTTTCAGATCCTCGGGCGTCTTTACCTCGATCTCCGGCGCCAGGTTCACCTGCCGCGTGCCGAAGTAGACCGGGGCGAGGATGTGGATGCCCACGTCGGCGGCCATGCCCTTGAGCTCCTCACCGACGTCGCTGTCGAAGGTCGCAGACAGATGGGCCGCGTCGCTGAAGAGGTAGGCCGACGTCACGATGGACCATTCCGGAATTTGCTCGGCAATGGTCTGCGGCGCAACGAGACCCATCTCCAGATTGCCGCGCTGGATCGAGGTCATCTCGGACCCCTGAGCAACCAGCGTTGCGCCGTTGAAAACCTGCATGTCGAAGGTGTCCGAGACAGCTTCGGCGATCTCAGCGAAGGCCTCGGCACGGATGTCGTTCTCCGAGACGACAGAAGAGAGCCGGAGTGTCGGCAGGTCCTGGGCCAGGGCAGCGCCCGGCAGGATGAAGGCCGTGGTGGCGGCCAGTGCGACCGCAATCGCGGTCCGGCGGGTCAGGTGTGTCATTGGTTTCCTCCCTTAGAGATGTCCACCGATGTTCGTTGGCGTTTTTGTTTTTGTATGATGGAAGTTTTTTTCCTAAGTTTTCAATCGATTATTATGCGGCTGGCATTCCTTTCGGTCTCTGAAGTCGTTTCTGCGCGGCGATCCGGAAGGGCGCATTCGGTGCCCCATAGCCCGCGTACCCGCCGCGCCGTTGAACGATCTCGATGAAGAGTTGCCCTGCGAAGGGCTGCGAGTAGAGCTGGTAGAATTCTCCGTTCCCGTCAGCGTCGTAGAGGATGTTCTCCTTCCGCAAACGCGCCAGAACTTCCGGGGCCAAATCGAAACGGGCGGCAAGGTCGTCAAAGTAGTTCGGCGAGAGCGGCAGCGCTGAGAACCCCGTGGCGCGCAGGGCCACGGCGGTGGCGAATATGTCATCGGTGGCCAGGGCGAGGTGCTGCACTGACCCGCCAAAGCCCTCGGCGAGGAACGAGCCGGCCAGCGTTCGGTGAGTTTCGGCACCATTGAGCGTAATCCGGAAATTGCCCTCAGGCGTTGCGATGGCCCGGCTCCGCACCAGCCCGTCCGGATCGATCACATCCACCATCGGCGCCTTCGCCATGTCGAAAAGCGTGGTGTAAAACAGCGACCAGGAAAGCATCTCATCGTAAGTCATCGTCTGGGCGATGTGATCGACCCGGGTCAGACCGACGCCCGTGGCGGCCTCGTCCTCGGGCAGAAACTCCACGTCCCAAAGCTCCGAGAGGGCGCCGTCGTCGATGAAATGCATCACGCTCCCGCCGAGCCCCCGGATTGCCGGGATCGGGACCTCTCCGGAGCCGAGCGGCTGCGAGAAGAGCTTTGCGCCCAACGCCGTCGCTCGGGTAACCGTGTCCGGAGCTGAGCCAACGTAGAGCCCTATATCGCAGATCGTGGTGCCGCGCGCGCTCCAGGAGGCCCCCGCGTGACCCTCGGTCTCGGCGTTCAGGACAATCCGGATATCGCCCTGCTGCCAGAGCCATACCGCCTTCGAGACATGTCGCCCCGCCCGGCGAAACCCGAGGCTGTCCAGCAACCTCTGGAGCGCCACGAGATCATCGCCCTGGGCGGCGAACTCGATAAAGGCCGTGTCCCGGACCGTGGCCGGCACGGGCAAGTGCGGCAGGAACGGCACCGCCTCGGGCTCGATCCGTCGCACGTCGTCCATAAGTGCGACAATCGAGCGGTAGCCATCCTGCGCGATGGTTCCCGGAGAGCCGCCGCGGAACTGGTCGTTGAATATCTCCAGGCTGATCGGCCCTGAATAGCCCGTCGCCATCACAGCCCGCGTGAATTCGGTCACGCGGAGGTCGCCCTCTCCCGGCATGTTGCGGAAGTGACGGGACCAGTACAGGAGGTCCATGTCGATGGCCGGCGCATCGGCCAGCTGGACAAAGAAGATTCGGTCGCCGGGGATCCGCCGGATGGTCTCGGGGTCTATGCCGCGGGCAAGGGTATGGAAACTGTCGAGGACGAGGCCCAGGTTCGGATGATCGGCCCGGCGGACGATCTCCCAGGCGTCGCGGTGATCGTTCACATGGCGCCCCCAGGCCAGCGCTTCGTAGCCGACACGCAGGCCGCGCGCCGCCGCCCGCTCGCCCAGTTCCGCGAAGTCCGCCGCCGCCCGGTCGATCCCACCGAGCGCTTCGGGATGAACCGAGGAACAGACCAAGACCAGGCCGCAACCCAGTTCCTGCATCACGTCGAATTTTCGCTCGGCCCGGTCGAAGGCCTTGGCCCGGAGCGCGCCCGGCAACCCCTCGAAGTCGCGGAAGGGCTGGAACAGCATAACCTCTAGCCCGGCATCCCGGATGCGCTGTCCGACGGCCTTGGGGCTGCGGATATCGGCGATGAAATCCTGCTCGAATATCTCGATCCCGTCGAAGCCGGCGGCGGCGATGGCCACGATTTTTTCCTCGAGGTTGCCCGAGATGGAGACGGTAGCGATGCCTGTCTTCATGGCGCTGCTTCCTCCCCCAGAAGGCGGAAGGTGGCGCGCATCCGGCTTTGCTCGGCTGGCCGACCCGTGAAGAGCTGGAACGCCCGGACGGCCTGGAGTACCGCCATGCCCTCGCCATCAAGGGTCCGGCAGCCCAGGGCGCGCGCGCACCTCAGAAGTTCGGTTTCCAGCGGGAAATATATGATGTCGGCCACCCAGTGGCGCGGCTCAAGCAAGCCAGTATCGATCGGCGTGCCGGGCAGCTTGGCCATGCCGACAGGCGTGGCATTCACGATGCCCGTTGCGCTGGCGGCGGCCCCGGCGAGATCGCCCACCGGCTCGGCACGGGGTCCGACATCATGTGCGAGAGCTGCTGCGGCGCCGTCGCGGGTATCGGCGATGCGGATCCGGCCTACGGCCATGTCATTCAGCGCATGGGCCAGAGCCCCGCCTGCGCCCCCGGCGCCGATCAGGAGCACGTCGTCCAAGGGCGCGCCCGCCAGGCCGGTGCGCAGGTTCTCTCCAAAGCCCCAGAAATCGGTGTTGTGACCGAACCGCTCGCCACCTCGGAAAACGACGGTATTGACCGCCCCCACCCGCCGCGCCGCGTCGGACAGGTGGTGCAAATGCGGGATCACCGCCTGTTTGTAGGGATAGGTTACGTTCAGCCCGGCAAAGTCCTCGTCCTCGGCCCACGCGAGAATGTCGGAAAGCTCGTCTGTAGTCCCTGCGTCCGTGTCGATAAGGTCGTATCGGCACGTCAGTCCCTGTGCCGCGGCCTCCGCCTCGTGCATGGCCGGCGTGCGCGACAGCTGGATTCCCCGGCCGATCAGGCCCATGCGCAATGAACCGGTCCGCACCAGCGTCGTCTCTGCAGCAGGGTCTGTATTCATTCGTTCGGTGGCCTCCCCTCCACACATCAAGGGCAAAATGTTCCAAATGGTTCAATTCGTCAAGCCAAAGTGTACTGACTGGATCATTTTGTTTCTGATACAGCTTTGGTAAAAATGGGACATGGCGATGACGACAGATGCAGAGCGGCGCGGCTGGACGCAGAATCCGGAGGCGGTAAAGCAGGACATCCTCACGGTGGCGCTGTCGGAATTCGCCACCAACGGGCTGTCCGGGGCGCGGGTCGACACGATCGCCTCGCGCACGCAGACCTCCAAGCGAATGATCTATTACTACTTCGGGGACAAGCTGGGACTCTATACCCGGGCCCTCGAGGCCGCCTATTTCAAGGTGCGGGACGGCGAGGCCTCGCTCGATCTTGACCACCTGCCACCGCGTGAGGCGCTGGCCCGCCTTGTCGCCTTTACCTTCGACCACCACCGGGCGAACCCGGACTTCATTCGGATGGTGATGATCGAAAACATCCACAACGCCGAGAACCTCGCCGCCTCCAAGGTGATCCGCGACATGAACTTCGCCGCGATCGACAAGCTTGCCCGGATCTGCCGCCGCGGGCAGGAAGCGGGTGTGTTCCACGCCGCCCTCGACCCGGTCGCCCTGCACTGGCAGATCAGCGCCGCCAGCTTCTTCAACGTCTCCAATCGCCCGACGTTCTCGGCCATCTTCGGCGGCGAGCTATTCGAGGACCCTGCGCAGGAGGAGATCAGGCAGCAGACCGTCGACGCCATCCTCGCCATCGCCTGTACTCCCGAAGCCACGCCGTAGCCCCAATGTACCGGACATACATCGCCACACGGAGGGAACGACCTTCGAACGGCCGGTTCGGGTGTTCGACCAGCGGCGTTCCTGCCCGGGTTTGACGGTGCTTTGGCTGATGGCAGCGCCGGAATGGGTTTGGCGCCAGCACAGGAGTCACTTCCGATGCCAACGAAGACGCAGCCTCACAAGACCCGGCGCTTTCCGATGGTGATCTTGAGCACTGCTGCACAGCGGACGCATCCTCCCCGTCCCAGACAGCATCAAGGCGCGCGGTGCGGCCCTTCAGCGATGCCCCGCCTTTCTCGCGACCCGCGGCCAGGCGCAAGAGGTCGAGGCCGATACGTTCGATGCGGTTTGGCAACGGGCGCGCGCGGGGCGATGTCGCGATGAGCCGCGGCGCGCTGCATCTAATCCTCAGGAACCAGGTCTATCGCGGGAAGATCACGCACAAGGGCAACAACTATCCGGCCACGCATGCGCCAATCATCGCGGAGGCGCTTTGGGAGGAAGTTCAGCAATGCCTTGTTGCGCGAAATCGGCGTTTGAGGAGCAGCACCGATGCGGCATCCATTCCCACCGGCAAGAACGCCTCCTCGCTGATGGGGCGCGTCTTCGATGCCGCTGGACATCGGTGGTCTAAGGACCTCCTCTCGGGCCGGGTCCCGAGCCTTGCCGAAATTGCGCGCCGCGAGGGCCGCAACGTGGTCGAGATCAGCCGCTCGATTGGGCCGAGCAACGCGACTTGTTGCTCGATGAGGACATCGTCAAAGCGGTCGCGTATTTCTGCAGGCGATGATGTCACATAAGCGCAAGCCGGTCGCAGCACTGCCATGTCATTCGAAGGTGCAGCGGCGATGGTGCGCGGTCGCGAAAATTCCGCACCACTCCATTACCTGCGACCATGATACGGCAAGTGCTCTCTGGAGCCTTTGCGAGGAATAGGCCGGGATTCGCCGCGGAAAGACACGACAAAAGCTACCTCCGTCCCAAGCAATCACTCATAACCGACGGAAATTTCGGAAGAAATCCGGAAACCGCCAAACCGGCACATTCGCTCGCGGACTGGATGGCTGGGGCGGCAGGATTCGAACCTGCGAATGGCGGCACCAAAAGCCGCTGCCTTACCACTTGGCTACGCCCCAACGCGCGACGACGTGTATAACCAGCCCCTTTGAGACACGCAAGCATCGCCTCGAGCGGGCATTGCGTTCTCTCCACATGTTTGGCCGGATGAAAAGGAAGACGGTCGCCCTTTCGTCCTGCCGGCATGGTCATCCACAGCCGCAATCGTTTTCCGTGGGAAGACAGGGTTGCGAAGGCGCGGGCGTGGTGATATTAACCCGCGACGTTGCAGAGAGACGCCGCCATCCCGGGACGGAAAATCGCCTTTGCACGCACTATCGGAGTGTAGCGCAGCCTGGTAGCGCACCTCGTTCGGGACGAGGGGGTCGCAGGTTCAAATCCTGCCACTCCGACCAATCTTTTCAATAGCTTATTGTCAGACCAGAAATGCAAAAACGGTCATCCCGACAGTTATCCCGACAGAAACTCTATGAACTCGGGTCGGAACGACTATCCCACGACAAATACCCTTGGGACACGAGCGTAAAGATCATCGCCTCCCGACTGGGAGTGCAGATAATTGTAATTTCATACAGGGCCGGGTCATTCTGCTCAAAGGTTCGCAGGGCCTCAGTGACCTGATCTTCTGTCCAACCATTTTGATCTTTAGAAGTCACCTCTTGCTCCTGTCTTTACCATTGCAGATCAGCTGCCTAGAGAGAGTGCCGCCTCGTACTCGTACGGCACCCTCTGATGCCAACAATGGCCCTTTTTCTTCACGCAACGAGCGCATAGAGCGGGTCGGTGGGGACTGTCTTTTCGAGAACGCTCTCGGTGATCCCGCTTGCCTCCCGCAGCCCGTCGATCATCGCGTCGTCTGTTTTGAACAGTCCCGCGTAGGTCATCACCCGACCGAACCGCATCGGAGTTCCGATCGTCTCGGCCTTGCAACGCGCCCGCTGAAAAAGTCGCGCCATCGTCGCATCATAAACCGAGACAATCTGACGAAGACGGATCAATGTTCCGACTTCCGCCATTCCGAGAAGAAGTTCGGCCGTCACTTCATTTATGGGACCGGCGCTCCTGGCCTTGCAGGCGTATTCCGGATCGATCGAGAAGCGCGAGCTTTCCCAGATCAACGGATCCGCAATCTGAAGATCCTGCGGAAGCAGATCCGAAAAGACGTCGCGCAACATATTTGGCCCCGTCGTCGGCAGCAACCGAACACTGCCTCTGACGTCGCCGGTATCGGGATCGATGGAGATCATGTAGAGCGGGTTCTGACTGTCGAACTCGTCGATTTCCCACCCGTCGTCCACGTGTACGTCCCAGCGCAAACGACGATGGAACACTTCAGCTCGAATGGTGTGCATCCGATCGATCTCGTACATATGACGCAACCGATCACAACCTTGGATTAGTCTAATCATTGCAAGCTCCCCTGTTGGAACGACGGAATCATGACAAGGGAAAACCTGCTGACATAGTCCGTAAATTTGCCGAGTAGACAACTTTTTCAATTAAAAACAATCAATTAGTTTAGATTATCTTCAAACGAAGCGCTCTAGTCACAGAATGCGTCGTGTTGACAGCGTTGAGCTTCAGGCGAGAAAATTCCATGTATGACTGAACCGTTCCTCTCCGGATGCCGAGAATAATTGCGATTTCTTCATAGGTCTTACCCTCCGAGGCCCACTTCAAACATTCGATTTCCCGCCGTGTGAGCCGTGGAATAACGGTTTGAACCCGCTCAACCCTCAAGATCATTTCATGAACGACATTTGCGATAAGTTGAAAGTCACGCATGTAGTGCGTCCGTAGCCTGATCCACTCCCGATCCGATTCCTCGCTTGTGATGGACAACATGGCCGCTTCTCCGTTTACACCACGGATAGGCATCGTCAGGCCTTGCCGACCGACGCCGAACTCCTCGGCTTCGCCAAAAAATGTTTTAAGGGGACCACTTGTTCTGTCGAAAGTAGACCAATCAGTCGGTAACATTCGTTGCAGTCCAGCACTCAGAACCGGGTCTACGGAAACGTAGTCCCTGTCCTTGTAATGCTGCACCCAGGCATCATCGTAGGTAACGGCGAGATATGGCTCACGAACTGTCAACTCTGGAATCTGCGCAGCAAAGTATACAACATTCTTCAATCCGTAAGATGATCTGATCCGATCAAGGAGCGCCATAGCCTGCGCAGAGTCTTCGATAGCGTTGAGCTGATCGATTACCTCCGAGAAAAATACATTTCGCATCACGGTTCTCACCCTCTGCACTTAAGGGTGGAAATTTTAGCATTTTCCCGTCAGCGATGCGACGCTTCCTGATTCAGCAGAATGCGTCCTCCGATCTTGTTGATGATATCGTCCACGTCAGCCGAAAGTTCAGCATCAAGATCACCTAACGCCTCGCGACAAAACTGTAGTGTACCCAGCACGTAACTGAGCGTACTCGTTGCCGTTTCGTGTCTTTCCGAACCATCCATTTGGCCCTCCCCTCTGGCTCCGTTCAAATTATCGAATGGAAGGGCGACCGTGTATCGTCATATTCATGGGGGTACACCTGCCCCCGTAGATTTGGGGAGTTGACCAAGCCTAGGCGCGACAATTAATCGTAAGGGTTGATTTTTTCTAATTTTGATTGAAAATATTGAATTCAGGAATGACAATCGAGATTGGGCTATGACGAAAGCAGTCAGTCAAGCTGACATCATCGGTCGCATCGAAGAGCTTGCGAATTTCTATCGCCTGCAGGGTCTCATGACCGAAGCGGAAAGAATGGAAAGGATCCTCATTTTCGCGCTCTATGAAGTCGAGGGCAATCAATGCGCAACATCTTACATTTCCGAAATGATGCCAGAAAGTATTCAGAGGATAATTTTTCGGGAAATATAATGGAAAACCTGAGAAAAATTTCTTCCCGACCAAAATCGATTTTCCGGGAGGCAAATACCGTAAGGATATATATGGAGAGTGGAACTGTCGTTGAAAGCACGCCGGAAGAGGCAGAAGCAACCCTCGAAAGACTTGAGCGCCGCTTAAAGCTTGCCTCGCTGCCAAACCGACGCAAGGATCTCAAGTTGCGCATCGACGCCTATCGCAAGGCGCTGCAGAACCCGGCTTAGTTTAGATTTACATCAACAGAATACCAAGGCTCCTGACCTGCTCCCCGGATTGTCCTCGTTTAGAAGTGAAGTCTGTCCCGGGTTGGAGTGCTCCCGAACGTGCCCCCGGTTGGGATTAGAGTTTTCGGACCATAATCAGCATCACGGGCTGGTTGCGTGTGCTGATTTCATGAGCGCTGCCGGGACCTTGTTCCCGATTGCGCAGTGTGGTCGCTGTTCGTTGTAGTCTCTACGCCAAGCCTCCAACTTTTCCGCTGCGTCGGCAAGGCTCAGGAACCAGTGGGCGTTCAGGCATTCCGCCCGCAGCCAACCGTTGAACGCCTCGATGAAGGCATTGTCGGTCGGCTTGCCGGGTCGTGAGAAGTCGAGTGTAACGCCTCGTCGATAGGCCCACAGATCCATATCACGGGAGATAAACTCGGAGCCCTGATCCACCCGGATCGTTTTCGGATACCCGATCCGGCCACAGACCCGTTCCAGTGTCTCGACTACGTTCTCGCCCCGGTAACTGAACCGCGGATCAAGCACCGGCACATAGCGCGAGTAGGTGTCGATCACGGTTAGAACGCGGATCCTGCGGCCAGTCGCCAGCTGGTCGTGCACGAAATCCATCGCCCAGACGTCGCTCGGCCCTACGGCCTCCACGCGATCCTCGCGAAGCTTCGCCTTCACCCTCCGCTTCGGCGTCTTGTTGCGCAGCTGCATGCCCAACTCCCTGTAGACCCGATAGGTCTTCTTCATGTTGATCGCCCACCCCTCCCGGCGAAGGAGGACATGAACCCGGCGGTACCCGAACCGCACACGGGTCTGGCAGATCTCCTTGATCCGCTGTTCCAGAGCGGCCTGGTCGGGCCGACGCGAGGTGTATCGGTAGGTCTTGGGATCGAGCAGGATCGCCGCACAGGCGCGGCGGATCGAGACCGCCCACTCCGATCGCATCACATCGACCAGCGTTCTCTTCCGACCAGACCTCAGAGCTTTCGCTTGATGACGTCCTGAAGCATCTCCTTGTCCAGCGACAGGTCCGCGACGATCTTCTTCAGCCGTGCGTTCTCCTGCTCGAGCTCACGCATTCGCCGCATCTCAAAGGGCATCATCCCGGCATACTTCTTCTTCCAATTGAAGTAGGTCGCCTGGCTGATCCCAGCTTGACGACAAACCTCCGCCACCGGCGTACCGTCCTCACCCTGCTTGATGATGAACGCCTTTTGCGCGTCCGTGAACCTCGATGCCTTCATCGCCTTCCGCTCCTCTTCCAGCCAAGGAATCAGACCCGGAAAACTCTAACCAACTTCGGGGGCATTTCACGGAGGCACATCACCTCCGGCAAACCCGGCGCGGTTCACTAAACGCCTCAGGGGTTACGTGGCTGTTACAGCGCCTCAGGGGGAAGAAGTTCCTCGACCTTACGTAGAATCGCTTCTTCCTTGCCTGTCTGTTCAGGGTGGATGCCATTGTATCGGGGGTATTTTAGATAAGCCCCAGCCAGCACTTCCAAAGCGCCTAGCCTGCGCGTCCTCGTGGGCGTCGCTAATCTGTTTTCTGTAAACCCCCAGCCAGCGTAAAACGGAGCACCCAAAGTGACTACCGGCTTACCTCTCAGGGCCGCCTCGAAGCCCGCAAGTGATGTAACGGTGTAAACGACATCAGCGCTCTCAAGACAATCTCCAATGGCAAACTCGGATCCTAGTATCGTACATACATCATCGACAAGTCTAGGATTTGAGTAGTGCGGCTTGGAGAAGGCTAGGGACTCCGGGTGAGGCCGATATAGGATCTGAGCGTGAGGGTTTTCTTCGGCGGCCAACATCACCAGTTCATTCCCTGAAACCACGCGCTCAGCCCCAAACCGTATCGATAAATCATCCTCAACTTGGCCGAGGACGAGGACGTGCTCCTTTCCAGGCGCAAGAACCTCATTCACTGATCGCTTGGACAAAAAACTGTATTTGGAAAGACCGTTTTCCTTCATCCGCTTTGCAAGGCGTGCTGCGTGCCCCATGAGCGCATCGTCGCCTTGAAAGTCGTAGCTGCTCAGAATTTGCTCCAGTTGAGAAACCCTAAGCCTATCGAAATGCATCGCACGTTGATCGAACACAAGACTGGCGGGCGACGTGCGGTCCGCACCTAGGCCGAACGATCGAATGAACCCATCCTCGACGTATGTGAGCGGAATTCCGTGCCGCTTACAGAACAGCGGCAGATCGGGCGATGATTTGTAGCTCCACGTGAAGACATGAGGAGATGCGTGGCGGCCTATGTCTAGGAGCTGCGCTTCGGTCGCGGCGGAACCAAAGCTTGCTACCGCAACATTGTAGTCCTCGAGGTAATCGAGGATGAATGTTTTCCACCGAGCGAACCCGAAAAGCACGGCAGTGGGGGCATCGCGGCCGGCGCGTTCCACAGCCGCACTCCAAGCAGCGTTTTGCTTTAGGATTGCTTTAGCATCCCGGAAAAAGGCTTTGGGTTTTCGTAAGAGCATTGTCAGCTTGGACATCAGTGCAACGAATGTATCCCGGCATCTAGCCACTCGTCCATGACGCTTCCAATGTCTAGAGCCACTCCACCGGCATCTTTCGCTGTGTCGATGAAAACTTTCCCGATGATCCCTCCAGCCACCAAGACAAGTGTCCCCGCACTCACCCTATCGCGGACTTGCTGGTTGATGTCCTCGTAGATCAGCGGCAACGGCTGATCTGCCACGTGATACTTTTCGTTTCGCGAGGTTCGAAAGTGCGTGGGAATGACGATGTGCTCGATTTTCGACGCGTCCTGCATCCAAGCTGGCGCTGATTCTGCCCCAGCGCTGCTTACCAAAACACATCGCTGCGCCGCGCCTATGAGGTCCTTCATGGCATCGACGGATCTGAATAGCGGGATATTCATCTTCTCCTCGCCAAACAGTGCGGAGGGCTCATGCGTTGAGAAGTGGTGCAGCACCTGCAGTAGCCCACGGCCCTGGATGCTGCCCGTAAAGGTGGTAGTCTTGTGGTGTGTGTCACGGACGAACCGATGTATCGACGGGATTCCTAAGACGTCAGCGCGATCTGCCGCCGCCACTACCCTGCTGCAAAGTAGACCTCTTTGCTCTTCGGTCAACTCCATGCCCCACCAATGGCGTTCCCGGTTCTTCTGATCCTCCAAGGAAAAAAACTCGTGTCCTTGAGCGAAGGCGTGCCCTTCGCCATCGCTGAGGCGTATCATTGAAAAGGGACGCTGCTCACTGAGAGCCGTCATCACCGATTGCATGAAAGCTTTGCGTTCGGATGGACTTGAACGGACATCCATGTACCGCATGTAGGGTCGAAGACGATCAAACACTGGTTTAACGTGAACAGAAAACTCCTCGACTACCGCCGGGTTCGCGCTTGTCTCAAAGGCAAATTCTATCTGGCTATGCGACGGCCCTTCACTATCGGACAGATGTTCGCTGTCTATGTAGCTAATTTTAAGACGATGCAGGGATGACTCAGCTTTCCAGAATTCTTCCCGCGCACGCCTGTATTCCTCCGGATCCCGTTTGATCAGGTATCTCAGCAAGGCTATTCGTCGGTTGGTAGACAAGCTGGCGCGCTTTAAGCGTTTGCTTTTGAGAAACAACACCTCGAGCAAATCTGGGCGGTCCAACCTCAAGCATGCTGAGAACGCCAAAGCCTCTAGACTGGATCTGACGTAACCAGTGTCATCGACGTCTAGGATGGCACCAATCATCCCCGAAAGATCGTAGGGGAGCGGCACTCCCGACAGCTCCAGGCGCTTGAAGGCGAGCCACAGGAAGACTGGCACGCTATCCTCCAACAGCTCCGCTTCGTCAAAAAGCGAATACGATTCTGGATGGCGGTCAGCGTGAAGCTTCTCAGCAGCTCTGATGGCCTGTTCGTTGGAGATGAAACCAGCCGCAAGGGTGATGTTTAGCCACTGACCCGGGCTTCTGGAGGATTTGAGTGACTGCTCAATCCACCCGCTGAGATCGGTTACCGCCGTCGCAGCCAATGCAGCGCGTTTCGCGGGCGCCGCAGCAGGTCCGGAATCTGACGAGCGCAACTCCCACATAGCTTGCTTGTCTTTAAGAGCAGACTGGTAAGCTACGTACTTCACCACTTCCAAAACCGTCCGCGGGGCGACGCGGCTTCCCCAGTCCACCAAACGTCTGGAGAAACCGCCCAATTTCACAGGCGGCCGGTGCAATTTCTGCGTGGCCGGACCCTTCGCCGCCCTTTGTAGAGGAACGGCAGAGGCAGGGGCCGGACGCGGACGCCACCTCTGTTGTCGAATGGGTTCCAGAATTTGGAGCAGCCGGGCTGTTTCCGCCGCACTGTCGGAGGGGGTGGGCGAATATGAGTCGGTGTAGATCTCATTCCATTCATCATCAAATGAAATGCACTGCCAAAATGGCTGATCTAGCGCCGCAAGCTGGGCCTCTTTCACAATTCCCATTTTGCAGAACGAATAGTAATCATCTTCGACAGGGTCGAAAGAAAAGTTCTGCATTACCGGGATACCGCGGTGCAGCAATTCGATGACTACCGAAGAGTTGCCCACAAGCGCAAGATGCGGCTCCGCGAATGCCTTTCGAATCTCGATGCCCTCCGGCCAGTCCACGGGTTCCTGATTGGGATGCGGTTTAATGTAAACGGCAGATACGAGCGGGTTGGCTCTTAGCTTTTGGGTTACGGATGCAAGGCCGGGAACGTCTACCCTGCCCGTTGTATAGATCACGACCGGAAACTTGCCGTCCTGATCAAAACCCAGCGTCGGTCTGACAAAGGGTGTGGTTGTGCGACCTATGACCAGAACTTCGCCTGCTGGTGACCCCACCTCTAGGTAAATGCGCTTGGAGCGGTTATTCCGCAGGATGCTGACTTCAAAATCTAGCGGTGGGAAACTGGATGATACCTCCGCATGCTGAAGGTATATGCGGGGCACCTCGAAGCACTCCATGGCCAGAGCAAATGCTACTGGATTAGGCGAATGATCGTTAGCTACTACTGCAACGCCTGGAAGCGCACTGTCTTCGCTACGCAGCGAAAAGACATATCGCAAGAAATGCACGAAAAACTGTCCCACCTGGTATACAAGTGCGGGTAAAAAGCTCGCACGCTGGTCGTAAAAAGCTGCCACGGAGGAGCGAAGAGACTCGGTAATGTCAACCGGATGAGACGCCTTGCGGAAACGCAAATCTACGATATTTGCAGTCGCCAGGCGGCGGTTCGCATCGATAAGATCCAGTAGGAAGTTGAATTCCCGAATGTTGTTGTTGGTCCTGCCAAAAAAGAGCACGTCTACATCCGGCAGGAGATATGTCACCTGCTTCGATCTGCGCAACACGTCCATCGTGTACTCAACCGCCGCCTCTCGGAGCTGAGGAACGGAAACGTCTGCCGATAGAGCGGACCGGAGCTGGTCGGTTATCTTATGGCCGATCACCGCGTCATAATCTATCGAGGCATCGATGACCTTCGCGACCCTCTCGGCTCCTTTGATGGCAAGCCGTTCCAGAACAGTCGGGTCCACATCCTTAACAGTCGAACTATATGTGTACAAAATGTCCCCCGTAGCTACAAAAAATGGTTGCTTACGTCTCCGCGCTTCATAGCACGAAGCGAAAGCAAGTCGAGCGACACTGAAGTCGCTTCCTTTGACCAATGAGCTCGAAATATGCCCGATAATCGAAAGTTCGACCAACACGAGGCTCATGCGTACTGGAGGCATCCAGACGACGGCGCCAACAAGCCGGAAGAGTATATCGCAGATACGCCCACGCTCAGAGCCCGCACCTCGTCGCTTTTGGAGGTGTTTGACCGGCACGCGGCGCGCAACGACAGCATTCTGGAGATCGGCTGCAACGCCGGACGTAACCTGCGGGCCCTGTATGAAGCGGGCTACCACCGGCTATCGGCTATAGAGATCAGCGACGAGGCCATTACTGAAATGAAAGCCAGGATGCCGGACGTTTTCCGCGCGGTCGATATACACCAGGGCGCCGTGGAAGAAGTGATTAACACCCTCCCCGCCTCGAGTGTCGATGTGATCTTCACGATGGCGGTCCTCGTTCATTTACCCACCGAAAGCGAATGGGTTTTTGAAGCTATCGCCAGCCGCGCCCGAAAGACGCTCATCATCTTCGAACAGGAAGTGATAACCGAGCCATCTCGTCGGCACTACGGTAGAGAGTATCGCCCGATATTCGAGGCTCTAGGCTGGAGGCAGGAGTCAGAGGAATCCCCTATTCTTGGCCTTCCCAAAACCTACGCCTGCAGGGTCTTCAATCCTCGCTAAAGATATCGCGGCTGCACACCTTCTCCGCGATGTCCGCGAGGTCGAGGTTAATACGATTTACGATCACGACGTCATCGGGGGTCGCCACCACCACAAGATCGGCGTCGGAAAACCCCTCGGCTGGCTCTATCGTGGCATGCAGTTCCAGATTCCCAGTTCGAAGAAGCGCATTAACCCCGGCATCACGGATCGGAGATTGGCCCGAATTCAGCATCTGTACTCTCGACGGGTCGATGTCGAACGCTGTCACCTTTGAGATAGGAGGACGCCAATAGACAAACAGACGTATCCTATGCCTGCAACGACAATGTTCCTCAAATTTGCTCGCCTTCTTTACCGACTGGCCCTATGCAACACCGCAAGCCGCCAATCAAGCTAGAATAGCTGACAGGGAGAACCAGAGGTTGACACCACTAGCCGCTCGACTTTTCAAGGCTGCACACGAACCGGTCCGCCGCGACCTCCTCCACAGCCAGTTCTTCGAGTGCACTGCCCTAGTACCACTTGCGTTGGAAATGCGGGCTGCTGACAAGAACGACGGGGGCTACAGCCCTGACGCTCAACTGCCAGCACCTAAGACTTTCATAGAGGCTGTAATTGACGGCAATCGACGGGCCTTTCTTTGCAGTGAAGGCACGAATGACGGCTTTTCGATCCAAGGACTGGTCGCCGACGATATAGACATAGCTCGGCGTATTTGGGCCGGTGGCTTTTGGCCGGGCAGCGACAAGTTCATCGTGCAGGAAAGCAAAACACTGCCCCGCGCGGTGCAGGCAGCCGTTATGCTGGACCTGCAGCTGGTCGAGAAGATGCTTCTCCTATTGGGTCAGCCAGGGTTGGTGGACAGGGATCGCCAGTCCACCGACAAGCGTATCGTCCGCGCGGCCAGGGATGCTGGCTACGGTGAAGTGCCCCAATGGCATGTTTGCCGCGTTCGCCCCGGCCAGCACGGTGTTTGGGATGAAAGCGAAACCTCCCTGTCACGTGAGCGCCAACTCCATTACGTCCGCAAACACTTCAAGCCGTCGGTGAACAAGTGGATTGAGGGCTATTGGCGTGGCAACGCCGATCTTGGCGTGTCGTTGAAATGGTACAAGGCTTAGCCGGACTTCCTAGCTTGCGCTTCACGTTCCAGCTTCTCGATCCGAGCGACAAGAGCCTCGCGTTCATCTAGGACCTGTCCCCATAAACGGGGTTTCGTTGAGGCGCGAGATTTGATTCAACCTCCCGAATAAGGACGTTGCCATGCGCCGTCACGAACTGAGCGACAAGGAATGGTCGATCATCGAACCGCTTTTGCCGCGCAAGAGCCGGGGTGTGAAGCGTGTCGATGACCGCAAGGTCATCAATGGGATCCTCTGGCGGTTCCGCACCGGCTCATCGTGGCGGGATGTGCCGGAGCGCTACGGCCCACGCACGACGCTCTACAACCGGTTCTATCGATGGCGTGCGTCAGGTGTCTGGAACCAGCTTCTGGACGCGCCATCCTAGCCTTAATCCGCCAATTTCGAGCGCCACCGCTATGCGCGTGACCGCAATCCAAGCACAAACTGAACGAGAGCGGCAGGACGAGTCTGCCCGCAGCGCTGAAAAACGTCGCCGCCAGCCCGGAATGCTGCGGACTTTCGGCCCAATCCGCCCAACTACGAGCGCTTTCGCGACCTCAGACGCAGATCAGGGTAAAAAACGCTTGTTCAGCGGCGAAAATCAGGAAATCTTGGTGTTAAATGGCACGCCACTTGGGGGAGGTCGGGCGGAGAGCACTACCAGGCCCTGCCGAGGCCCATCGTGCGGCTCATCATGCGATTGGCGTAGTGACCGGCGAGTAGATGTACTGGGCGCAGCCGCCAGAACGGCGGCAGGAGGGCTCATCGTGACCAAACCAACGAAGACAAAGCCGATTTCGGAGATCCTCGTGCGCAGGAGGCCGTCTCGCACATGGATGATCGCTGCATCCTTGGCGATCGCCGTTTCACTCGCAATTGTCGGACTGGAGACGGTCGGGCTATGGCCAGACTGGCTCATGGCCGAACGGCTGCCCCGCTGGCCGTGTTGCCTTAGTCTGGTCGTTACGGCAAATTAATCCGATGCTTCTTTCCGTCGTCGTCCCGTTTTACAACTCCCACGCCAAATCCCGGCGCATCATGGCAACCCTACGCTCGCTGAAGGCGGACGACGTTGAGGTCATGCTCATCGATGACGGCGGAAACCTTGAGGAAGCGGAACTACTTAAGGTTGATGAGGAGAGCCTTTCTATCGCCCGCCAGCTCGTTCGGCAGCGAAATGCCGGACCTGGTGGAGCGCGGAACCGAGGCTTAAGCTGGTGCCAAGGCAAATACGTGTGGTTCGTCGATAGCGATGACGACTTCAGTCCCGATGCGATAGCGGAAGTCCGCGCGCTGGCGGACAAGGACTATGATTTCATTGACTTCGTGCTTAGCAACAAACACGGACACGACAGCACAATGGGATTTCCACCGGGCGAATTCGAGATGGTGCGCCGGGGTTTGCTGATCTCAAAGTTCGGCCGCCTCTGCACCAAGGTGTTCCGCAGAGATTTCTTGATTGAAAACCGAGTGTTTTATCCCGAGAACTGCATTTTCGAAGACAATGCACTCTGTCTTTTCATGCCCCTTCTGGTGAAGCGGTTCTACCGGAGCGAGACCATAGGATACCACCACCACGTGGACGCCTCGTCCGTTACGCGCGGCTCGGCTCTATCGCCGCGCTATTTTGATCGGCTGGACACTGCCGAGTACGGACTGGCCCGATCCTTCGCTCTTGGCGCAATAAGCGAGACTGAGCGCGCCGGCATACTGAGTAAATTCAGCGGGTATTTTTTACGCGTCACGTTGGTCGGGGTCAGGGGGCGCGGCGGCGATGCCCTGATGGTTCAGAAGGTGATGAAGGCCTATCGCGACATAATGCGCGATCACGACATGGCGGTTGCCGAGGATCAGTTCGAAATACTGCTCAAGACGGTCCACGACGTCGATGAGCGTCGAATTTACCGGTTGCTTTGGGATGCGGCCGATGAGATGTCCGACCCTAAGCCATATTTTGCACGATTTCGCGATGCTTCGTGGCGTCGGCCCATCAATTTTCGCGAAACACCAATGGCTGCTAAGAAGCCAGCACCCGCGCCCTAAAGTTCTCTGAACAATGGCATTTGCCGAATGATATTCGCCCTGCTCATCCGTGAGATGGCGACCCGGTTTGGGTCAAAGCCTGGAGGATACCTTTGGGCCTTTCTCGATCCGGCAGCACATATCCTGCTGATGACCGCCATCTTCAGCGCGATCGCCCGAAAAATCGTTGATCACCTCGACCTTTGATAGCACCGGCCGGCGGAAAAATACTTTAGCCCATACCAACGAATGCCTAAGCGTAAACATCATGCGGAACCGCCGCGATCAACCGCTTGGCGAGATTGCGTTTGCCGACGATCCAGGGCGCAACCGGGGACACAGGCTGAACGTCCCGCTCGCCAAAAAGGTTTGACTCCATTGTCAACCAATCCAAATTTGCGGCGCGGCCGCCAAGCAGGGGTCGGGCCGGAAGGCCCGATTGTGGGAGCGGCGATAATTCAGCTTTCGTCGGGCCGGGTTGTCTTGCAGGACGGTTTGCCCGGGAGGGTCGAAGCGTTGCACCGCTTCGACCCTCCCGCCCTTGGGAAGGCAATTCAAAGTCAGCTGACTACCGTCCGCCCCACCCCCTGAACGCCCCGGTGATCTTCTCCCAGTTACTGACGATCCAGACGGCGGCGAACATCACAAATCCACCGATCCACCAAGCCGCGCGCGCCAGTTTTCCGCCTGTCTCGAGCTGCACCTGGCGCCGGTTGTAGTCATCGACCGCCGGCTCCATTCGTTCCACCCGCGCCGCGGTGGATTTGACCTCATTGGCAACTCGATGCTGTTCGCGCCGCACCTCCTCCAGCGCCTGATAGACGCCCTTGCGGCTTTTGGCCGAGGATTCCCGTTCGCTGCGGAATTCAAGGACCATCGTCTCCACCGTGCCGGCAAGCCGACCGACCGTCATGTTCAGGTCGGTCACGGCTTTGCGCATTGCCTCCATTTCGGCATCACTCACCCGCGCCACCCCCCTCCCCATGCCGCCGGCACTCCGGTCCGGTCGAATTGATGTCTTCGCTCATGGCGTCCACCCGCAATGCTTCGCACCAAACCTGTTGTGCGCAACGATCTGTGCCATCGTGTCGACCGTCACGTTGTCCTGCATCGACGGGCGAAGCGGGCGCGCCGTATCGCAAAAATCACCGGTCGCGGTCACGCAACCACTTGCGATACTCGACATCGAGATCAGCAGCACCCATCGCATCCACATCATCGTCGACTTCCTTTCGTGTCTTCATCGCGTCGAGCTGTTCCCGCGCTCGCGCGGCCCGTGCGTCGGCCGAGGCCGAGCGCCGGCCGGTGAGATATGCCGCCGCGATGGCCATGGCGACCGCGGCGGCGAGCGCCAGCCAGCCCTTGAGCCGCGCGCCCAAACTCAGGAGCCAGATCAAATCCCCAGCTCCCGCGCCTTCTTCATGCGCTCGCGGATGATCCAGAAGGCGAAGCCCGCCGCGATCACGATCACCAGCGCGGCCACCCAGGTTTCGAGGCTCGTCAGCGCGGTGACGACGCTGGTCACGAATGTGCCGATGGCCGCGAGGTTCGTCGTGCTTTTCAGCATCGGCTTGCCGCGGAAGGGCTCGGGGTCGGACTGAAACGCGGGCTCGATCTTGTCGACCGGCTCCGGGCGGGGACGCGGCGCCGGCTTGCCGGCCCGGATGGCAGCGACGATCGGCTGGTACTCAGGCTGCGCGTCGAAGCAGGGGCAGGCCTTTTTGACACCGGAAAAGTCACGGTGCCCCTTCACGGTCTTGATGCCGGGATAGGTTTCCGCCAGCTTGGCGACCAGCGCCTTGAGCGCTTCCTTCTGTGCGGGCGTGCGGGTGTCCTTTGGCGCGAGACGGCCGTCATTGGTGACACCGCCGACATAGCAGACACCGATGGAACCGGTGTTGTGTCCGCGCACATGAGCGCCGGTCTGCCCGACCCGCCGGCCCTCGTGCACCTTGCCGTCGAGGTCGACGACATAGTGATAGCCGATATCGCGCCATCCCCGATCGGTATGCCACTTTCGGATCGTCTCGACCGAGATCGGTCGCCCTTCCGGCGTGGCGGAACAGTGAATGACGATGGTGTGAATAGGCCTCATGTCTTTCTCCAGAAACAAAGACAGCCGGCGAACCGCCGGCCGGCAGGCACAAAAAAAGCCGCCCTTCGGCAGCTCGTCGTGGTCGGTGAGGTCAGCGCGCGGGCTTGGCCGCCTTGCCGGCCATCGGTTCGCCGGACACCTCGCCCCGCGCCTTGGCCAGATCCGCCTCGAGCGTGGCGACCTTCTTTTTCAGTTCGGCGACCTGCTCTTCAGCCTGCGCCTTCTGCGCTTCCGTCACCGCCAACGCGCCGACATGGTTCTGAGACCGCGCGGTGAGGATCTTGGCGATCTCCAGACCCTCATGGTGCGCGGCCTGAATCCGCAGTGCGTTGAGGTCGATCTGTTTCGGTTCGGTCATCGTCTGTCCTTTGTGTGTTTCGAGGTGTCGGTCACGCCCAGGGCGCGGCGCGCGCCACGACCGGCGGATTGCGCTTCAGTTCGATCCGTTCGGCGATCGCCGCCTTCTCGACATCGATGTCGACAAGATCGGCGAGCCATGCCAATGCCTCGGCTTCAGTCAGGTCGTCGAATGGCGTGAAGGTCTGCGGGTCGGGCGGCGGAAGCACCTCGAACCTGCCGCTCTCTGCGATCAGCCCGTCCGCAGCTTCGCCGCGCAACCGCCAGTGCATGACCGTGACGACGTCGTCGAGGCCGTCGGCCACGGGCGCTGTCTCGAATTTCGGGAAGGACCATGTCCATGTGATCGTCGTCATAGAGCGCCTACCAGGTTGCGAGTGCTGCGCGTTTCCAAGTGTCCGCCGCGGTGCAGACGTAGATAAAGTCCGCGTCCCACGCGATCTCGCCTGTGGTGCCGATATCGGCGGCGGACGACGGGGTCTTGGCGGTTGTCAATTGAATGCTGTCGTCGTCGATGATCAGCCCCGTTGAGGCCACCGTCCCCTCGACGTCGAGGCGATGCGCCGGATCGGTCTTGCTCGGACCGATACCAACGTTGCCGGAAAACCACGCATGGCCGTAGGTCATGCTGAAGCCGATCAGCGGCACGCCTGTGCTGGCAATGAGGATCTGGTGGCCCCAGCCGGCGATGGGCAATTTGCTTGCAACGCCGTTCCCGGCTGAGGTGTAGGCGTAAACGAGCCCAAATTGGCTGCCGAAATTGTTGGCGACCAGATCGACCCGGTATTGGTCGCCGATTGCCCAGACCCCCTGAACTTTGGAAGCCGAGTAGTTTCCAGCCCACCCTGACCGACCGATGGTCCCTTTCGATGCAGCCGAACTGGCTTCAAAGTTTCCCGTAGTGGAAAGACCACCCGTCAAATCAAGAGCCGTAGCAGAGATGGTACCGTCGACATCCACCCCCGCCGCCGTCGTGCGCCAGATCTCAGTTCCGTCGACCGCCGCAGCGATCGTATCCGCCGCCGGGAAGAATAGCCCGGTGTCGACATTCCCCACCGACGCAAGCGCGGGCGCCGCCGCCGAGCCGGGATCGAACAGCGACTGCCCCGTGAACGTCGTTTTGGCGAAGCTCGCATCGTCGAGCGCAAGACCCGTCACGGTCACCCGACCGGTCGCTCCGTCGATCCGAAAGCGATCCGCGAAACTGAGCGGCGAATCGTCCGGGCTGTACTGGATGACAAAATCATTCTCGCCTGGCGGCAGCCCCCACCGAAAGCGATCATTCCCGCCTTCGCGCAGCTTGACCAGCGCCGCATCGGCACCGGTCGTACGGTCGAGCGTGATCACCTTGGAAGCGCCGGCAGCGTCCAGTGTGGCCGAAATGCCGCCCAGCATACCGTTCAACTTCGACAGGATTTCGTCTGCGGTTACCATGACGCCTCTCTCATGCGGGCACGAAAAAGCCGCCTCGGATCACCGGGCGGCGGACGAAAAATTCGGGTGGCGGGGCCGGTCAGTTGAACCCGGCCACCTTGAGCACATACTCGATTGTAATTTGCGGACTGATCAGTCCACCACCAAAGGAGCCTTGCTGGCCGGCGCGCCCCAAAATGCTCAGATCTTCCTTGAGCAGGAGGAGATCGTTTTCGATCACGATGTCGACGGTTTGACGGATCACCGCGGTCAGCGACTGATAGTAATTCGATGCGACCGGCATCCACTTGTGGAACGTCACGAATGTCCCGCCAATGCAAAACCAGTCGCGCTGCCATTGGCCCGACGTCAACCGTACCATTCCGACCGACAGTTCACTGTCCGGCTTCAAGGCGCCTGGAGATAGTTGATAGGAGCGCTGATAGCGCACAGGATCGAAAGACCCGTTCGTAACGGATGTCAGCACGACCGAGCCGGTATAGGTTTCCGTCGTGTAGAGAATGTTTTCATCGGAATCGAACGTCTTGCGCCCGCTTCCGTCGAACATGCGCATCGCGCCGTCTTTCAGTTGAACGGGCATAGTCAGACGCCCACCTGGTAGCCCGCAAGGTCGACATGCGTTGTGTAGATGCGCGCCCAGCCAAGCCCGTTGATCCCGAAATCGAGATAGAGATGATGGTTGCTGCCAAGCCCCGGCCAGGAGCCGTGAGGCGTGATCGTTCCGGGCACGGCCAAAACACCGAGGTCCTGACCGGCATTCAAACGCAAGTGCGTATCCTTGTCCGTCACCGCGCCGCCGGCGAAAATGAATTCGGCAGCCGAGATTTTCAGGAGAATGGTCATCGTCACACCGGAAGCGCGGTTTTGGTGATCCAGACCTGGCACTCCAGATCATATGGAAACGTGTTGTAGTAGGACGACGGATAGCTGGTCGCAAAGCTCGCGCCATACGGGCTGACATCGGTCACCGTCACGTGGGTTTCGTTGCAGCCCAGCTGGAGCATCCGGAATGCGTATGCGCCACCGGCGATCCAACCCGTGCTGGGAAGCACGATCGTACCGGAAAACGGCACGACACCTGTCGTCAGCGGTGGCGTGCCGGGCTGGTTCTGGCCGATCACGTCGTTGTAGGGCACGCCCTGATAATTCTTGATGATGCCAAAGATCAGCGGGGTGTAGGGCAGTCCGTGCGCATGAACGTTGTAGACGGTCTTGCCGCTGGCGTCGTAGTTCACGCCCGTCAGATTGACCGTGACGTCGACAATGCTCTGCACCACCGTATAGTCGAGCTTTGTGTGGAAGAGAACGCGCGCGATGTCAGCGTGCGGGTCGTTCTCGATCGCGATCTCGCGCGGCCCCTTGTAGATCGCAGCATGCCCATCCGGCATGCCTCGCATGATGATGCTCATCCCGCCCCTTCAGATCTCGAACACGAATTCCGATGGAGTGCTCAGTTTCCACCAGCTGGCCCCATCCTCCGACGTGATCGTTCCGGCCTTGATCTTGTCCGCGACAAGGTCGGGGATCGCGGCGCTGTTGACGTAGAGCGTCCCGTCCTGAAACAGGAACGGCTGCCCGGTGTCCGTGCCGTCCGTGATCAGGTACTGGTCGACCTTGAACACCATGCGCGAGCTGAGATCGTCGAGGATCTGCAGCGCGAAGCCCGCCGAGGTCCAGTCCGGCGAGCCTTCCGTCCCCGCATTGAGCTGCACCAGATATTCGGCCACCACACCGGCGGGCAGCGCGCCCGCATTGACCGCGAAGCGGACAAATCCGTTGGCGGAAAATCCGTTAAACGCCGCCTCGATCGCCGTGATCGCTTCGGCCCGCGCGCTCGTTTCCGTCACAACCGCCTGACGCACATCCGTCACAGCCGCGCGCGCATTCTCCGAGCTGCGTTCCTGCCTGTCGACCTGCCTGCCGGCCGCCTCAACCTCGGTTACGATCCGGTTGATTTGCTCGAGGAACGAGGCTTCCGTGCCGTCGAAGATCTCGCCGGCGCTCTGGGCTCTCTCCGTCGCCGCATCGAAAAGCTCCGTCGCGCGGATCGACGCGTTCGTCGGAAACCTCACTTCCTCCGGAGCGGCGGCCACCAGTTCCACCCGCCACGGCCCCGGCAGATCTCCCACCGCCTGCATGCGCACGTAAAACGCCTCGCGCCGCACCGAGGCCGAAAAAGCCGGCACGGCGCCTTCATAGACCGGCGTCCAGGCATTGCCGTCGTAGGAGACCTGCGCCCGGAAACTCACCGCCCAGGCGGGATGCCGCGCGGAGACCGTGACCAGCGACTCCGTCACGCTGATCTCGCGATGCACGCTCATCGCGTCGATCACGGGCGCACCGGCCGATGGCGGCAGGAAGCCGGGCTGCGGCGCGGCGGGAACGCTCAAGCCCTGATCCGCCGCATACACGGCCGGATCGTCGATCACCAGCTCGATCTGCGCACCGGTTCCGTCCGGCACCATGTTGACCAGGATCCCGCGAAACGCATAGTCGGTGCCTTCGCCGAGCAGATAGGTCGGAGCCTCGTCGCCATCGTCGACCAGATGCGGCTCCAGCGGCCCGAACTCGGCATCCGCTGCGGCGCGGTCCGCCGCATCGAGCGTCACGACACTGGAACCCACCGTCCAGGTAATCTTGCACGGCCCCCACTCGCCGCCGTCGCGCCGCCGCACGCGCAAATAGGTGTTCAGCGGATCGGTCGACGGTTCCTTCGACAGGGTCAGGTCGTCGCCGGAGATCCCGCGCACCACACCCGCCTCGCCCCAGGTCTGCGGCATTTCCGACTGGAGCAGCACCACGTCGCCGCGCTTCAGCAGCCGCCCTTCCAGTTCGGCGCGGAAGGTCGCCTTGGTCCGGCGGAAGAAATTGTCCGCGGCGAGGTGAATGCCCTCCCGCCAGGCCTGCCCGCGATCGGTCGGGCCGATCAGGCGCACCCGCGCCGGCGCTTCCGACGCCGACTCCGCGATCGTGCAGCGCACCTCCTCCTGCTTCCAGCTGGTGCGATCCATGTATTCCACGATCACGTCGTCGGCCGCGTCGCTTTTCTGCAGCGCGTAATCGACCTCAAGAGAGCCGCGCGCGATGTTGCGGTCGGTAAAGACCTGCGCGGCCAGCGCCCGCGGTTCGTCGCGCACCAGGCTGATGCGGTTTCCCAGAAACTGTACCGACGCCCTGCCGGCTGCGAGAACCGTGTTGATTGCATCGAACCGCGTCGTACGGGTGTCGAACACGCCGTTGAACGTGTCGCCGCGCCCGTTCCAGACCGCGTCATAGGCGGCGAAGGTGGCCAGATCGATGCGGCTGTCGGCAAGGCCGGCGCCATAGACCGGGTTCCGGGCGATGTCGACCGCCGCCCAGGCGATGGAACGGGTCGGCTGCTCCTCCCAGGCACTGCCCGTCCAGACCGGCAGAATGCGCGTCTGGACGATCGAGAACTGCCGCGAGCTTTGCGAGGTCAGCTGCTCGTTTGCCCTGACGCGCACGGCCATGGTCGACAGATCGTCGAAGGCCTGCGGCCCGTCGAGATAGGCGCGCAGTCCCGCCCACTCCGAGCGGTCGAAACGGCGGTCGCTCGCCGACCAGGCGTTCGTGCGTTGCGCCCGAACCTCATAGCGACCGGCCGGCACGTCGAGCGACCAGGTGAAGCGCTGCGGCGTCGCCGTCGTCAGCGTGATCGTCTCATCGGCGAGCACCGCCCATGTGCCGGCGCCGACGGGCGCGCCGAGATCGTCAATCTCGCGATATTCGAACCGCAGCGCGACGGTGGCGGAGACCTGCGATCCGCTGTCGGTCAGTTCATAGCAGCCTTCCGGCAAGACGACATCGACGGCAAGCCGCTGCGCTGTCTCGCCCGCCGGCACGGCCGCGAAAGGACCGATCCAGTTGATATCCGCCAATAGTTGCCCACCGACTTCCGACGAAGTCTCGACCTGCACGGGGAAAAGATCGACCTGCTCGCCCGGCTCATAAAAGGCGATCTCGATGTCGGCAAGCGCGCCGGCAAACCCCGTCCCGGCCTCCCACACGACCGTCTCGCCGATGCGCACCAGCGCCACTTCTGAGCGCCCCAAACCCCGGCCGAACAGCAGGTGCAGATACTGGTCGTTGCCGTCGAACTCCTGATAGGGATCGGACACATAGTCCGGCACCATGACGTGCTCGCCGTACTGCACCGGAATGACGGAGAACAGCCGGGCCTGATTGCCCTGCGCGCTGGTCGAATAGGTCGGCGAGGCCTCCAGCTGGGCCGCGGCTGTCGCCGCCGGTTTCGGCGCCAGAAGCGTGTTGATCAGGATGCCGCCGCCGGCAAGGATCGCACTGCCGATGGCACCCGCCACAAGCCCGGTCGAGGACAGCCCGAGCGCGCCGGCGAGCGCCCCGCCCGCCCAGGGCGCGAAGGCCGCAAGTGCGATCATCGCCACGATGCCCAGGATCGATTTCCCGTCGCCGCCGCCGCGCGGCAGCGGGATCGCGACGATCATGTCGCCGGGCGCGATCTCGCGCGACCAGTCAGCGCGCAGCACCGGCTCGCCATTGACCTCGACGATAAAGGCGACGCAGGACGGCGGGCCGAATTCCTCGACGACGCGCGCAAGCGTCTCGCCAGGCAGCGCCGGCAGCTCCGCCGGCACGCAGGGCATTGGCGACGCGATCAGGCGCGCGTCAGAAAGGCGATCATGCGCCATCCGGCGAACTCCAGGTGCGAAAGATTGTCGAACGTCGCGGCGGGTTTTGCCGCGTGAAGGATACCGATGTCGCCCGGCAGAGGGCCGAGCTTGAGATAACAGCCGATGTGGATCGGCACGTCGCGCCGCCCCATCAGCACCGCGCAGCCCTGAACCGGAGCCGGCACGCGGGTCCAACGCCGGCGCTCCGCAGCGGTGGCGAAGGCCCGCGCCTGTGCCCTGGCGCTCATCTGGGCGATCTCGAATTCCGGCAGATCGCCGCGTCCGAGAATGCGCTGCACCTCGCGAAACAGGCCCCAGCAATGAAACCCCGGTCGAACGTCGCGCGTGTCGTAAGGCGCGCCGACGAGCGCCTGAAGCGCCGCGACCTGCTCAGGAGTGATCTCGATCCCGGCGTGTGAGCTCATGACAATGTCGGGAACGCCGTTTGTGTGTAGAGCCGACCCGGAAACAGCCGGTCCGGCCAGTCGTTCAGCCGCGAGGTCGCAGTCGCCCGCGTGCCCGTCACCTTGACGCCGGTCAGTTCGATCCCGTCGAGCCGCTGCTGCGGACCGGCAAGCCCGACGATATATTCCCGCCAGGTCGCGATCAGCGGCGAGCGGATCGACACCGCCGCCTGCAAATGGCGATGGATTTCCGACGACACATTGTCGATCCAGAAGGAGACCGACGGCACCTGTCCTTCCTCGCTCGACGGCGGCGTGAAGCCGAACGGCATGGCCTTGAAACTCACGACCTGCCCCGCGTCCATCGGCGCGTCCGCTTCCAGCAGCAGGTCGTGGTCGATCCCGTCCTGCACGAAGCGCAGCGCGATCGGCGTCCCGCCCTCGACAAAGGAGGGGTGCCGCAGCTCCATCGTCTGCAGCACCACATCCGATGTCACCGAGGCATAGGCCTCGCGGATTGCCTGTGTCCGGATATCGCTCACAGTTCCACCTCAAGTGTCAGTGCCACCATGACCGCGCGGCCCTGCTGGCGCGTCGTGAAGCGGGTCTCGCCCGACAGCTTCACGGTCTTTGTCGACAGGGCCGCCCCGTCCCAGACCGGCATGTCGAACCGTTTCGTGCCCCGCGCGAGATCGTCGCTGACGAAGGCGTCGAACAGGGCGAACTCCGCCGGCGTCATGCGGATGTCGAAACTCATGAGCCGGTATTGCAGCGTTCCGCGCGGACGCTCGCGCGTGTTGCCGCCCTCCATCTCGGTCGACACCGGCGCGTTGAAGGCGCGCGAGATCTGCAGGCTCGCGCGCTGCGGGGCGCTCGGCACACCGGCTGGCCACACTGGAACCGCCATGTCAGGTCAACCCGTTCGCGCGGTTGAGGCCGAAGGTGCCGCCGATGGCGTCGCGCAGCGGCCCGCCCTCTCGCATGTTCTTGGCCAGCGCCCGCTCCAGCGGCTTGACGATCACGTCGATCTGCATCCCGCCGGAGGCGGACCGGCTTTCCCGTGTCTCCGCCGTATGGCCAGGCGGCGTTATCACATTGACGACCGGCGCCGGAGATACGGTCGGGCGGGCGCTTGCAAGCGCCCCCAACCCGCGCAGCGTGTTCACAAGGTCGCCCTGCATCGCGCGGGTCATGACGTATTCGTCCTCCAGCGCGATCACCGGCCGCTCGCCGGGACGCAACCCGCCGCCTTCATGGCGGCGCGGTGCACCGTCAAAGACCGACGCCGACACATTGCGCGTCGGGCCGGCCCCGCCGACCGGGCCGCCCTCATGACGCACCGCCGCCGTGACGCCGCCGCCGAACAAGCCGGAGACGAAAGAGCCGATCGCGCCGAAGATCCCGCCGGATCCACTCCCGCCGCCCAGCATTCGGCGAAACTGTGCATTGACGAAATCCCGCATGATCTGGCGGGCGAGCGTCTGCAAGGCATCGCCGAGGTTCTTCGCCTCGAAGATCGCGTCGGTCAGACTGTCCGCGATCCCGTCGGACACCTTTTCCATGGTCTCGCCAAAACTCTTGCCGGCCCGTTCGGCGAGCGCGATTTCGGCCGCAACCCGGTTGGCTCCGACCCCATTTGCCGCGATGTCCTTGATGCGCCGAAGCGCCTCTTCGGTGTCCTCGGCGGCGGCGAGATACTCGCGCATCGCGATCACGCGCGCTCGTTTCGCCATCTCGGCGCCCTGCCCCGGCGCGGCCTGGTCAAAGGTGCCGCCGGCCTGCAGTTCCGCGATCCGCGCCAGCCGCTTTTCAAGGTCCTCCGCCGGCGTGCGCGCCGCATCGAGCAGGCGAGTCACCTCGCGCAGCATGGCCACCGATTCCTTGTCGGACCCCGTCTTGGTCTTTCGGCCCTTGTCGATCAGCTTCTGCAGATCGGCTTCCGCCTTCATCCGCGCCATCGCCGCCTCGCTCGACGTCAGCGCGCCGGTGGTCTCGAGACGGTCGATCTCCGCCATGACCTGCGCGCGCTTCTCGTCGATCGTCAGCAGCCGTTCGCGCCAGGCGGCCGCCTTGGCACGATCCTCGGCGGTCGGCCCGGTTTCGATGTTCGCTGTCGACGGACTTGCGACCTTCTTGCGCGCCTCGAGTATCGCGTCGATCCGTTTGATTTCCGCGTCAATGCCGGCAATCTCGCGCTCGACCGCACCGTCCATCAGACCGCCGAGCGTGGCCAATCCGCCGCCCTCCAGATCCTTCCGCAGAGCATCACGACGCGCGGAAAGATCCTCCAGATGGGTCTCGAGCGTCGCGGTGCTGCGGGTCTCCATCTCGCGAAACAGGTCGCTCAGATACCGCGTCGCCTTCGCCATCTCCGCGAAAAGTTCCAATGTCGAGATCAGGATCGGCGCGAGATCGACAAAGGCCTGTTTCAGGTTGATGTCGATCACCCGCGCCGCGACGCCGAACTGGTTTTCCATCTCCTCGGCGCGCTTCAGCATCTGTTCCTCGACGACTACCCCGAGATCCTTGGCGCGCCGGATCAGGTCGTCGATGCTTTCGCCCGTATCGGCGAGGATACGGACCAGGTCCACATTGCGCTGCCCGAACGCAGCCGCCGTCAGCGCGGCCCGCTCCTCGGCGCTGACGAGATCCTGAACGGCCGCGGCGAGAAGCTTCAGCCGCTCCTCGCCGGTCGCGGCCGCCTGAAACTGCGCAAGCAGTTCGGGATTGATCTGCTTCAGGCGCGAATAGAGCGTGCCGGTCGCGTTCGCCGCTTCGCCGGAGCGGGTGGCGAAGGTCTGCAGCGCCACATTCAGGCTTTGCTGGGCGATGCCCTGCTCTTCCGCTGCGAGTTGCAGCGCCTGGAAGAGATCGGTCGACAGCCCGAGCGTTCGCGCGCGCTTCGCCAGCGCATCGAAATCCCGCACGGCATCGCGCGAGATCGCCAGCGCTTTGGTGAAGGCAAGCCCCAGCGCGCCGATACCGACCGCCGCCGCTGTGCCGGCCGGCCCCAGCGCCATCAGCGCCGTGCCGACCGGGCCGGCGGAATTGGCAAGACCAGTCATGCGGGTCTTGAGCTCGCCGACACCGCTGTCGACCGCCTTGAGACCGGCGCGCGCCGGCTTGCTCGCCTTCTGGATCCGGTCGAGCGCCGACTGACCCTCCGCCCCGAACTTCTTCAGCTCGCGCTCCACGGCCTTGCCGTTCAGCGCGACGAGACGGATGCCGACCTGGTTGCGTTTCGCGCTCATGTGTCTTCCCTCGTCGACAGCCCGCTCAGCACGCCGGCCTCGAATGCCGCCAGACAGGCACCGACCAGATCGCGATCGTGGTTCTCACCCGCCATGCGTTCCCGCACCTCGCCCGCCGACAGGCCGGTCGCTCGCCCGCTGAACCCGTCGACGCGCCAGCACCCCTTCGCGGTGGCCGCGCGCAGGACCGCAATTCCTTCACCGGTGCGCGGCTGGTTCGCCGTCATCGGGCACCGCGCTCCGCAGTCGTCGCCGGTCTCCCGGCATCCCCGGCAGTAGTCCCCGCCGCCCCGGCCGAGCCAGTCTCCGAGGCGGCGAAGCCGTTTCCCTCATCGCGCTCCAGCCGCACGGCCGAATAGGCTTCCCGCTCGAAGGCATCCTTCATGCCCGGGTGAAGCAGGAAAAGACCGATCGAGGCGCGGTTGAAGGGCTGCGGCTCGCCGCTTTCGTCCGCCACGCCCTCCCAGCTCTCGACGATCTGTTCCATCAAGAGCGCCGCCGTCAGATAGGACGACAGGCCCAGAAGCTTTTCCGCGTCGGTGTCGGTGCCGGGCAGATAGTCTCCGAGACCGAAATCCTCGAGCGTGTCCGGGGCGGTGAACAGGGCAGCAAGCACCCGAGAGGCCTCGCCCTGCGCCTGGTCGATATCGATCGAGGATGCCGGACGCATGGTGAGGGAAACGCCCGGCGCGATCTCGCGCGGGCGCATCGTGCGGTCGATCTTCGCCAGCCGGATCATGCGTAGGTCGCAATCTGGTTGGTGACGGTAACCGTCATCATGGCGGCCGCGGCGGACTGCTCGCCGCGCCAGTTCAGATCCGCCTGCAGCCCGCCCGGACCGCTGATCGGTGCGAAGGCGCCTTTCTCGAACCGCACCGCCGGAAGCGCGAAGACGATCTTCGCGTCGGCGGCACTGCCGAATTCCAGCTCGATCGCCACCGGATCGCCGGCCGTCATCAGGTCGAAATAGGTCTCGTCAACATAGCGCAGCTGCATCGCACCGGTAACCGTGGCGTCCTGATCGAGCAGATAGCCCGACGGATAGGGCGTGCCGTTGATCGAGGCATCCTCTTCCGGGTTATTGGCGTAGGTGAAGGATCCGCCAAGCACATGTGCGGCGGATACGCCGTTGATGCGCAGCACGGCCTGCGCCGCCGAAAGCGGCGAGCGGGCAAGGATCGCGGCGGGCGCGCCACCGACCGTCGCTGCGGTCTTCTCCTGGTTGCGCCCGACGATCGAGACGGTCGCCTGCCGGAACCCGCCCGCCCGCGTCCAGTCGAAGGACAGTGACGATGCGAGGCAGCCGACGTTCTGGAAGAACGCAGCACCCGCGCGCTTTTCGAACTCGATGGTGCGATAGGGCAGCACCTCCCCGCCGGAAGCGAAGGCATGCTCATAGGGTCCGGCTCCGGTCGTGACCGGCGCACCGAGAAGCATGGTCAGCCAATAGGCGAAGTGGTTGACGTCGACCGGCACGACGATGTCGCCGGCAAGCGAGGCCAGCCCGTCCGCAGGCGCGGTGGCGTCGCGATTGTTGTCGCGCGCCGTGCCGAGAATGGCGTCATCCTCGAACGGCGAGGTCTCCGCGAGCGACTCCGAGTAGAACAGCGTGCGGATGTAGTCGACGGGCGCGAGCGTCGCGAAATCCGCCTGGGTTCCGAACAGAAGGTTCGCGGTCTTGCCGCGGGGCGTGGCTGCGGTGGGCATGGGTATCTCCTCGATCAGGACGGTTTGGCGGGGCGCTTGCCGGCGATGGAAAGGTCAAGATCCGTGGCACGGCGGGCGGAGGATGCGGTTTCAAGCTCGGAGGCCCTGTCGAGGTCGACCTCGACGACCGCGCCACGCGGCCCGAGATCCTCGACATCGGTCAGCAGGACGAGCGGCAGGGTTTCGGCGGCCGGTTGCGGCGCACGACGGCGTTTGACTGTCATGATGATTCCCGTTTTCTGGTGTCCGGTCAGACCGGACGGTCGGCGATGAACTCGGCCGCGATCGTCAGTGTCGCGCCCTTGATGTTCGGTACGCCGGTCTCGGCAAGATTGTCGCGCTGAAGCTCGACGATTTCCCAAAGCGAGACCGTATCGCCAAGCGTCGGATCGGCTCCGATCGCGTCGACATGGGTATTCACGATCGCCGCGAGCGCGGCGCGGCGCTCGGCGTCCGTTGCGGCATGCACAACGATCTCGACCAGCGCCGTCTGGCGCAGCTCGTACTCGAAACCGCCGCCGAGCGACTGGTCGATCCGCTCGACATCGCCGTCGACGAAATTCGCCCAGGCGCTCGCACCCGCCTCGACCACCTCGAGCGCGCTGTCCAGCGTCTCGTTGCGGCGGAGCTCCGGCACGGCCAAAGCCGCCGAGGCAGCGGCGAGCGCCGCATGCATCGCATCCAGCACGCCGTCACTGACCATCCGACAACCCTCCGATGATGCGTTTGGTTATGTACTCCGGCGCAAGGCGAACAAGCCCGCGCTCGACCGTGTCGACATTGAGGACCCGACGAAGGCGAACCTGCTTGACCAGCACATACATCAGCAGCGGTTCCGCCTTCGGCTTGCGACGCTTTCCGCGACCGCGCGCGAACCCTTTGTCCGCAACCGCGTAAAGCACCCGTCGACCACGGCCTGGCGGTGCAAACACCCTGAGACTGTCCATGCCGAACTCGTCGAGAAAATCGTCCATCGACATGCGCTTGCGCCTTGCACCGCGCTTTCGTGTCGGCGGCGCAAGATCCGTCGGGATCGCAAGCCACCCACCGCTTGCCTTCGACCGGATGGGCCGGCCTTCAGAAAACGCCCGCACGATATGCGGCGCCTTGCTCCAGATGGGGCCGGCCGGCTCGAAGGTTTCCACCTTGGCGCCCGGATAGACCTTGCCGCGCCAGGTCTTCGAGAGCCGCTCGCCAAGGCCGGCGCGCGTCACCTGCTGCCGCAGGCGCCTCTTGCCCAGATCCGTCAGCGCCTCCATGCCGCCGCGAATGCCTTTCGCGACCGCCGTCTTTTCGGCGTCCAGCGTTTTCTGCAGGTTTCCGACGAGGGCGAGTTTCGTGTCGGTCATCGCGCATCCACCGCACAGGTCCATACAAGCCGATAGCGGTCGGCCTTCCTCGGCCGACCGGCCACCGTGAACGATTGGCCGGAGGCGGCGAAGACACCGCCCGCTTCCGGCGTCAGATCGTCGACAAGCACCCGCACCTCCGGCTTGCGCCCAAGCGGCCCGCGCTCCGAGAAGGCGACCGCTTCCTCGCCATCGCGCACTAGCCGAAACCGGATACCGACGGCAGCGCCGCCGGGCGGCGTGTAGGTTCCGTCGATCCCGAATTCAGCCATTGCGGCCTGGGCGATCTCGAGCGCGATCTCGCGGCTCATGTCAGACCTGAAGCCCTTCGGGATTGGGCTGCTTTGCCTCTTCCATCGCCGCCGCGCGCTCATCGGCCGTGACATCGTAGCCGAGCGCCCGCTCCAGCGCCGCCATGGACGGCAGTCCGGCTTGCGTGAAATCCTCCTCCGGATCGAAGCCCTCGACCGCCTGAAGGATCGCCTTGGTGAGCGCATCGCCGGAGGGCTTCGCCGGGCGTTTCGGTTGTGTCTCGGCGGCGGGCGACGGCATCTCGCGATAGCGGGCGCGCAGGTCCTCCGCAGTGGACGCGTCCACGGAAACGGGCGTGCCGGACGGAAAGGTTTTACCTCCCATAACCACCGTAACCGGCAGGTGCAGGGTAACGTTCTTCGATTTCGACATGACTGAACCTTTCGAAAAAGCCGGGACGCACGGAACGCGTCCCGGACACCGGAAACAGAGTGCGTCAGCGCACCATGATGAAGGCGGACCCGTTGGCATCCGACGGCACGGGCAGCGGCGCGGCCTGTGTCATCAGGAAGGTGATCGACGGATTCTGCTGATCCCACATCTTCGGGAAGCGCTGCATGGACCGAAGCGCGAGATTGTCCTGGATGGCGCCATAGGTCATCATCCCGTCGTGTGCCTGCGGCGCGACGAGACCGCAGCCGAAAGACGGGAAGAAATCCAGAACGTTGCCGTCGTCGTCCTCGTACTTCTGGGTGTACTGCCAGAAGTCGAACATGCCGATGGAGCCGAGGTAGGCCGCGACCATGTCCTGCGCGCCGGTCGCGACCGGCCCGAGCTCCATCGAGCCCGACGCCTGACGGCGATTGTCGAGAACCTCGCGCACGTCGGCGTCGGCTTGAAAAATTTCCGCCGCCTCGGCGCCGAGAACAACCTGCGTCGCGGACGCCCCCGAGGCCACCGCGACCTCGGTCGCCCAGGCGCGAAGATTGGGCAGAACCTTGACGTCGGACTCGCCCCAGCGCGACGTCGTCAGCAGATGCTTGGTGAGACCCGCATCGCGACCGAAGTCCACCTCCTGGGTCGGATAGTCCTCGCCCTCGACGATCACCTTGCCGGTCTGCAGGATCTGGGCGCACATCCATTCCTCGCGGCGCGTGATCTCCTTTTCCTGATCGTCGAGCTTCTGCATGGTGTTGCGCTGGAAGCGCTCCTCCGGCGAAAGATCTCCGGCGAAACGCTCGCCCTCGAGGCGCACGAAGTTTTCGTTTGGCGAAATCTCGTCGAGCGGCTTGACATAGGCCGGCTCGAAGGTGGTGACCTGCCGCCCGCGCGAGCGACGGGCCTTGCCGGCAACGCGCGGGCTGACGAAGGGCGCCAGCTTGCGGCGCATCTTCAGCTTGTCGAAGGCAATCTCCGAGGTCGTGAACTGGATCTCGTTTGCGAAAAACGTGTTCTTGAGCCATGCGGTCGGCCGATCGAGCGTGTCGAGCACCTTGATCAGCGCGGTCGTGGAATAGAGACGATCCATGATCGTGACTCCTTGTATATCGATTGAAACGGCCGCGCCGGCCGGCGCGGTTGTGGATCAGGCGCGGCTGCGCATCGCGAGCGGGAGCCCGGCGACGCGCCAGGCCGCCTCGACGCTGTCGGCATCGTGACCGGTGCCGAACGTGAGCTGGTCGGCGGCGAATTCGCCGGAGAACAGCACCGGCGCGACGACATCCCCGCCGGTCGTGTCGACATCGACGGCAAGCACCGGCCCCGGGTCCTCGGAGCCATCGCTCGATGCGGCGAGCGAGGTTGTGTATTTGTCACTCGCCGTGATGCGCCCGAGCACGGTACCCCGCACCAGCGTGGCGCCGGTGAGGATCGTGACGCTGCGCTGCATCTGCGGAAAATCGCCGGCGATCAGTCCGCCGGGCTGATATTCGACCTTGGCCATATCGGCCTCCATTCATGATGATTGATACAAGCGGGAGGCTCTCCTCCCGCCGATGGGATCAGCGACGGCGTTCGCTGCGCTTCTTGGCGCGCTGCTCGGCGGCAGCGACCAGACCCTGGTCGTGCGCGGCAAGTTTCGGGTCGGAAGTCGACGCCGCGCCGCCATCCACACCCGGATTGCGATCGCGACCGGCCATGGCTTTCGCCAGCCCCCCGGTGCGCGGCGCGGCCTTGAGCAGGGCGACGGCCCGCTTTTGGGTGAGTGCGCCACGCGCCACATCCTTGGCGAGACTGGTGGCGAGCTTTTCCCGCCCCTTCGCTTCCGGCGAGCTCATGACGGCGATCGCAGCGAGACCGGCGGAGGCATTCTCCTCACCGTCCTCCTCGTCTTCATCTTCGCCGTCTTCGCCTTCGGCCACTTCCGGCTCCGGCTCGCCTTCCTCCTCGTCTTCGACTTCGGACTCGGCTTCCGCCTCCTCGGTCTCGTCTTCTTCCTCCTCAGCGGCCTCCGCGCTGCCACGGGCAGCCGGAGCCTTGGACGAGCCAAAGAGATGGGCCAAGCGACGCTGCTTGCTCATGTCCACTTCCTTTTCGGTTGTTGCGAAGTTTCAGGCCGGCACTGCCGCCTGTTCCAGGATCCGCGCGAACGCTTCGTCCGGCGGGAGAATGCCGTCGATCAGACCGAGATCGAGGGCCTCACGGATACCGATCGGCCCGTCATAAAGACGGGCCTCGGTGGCGAGCACGTCGGCTGGCGAGAGCGCGCGGCCGGCTGCGACCTGCTCGGCGAAAAGAGCGCGATAGGCATCGACGGTGGCTTGCCAGTCGGCCTCAACCTCCTGCCCAAGCGGCGCGAAGGGAGCGCCGGACGTCTTCCACTTGCCCGACTTGACCGCCGTAACGACGATCCCGCTCTTTTCCAGATACTTGGAAAGATCCATGTGCAGCCGATAGACGCCGATCGACCCGACCGCGGCCGTCTGCGGAGCGGAAATCCCGGCGGTGCAGGCACTGGCGATGGCATAGGCCGCGCTGGCGCACAGGCCATCGACCACAGCGAACAACGGGATCTCTCCGGCGACATCGCGCAGCCATTCGACGAGCTCGAAACAGCCGGAAACCAGCCCGCCCGGACTGTTGATCGCAAGAGCGATGACACTGATCGCCGGATCCCGGCGCGCTGCATCGACCGCGAGCCGAATGCAATTGTAGCCCGTCGCCCATTCGGCGCCGTGAAACGGCAGATAGTCGAACAGACCGCCGCGCACTCCGATGACGGCGACAGGGCCAGCGACCTCGTAGAGCCGCGCACCCGACTCGTCGTCGATCCAGACCGCCCCCTTGATCGTGTCGGGGCCAGCCGCCAGACGGGTCAGACACTCGACAAAGCCCCCCTCCGCACCATCCGCAAGAGCGACGTGTCTCTGGGTTCCCAGCGTGATCATGTCGCCTGCCCTCCCGTCTGCGCGCCTTGCCCCGCCGGTTCGTCAGTCGGCGCTGTCACGCCCATGTCAGTACCCGGATCGGACAGGCCGAGGCGGCGGCGGTCCTCGCGCTCGCGGGCCAGCTGCGCCAGAATGGTTTCGTAGTCGCTGCCCTGCTCAGCGCTCTCGCGCTCCAACGTCGAGATCTGCGCATCCATCCGCAGGACAGCCGCCTGCGCTTCCTTGACCGGATCGATGTAACCGCGTGCCGGGCCAATCCACTCTCCCCGAAGCCAGGCCGCCGGCGCCTCGTAGAAGTCTCGAGCGCCTTCCGGGAGCGCGATCCGCCCGCTGTCGAGCGCTTCCTCGAGGAATGCGTAGTAGATCAGGTTCGCAGCCGACCAGGTCAGGATCGCGCGCAAGCGGGCCACGCCGCGCCAGACCTCGTTCAGCGCTGCGCGGGCCGAGGAATAGTTGACCTGCGACCAGTCCATCGAGAGCTGCTCGTAGGACACCCCGAGCGCCGCGGCGAAGGCCTGCAGGAACGCCGTCTGAAACGCGGGATACCCCGCCGTTTGACGCGGCTGGGTGTTGAGATCGAGGCGATCGGTCGGAAACAGGGTGATGAAACGGTTTTCATCCATCACTCGCGCGGACTGCTGATAAAAGTCCGCGCGTTGTGCGTTGAAGAGGTCCCAATCGGCAACCGCGCTTTCCTCGCCAAGCCGCTCGGCCGCGTAGTCCGATCCCATTTGCGTATAGATCGCACCGACGATGGTCGCATTGATCGCCGCCGTCTTGACCTCGGCTTCGGAGTAACGCGAGAGCATCTTCAGCTTGATCAGCGTCGACACAAGCCGGGACACGCCCCGGGTCTGTCCGGGGCGCTTCTTGTCATAAACGTGCAGGACCTTCGGACGCTGCGCGAAGCCGAGATCGTCCCACCGCGGGATCCGCTCCCAGGTGGTCGACCGCGCGCCCCGCATGAACACATCGCCGGGATGCGCGCGCCGAATGTGATAGGCGACCGGCTCCCCGTCCTCGTCTCGTTCCACGCCACCACAAAGGCGGTCCGTATCAAGTCCGTTGTGCGGATTGGACAGACGATCAGGGTCGATGACCTGCATCGCAGTTGCGAAAGGCCAGCCCGACCGTTCCTTCCAGCGCAATACGCAAAGGCTCTCGCCCGTCGTGACGAACTCACGCGCGATCAGTCCCATGATGCCCGCGAACGGCAATTGCCGCTCGGCGTCGCAGCGGAAGGTCGGGTCCTCGGCATACCCTCGCCACTCCGCCTGGATCTGTCGACCGAGCTCGCGCGCCGCGTCCTCGTCGATCCCCAGTGCCAGCGCATCCGGCTTGGCGTTCAGCCGGAAGGTGCCGCCGACCAGCATGTCGACCTGCTTGTCGATCCCGCTCGACACCCAGCCCTCGTTCCGCTCCAGATCGCGAATCCGCGCAACGGAGGTGTCTCGCGCATCCAGCCAGGAGGCGTCGGCCGACAGCAATGACGGATGCCACCCCGACAAGGCCTGAGACGGACGAGCGCTCGCATAGGACTGCGAGACCGACGCCGTCGCACCCGTCGTGTCGCCGGCCTTCACGCGAATGCGGGGTTTCACTGTGACCATGTCAGCTCCGGAATGCCGCGCGCACCGGGCCGAGGCCTGACGGTGCACCGGTCAGTTTGGAAAGTTGCAAGCGCAAGCGCACCAGCTCCTGCTCGATTTCCGCCATCGTCGCGAGTTGATAGGTCACGCTCCCCTCATCGGACGATGCGGCGGTCCGCGTGCGACCGAGCAGCCGGGATCGTTTCGCGGCTTGAAGCTCCGCGATGGCGGTTTCCAGTTCTTGGCGTGTCATGAGCTACCTGTTGTTCAGCCGGGCGAGCGCATCGAGGCTGCCAGGGGTCCGCGCCTTGCTCGACCGGACGGTCGGCCCGTTCGGACGCGCGGCCTTTGTCTTGCCTGCGGACGCGACCGCGCGCCCGTCGCTTGCGGTCGGCTCGACGGGAGCAGGAGCAAGCGGAAGCTCCTCGAGATCGAGTTGCTGCTCGGGCGGCGCGATTTCGCGTTCCGCCTCGAGCTTGTCCCAATGAGTCTCCGCCATCGACCGGACCCCGAAGCGGATCGCCGCCGCCTCGGCCTGGTTCATCGTGTCCAGCGCCTCGTTCGCCTGTGCGGAATCCTTTTCCCAGACGTAGACCTTGAAGCCGCTGCGCAGCTTTTTCTCGACGCGGCGCTCCGACGTGAGCTGGCGGTAGTACTCGTCCTCGAGACCGCGCGGCAATCCGACGAAGCCGGGCTCCAGCGGATCCGTCTTTCGCAGGTTCGCATAAAGGGCCATTTTGAAGACCGCGCCGTTGAAATTGTAGAAGCGGCGCGAGTACCGCTTCAGCTTGCCGGTCTTCTCGTCGGTTTCCTTCTTGACCCGCTGCAGCAGCGGGGCCGTCTCCGACCGCGCGCCGCGCACCATGATGACCCGGCCCGCCGGATGCCGCCGGACCCACTCCCAGACCTCCGCCGTGTAGGCATTGCCGTCGATCGCCACCATGTCCACCAGCAGGCGCTGTCCGAAGACATTCGGCCAGTCCTGCTTCAAGAGCGTGTCCAGCTTCGAACGCGTCGCGTCCTCGCGGATATGCCCCGCAATCACCCCATAGTGGATGACATATCGCTGCTTGTTGCGGCCCCATCCGACGAGGTGCCACTCGACCCGATCATCCTGACAATCAATCCCGAGGGTCGTGACGAGCGCACCCGCCGGCACGACACCAAGCGGATATCCGTCCGCTTCGGCCCGATCTCTCAGCCCCTCCCAATCGGGCGCGTCGCCCTCGGTGACATAAGCTTCGCCGGCCTGGTCGTTAAAGAAGACCTGCTCGGAAGCCGGCTCCCCCTTGGCCTTGATCCAGGCACGCGCGATGCGCTCCCAACTGGTGAGTACAGAATAGGCCGCCCAGATCCAAAACGACCGGTGATGCCGGCGCGCCTTCGGATTGTCGGCCCGCCACTCGAGCCGCGCGAGCATGCTCGGGCGATGATGCTCCTGAATAACTCCGCCGCAATCGGGATCCTCGCAGACAAAGTGCGCATCTTCCGGCGCGTCCTCGTCCAGGTTCTCCACCATGCTCGACCAGGTCAACACCTGCATGTGCCCGCAATGGGGACACGGCACATATGGCTTTTCCTGACTTCCCGCCTGATAGTTCCGCGTGATCCGACAGCCGGGCATAATCAGCGGCGTCGAAAGCTTCAGGATCTTCGCGAACTCGAATCCGTTCGACCGGCTGTCCGCCTGGCCTTCCGGATCGCCGGCGGAATTCATGTCCCACTTGGCCAGATCGTCCTGGAACTGCCGGCGCATGCTGACCTGAGACAGAGAGGCCGGCGAATTGGCGCCCGAGATCTGGATCGCGCCGCGCCCGTCGCGCCGCTCTTTGTAGAGAACCGAATCCGATCCGTCCCGGGAAGACATCGGGAAGAGATGCCGAAGGCTCGCCGTGCCCCGCAGCATGGGCGAAAGCTTCATTTTCGACCAGCGTTTCGCGTTCGGCTCGGTCGGATGCACCACCAGGAAGTCACCCGGATCCATGGCGATCGATCCGCAGGTGTAGATATTCGCGACAACCGTCTTGCCGATCTGCGCGCCGCCCATCAGCGTCACTATCCGGCAAGGGTCCTCCGGCGAAAGAGCGGTCAGCACCTCGCTGAAATACGGAAACAGGTCCGGATTGTACGGACCCGGAAACGAGCTTTCACGCTGCGAAAAGACGATGTTTTCCTTGGCCCAGGCCAGATAGTCCACCGGCGGCGGCGGCGTCATCACCTCGATGAAGGCTTCCGTCGCCACGTACTCCGCATTCGCCGTCTCGACGATCATGTGCGTCACGTTGGCACCTCGTCTTCCGCCTCGAGCACGGTTTCACGGATCTTCGGCATTTCCGCCAGCTTCTTTCCCGCGCGCTCTGCAGCCGCTGTCCTGATCTTCCGAAATTCGGAATGTAATTCGTGCAGCACATCGCGCTGCGGAAGTTCGAACTTCGCCGCAACGGCGCGCGCCATGTCCGGCAGTCCGCCCTCGAATGATTGCAACACCGCGGCGGCGATAGACGACATCTGCGCGCGCGCCGAATCGGTCTCGATGAATCGACCGCGCCGCGCCGCCTCGTCCTCGGCGGCCTTGCGGTTCTCGATCTGCACCTTGCGCAATCGCTCGCGCTTGATCTGGCCTTCGATGGTGTCGTCGGGGCGCAATACCTGGGGGAACTCGGCTTCCGCCTCGCTTCCGCTGGATGGCAACACCACCTGATCCACGTCAGTGTCAAAGCGGGCATCGATTCCGTTTCCGATCTGCTGACCGATATCGAGCCGCTCGCGAAGCTGTGCCAAGGCTCGAGCGACCCGGACCTTCACCCCGCGCTCGCCCTTGACCAGCGCATCGCCGTCGATCTTGCCTTCCTTGATGTAACGCGTGACCCGGCTCCGGTGAACGCCGCGCAGACGCGCGAATTCCGCAGCCGACACGACACGGTCGTCTGCTGGCGCGGTCACCGTTGCCATCACACCTCATCCCGGTTGTTGCGGTTGCGTTGCGCCCTGCGCCATGTGTTGCGCCATGGCTGTTGCGTTTGTTGCGGCTTTGCTTTTGCCGTCAGACTGGCGGACCCAAACGCTAAGTCCGCCCGTATTGGTTCTAGCGCCAGGAAGGACCCGCTCGCCACCACCCACGAAAAAGCCCGGTCGGGGTTTCCCCCGCCGGGCGCAGATCTTCACTGTGCGTGAAAGATGCCTCTCTACTGCTGCAGTTGTCAAGCCCGCCGTGCGTCGTGCGGCATCGCGCGGGCGTCCATCCCGAGCACCTTGGCCGCGTCCGACAACCCGCCGCGCAGCAGCCGCGAGACATGATCGCGCGTCTGTCGACTGCACGCGCCGTTGCGGCGCGCCGCCTCGTCGTCCTCCATGTCGATCGCGACGGCGGTCACGCTTTCGCCCTCGGCAATGACCCTCTGCATCACCGCCCAGGCTCGCGCGCCGACCTCGATGCGCACCGCCCGAAGTTCGCGTTCCGAGGCCTGCGCGCCCCTGTCGAGGTCCGGCGCCACGAAACCGCGCCCGCCGTCGACCCGCTCGACGCGCCAGTCCATGGCCCTGACCAGCGATCCGCCCGCCGCCTGTTGCCAGAGATCGGCAAGCCTTTGCGCGGCCATCACCTCGACCCGCCCCAGCGCGCCACGCGTATGCAGCCGCAGAATCGCACCACCCCGCAACAGCGCGTCCCGCTCGCGCCGCACCGAGGCCGCCGCCTTGCCGGTTGCCTTGGCGGTCGCATCCGGCGCGGGCCGCGCCGTCAGCCCCAGCGGATCGCCCTGCCGTCGCGCCCGTATGCGGCTTTCCGCCAAGGCCCGCATCGTCCGTTCCGCTTCGCTCATTGCCATCGCCGCCACCTTTGCCATCGCCTCACCCGCTCGCCCGTTTCGCCACGGCCGTCTCGCCGCCGTCGCCCGGCCCGTCGCGCGCCGACCAGCCCAGCACATCGAAAGCAAAGGCCTGCCAGATCGCCGCCTTCTCTTCCATCGCATCCGCCATAGCCCGAAGCGCAGTGTTGAGCGGGCTGTCGACGGTTAGTCGCTCTCGCCGCACATCCCGCGCTGGCAGCCACTCGTCCCGCTTCTCGCGATAGCGCTCGACGGTCGTCAGGCGGTGCCACGCGGCGACGTCCTGGGCGAGCGCTTGCACAAGCCCGTCACGCGCGGCCATCTCCAGCACCGCCCGTGCCGAGGCATGGGACAGAAAGGCCCGCACCGCGTCATCCGGCAGCCGGGCCGACGGCTTGCCGCCATCGGCCGGCGCCGGACGCACGGCCGGCATGCGCACATGCACGAACCGCCGCTCCTCCAGATACGCACCAAGCCGGGACCGCTTGCGCCCGGCCCTCGCGGCCTCGACGCGATACCGCTCGGCCCGCTCCACCGCGTCGCGCTTGTCCTGTGCCGACAGTGCGTCCCAGGCCGACCGGATCCGCTTCTGGCTTTCGCTGTTACCGCCCGGCCAATCGGTCACGAGCCGGTCGAACGCCTTGGTTTCCGCCGCCTTCCGTGCCGCCGCACTCCGGTCCGGTCCGTCGCGATCCTCCGCATCCGCCTCGCGCTCCCCTTCCGGAGCCCCGTCGCCGGCCGTCGCCCTGCGCTCCGCCCCCTCGTCGTCGGCCTCCCGGCCTTGCCCGTCGCCCGGAGGCGGATCGTCCGGCAGGTCGGTCGCCCCGATCTCCCCCGGCGTTTCCGCTTTTTTTTGCCTTTGAGGTTTTTTTTGATCGTTAAGAATTGGGGTCGTTAGTGGTGTGCACCCAGAGTGAACAGGGGGGTGTGCACCCAGAGTGCACAGGGGGGTGTTCACCTGGTGCACAGGGGGGGTGCCCGTTTCGCCCGCGTCCGGCCCGTTTTCCGCGCCCGAAACCGCCGCCTCTTCCGCCGGATCGGGATCGTCCTCGATATCGATCTCCGGCGCGGCCAGCACGTCGTCGACGTCCATGCGCACGCGGTAGCTCGAGGCCGCGCGCCCGCCGTCCGTGCGCCAGTGCGTGCGCGTTTCCAGATAACCCCAGTCGACCAGGCGGGCGATGGAACGCGTCACCGTGGTGCGCGACACGGCGATGGCCGCAGCGAGCTTGCCCTGGTTGAGCCGGCACCAGCCGTTGCGGTCGGTGTGCCGGCCGATCAGCCCTAGAATTTGCAGGTCGCGCCCCTGAAAACGCGGATCGGTGACCGCGCAGGCCGGAATGATCGAATAGCGCGGCCCGCCGCCAGGCGCCGGAGATGTCCTCACAGATCGCCCTCCCCGGACGCGCGCCGCCACCGTGACAGCCGCTGCTGCACGGCATCGCGAGACAGCCCCACGACCTCGCCCACGTCGGCTGCGGACAGCCCCATTCGCTCGGTCAGCGCTTGAATAGCCACGCGCCGCGCCCGGCGCGCCTCCGTCCCGCGCCCGCCGCTTGCGAGCGCTTCCGGCGCGCAGCCGTTTTCCGCCAGCACGCGGGCGAGAAACGCGTCGATCCGCTGCCGCCGCTCGGCGCGCGCCTGCCAGCGCTTGACGCCGTGCAGGACGGTGGTGTGGTCGCGGTTGAACACGCGCCCGATGCGCGAATAGGACAAGCCGTGCTCGACATGGAGCGTCCACCAGATCTCGTGCCGCGCATCGGTGATCTGTGAAATTCGCGATCCCGCGAGCACCTGTGCCCGTGTCACCCCGCGCCGCTCGACGACGTCGCAGATGACGTCCTCGACATCGACAATCGTCACCTCGCGCGTGACCGGCGGAAGCGTCTCTGGCGCAGGCGGCGCGGCGGACGGCACGCGGCAGGCAATCACCCTGTGCGTCGCGGAAAGATCGCGCCCGCGCATCAGCCGCCGCTGCACGACCCGCAGCGCCTGCGCGGTCTCTCGCGCGCGCTTGGCCTGCAGCACGGCCGCGATTTTTTCTGGATCGGCGGGCGAGACGATAACGGGCGCGGTCATTTGCGATCACCCGTTATCCGGATTGGTTCGCGCCCCTCGATTGGAACGTCCACCGACAGCGCAATCGTGAGCGGCTGCACCCAGATCGGGTCGGCCGAAAGCATGAAGGTCTCGCCCGTCCATGCGAGCAGCAGCGTGCGCCCCATCACGCCGGCAATGACTTGCGCCGCATCCGACGGAACAGCGTTGCCGATCCGCTCCCGCCAGGTGCTGTCGGAACTGCCATCCATACCGAACTCTGCCCACTCTTCCGGATCGAACAGCGATTGCAGCGCCGCGAGCTCCAGCGTGGTGAACGGTCGGTGCCACGTCCCGTCCAGCGCCTCGATGCGGCAGGTCAGCCGCTCGTCGGGTGCCGGCAGACAAGAGACCGGATCGCCGTCGATCGACGCCGGCCGCGGATCGGCCACGGACCAATATCCGTTGTCGAGATTGCTGGACGAGGCCACCGTCTTGCTATGCTGATCCCACCGCGCCACCCCGTAGTGGCCGCCACCTTCGAAATGCTTGCGACCGCCGGCAAACCCGGCCGGCCGAGGGTCGGCAACGGCAAAGGCGCCCTGCCCGGTCGTGCTGCCGGCGATCACCGTGCCGCATGCCTCGTCGAACGCGGTCACGCGATACTTGCCGCCCCCCTCGAAGCTGCCAGAGGCACGCGGGTCCGCAACGGCGTAGCAGCCCTGCCCGGGCGACTTGACGTTGATCACCGCGCCTGAGGTCTCCCCCCACGGCCGCACGCCATACTGCCCGTATTCGCCGGCGCCGGCCGGCGCGCGTGGATCAGCGACTGAATAAGCTCCATTGGTCGGCGAGGAGCGCCCTGCAACCGTGCCGGCCCTCTCGTCCCACCTGTTCACACCCAGCACACCGCCCCGCATGTCCGGCACGATCAGGTAGTCGGTCAGATGCCCGTTCTCGACCGCCAGCTTGTTGAGCGACCGCCAATCGGACCCGGCCTCGACAAAGGCGAGCCGCACCCATGTCTTCCACTGCAGCCGTGGAAGCCGGTGCATCGGATGGACAGGATCGCCGCCGGGCACCGGCAGCTTGCCAAGCACCTCGCCAACGCCGCGAAGCGGGCGTTTCGGCGGTTCGTAAAGAAACGGCGGCACCTTCTCCCGATGGCGCGCGACCAGGAGGAACCGTTTGCGCGACTGCGCCAGCCCACCCAATTCGCCGCAATCATGCGTCGTCTCGGCATAAGCATAGCCGTAGGCCTCGAGCAGCGCCTGGATCTTGTCCAGAAGCGGGCGACCACGGTTCGCGATGCGGGGCACGTTTTCGAACAGAATGAACTCGACCGGATCGTCCTTGTAGGCCTCCAGCGCCAGCCACACGGCCCGCAAGGTGAGTTGGTTGAGCGCCTGATATTTGAGCGCCTTGCTCGCGGTCTCGGAAAGCAGCCCGGAGAACCCCTTGCACGGCGCCGAGACGAACCAGATATGCGGGCGCTCATTGCCCATTGCGCGATGGATGTCCGCCGGCATCGCCTCACGCCAGCCCTCCGGCGGCTCGGCACCGTGAAAGGCGCGGTACTGCTCCAGATCCATCAGGTCGAGGACAGTGCCCCGGCATCCGGCGAACCGCTCGAAATCGCGAATGCCGGCCGGGTCGACGTCGATGCCGCCGATATTGCGGAAGGTCGCCGCCAGGTTCCCGACGCGAGCGTTCGCCTTTCGGAAGCCCCGCGCGCCGAAGCCGGAGCCGCAGCAAAGGTGACCGACACGGATTTCAGTCGTGAGATCCAGGCTGTTCATGCCGCCCCCCTCAGAAACACCGGCCCGGTCGTCGCCACGGCGCGCGCGTCGAACAGGTACCAGCAGCAATTGTCGGTGGAGGCATGACGCGAGTGCCGGAACCATTTGACCCGCCCCACGCTGACGATGGCCTGACACCGCCGCAGGCGGCTTGCGGCAAAACCCGTGTGCATCCAGTCGCTGTCGAACAAGAGCCATGTCGGCGCGAGGCGCGGCAGCACATCGATGAGTTCGTGCAGCAGCTCGCGCATCCAGGGCGGATTGGTGATGATGTAGTCGGCCCCGCGCAGGGCCTCCGCATCGAACTTTCGCGCGTCCAGCCGCTCGACGCCCGGATACCGTGCCTCGACGTCATAGCGCCCCCGGCAGTCATGCCCGGCCCGCATCAGCGGCCCGACGAGATCACCCCAGCCGACGCAGGGCTCGACGAAGGACGCGCCGGGCGCAAGCCACGGCAAAAGCCGCGCCACCGGCTTGGGATCGGTAGTGCGATAGAGATCCTTGTCGATCCGGTCGAAACGGCTGCGCTTCCCCATCACGCTGCCCTCCCTTCTTCGCGGATCGGAGGATCGCCTTCGATGCACTCCCGCGCCCGGAGCGCGGCACAAATCCCGCGCGTCAGTTCCTTGCCGGAACACATCCAGCGGAGGTCTTGCATCATGCTCGAGCGTGTCGAACGCCGACCGGTCGAAAGCCGTTGCGCCACGCACAGCGTCGCAAGTTCGGCGCGCCACAGCATGTCGAGCGCGGCACAGGGCAGCGCCACCATGTGATGCTGGACGGGCAGATCCCAACTGCCGAGATAGTCGTAGTTCGGCCGGAGCGCCCGCGCCCGGAGCGAATAGACCCAGGCATTGCCATGGTTGAGCCGTACCGGGTCGGTTGGGAGGATCTTGAGATAATAGGTTCCGTCGCGCTCGTAGTGCGCGGCATGGACGTTGGTTTCTTGCTCGACGAGGAACTTTTCGTGCAGCGCGACGAGGCAGTGATGCGCCACGCTCTTCATTGCGGCCATCTGGTCCGGCAGACGGTCAAGCTTGTCGCGCTCGGACTTGATCTCGACCGCGACGATCTCCTCCAGCCCCACGGCGATCACATCGGCCCGACAGCCGCTTTGCTTGACGTTTATCTCGTGGATGATCCGGGACTGCGGTCGTATCTCACGCAGCCGCGCCACGACGGCTTCGCGGATTTCAGCCTCCGCAGGGCTGCGATAGGCCGGCATCACTCCACCCCCGAACGGCTGAAATCATTCTTTGGAACGTTGGTGCAGACGTCCGCCGCGCCAACGAAGAAGACAGCGACGTCGGCAATGAGCATCAAGGCTCCCCACGCCACGCACCCGACAAGAATGAGAACGGCACCGGCAAGAAGTGCCCTTTCGATACGTGCCCAATACTTCCCCATCACCGCGCCTCCCGCGTGCGCCAGGTCTTCGGCAGCCCGTGCCGGTCGGCATGCGCGTGCGCGCCATGGCTCACCGTCGTGTGGTCGCGGTTGATCACGCCGGCCACGGTCGGACAGGACAGCGTGAGTTCGGCCCGCAGCCGGTACATCGCCTCCTGCCGCGCCCGCACGATCGTCGTCCCCCGCGACCGCCCGCGCAGGTCCGCGACCGTCAGGCCGTGCCTGTCCGCCACCTCACTGAGGATTTTTTGCGCCGGCGTCAGCGCCAGTTTCCGAATGTCGTAACCGCTCACTGCAAGGCCTCCCGTTGGAACAGATCCGCCGCCTCGGCATGGCGCGCCGCCCGCCGTCGCGGCCTGGACGCGCGCAGCGCCTCGCCGAATGTCTCGACCTGCCGGCAGCGCCGCCGCAGCTCTCCGAGCGCGGAGCGCAGCCGCAGGTTCAAGTGCCCGTTGCGCGCCTTGAGATCCGCGATTTCCGCCTCGCGAAAGGCCGCCAGCGCGCGCCAGTACCAAAGCTCCGCGCGCCGGTCGTCGGGCCGCTTTTCATGCGCCGCGCGCGCCCGGCCCAACTCCCGCGCCAGATCGTCGAGCGGCGCACTCATGGCGCACCGCTCGCGTGTTTCACCGCCCGTTCCCCGTGAAACACCCCGCGCGAGACCTTGTGAAACCCGCCCTCGCGCCGGTGCAGCGCGATGGCGTCCAGAAGCGCGAAGGGGTCGACATCGTGCAGCCGGCACAGCCGCAGGAACGAAACGGACGAAACCGGCTTGCCGTGTTCCGCGTGGCTCACCACCCGGCCGGAGGTTCCGGCGGCTTGAGCCGCCTCGCGCACGGTCAGGCCGGCGCGCTCGCGCGAACGGCGAAACGCCTTGCCGATCAGCGCCAGCGCTTCCGCCTCGCCGCTCATGGCAGCCACCATGCGAGGAGCGCCTGGATGAAGACAAAATGGGCGGCGGCAAAAAACATGCCCCGCCCGAATTTCTCATCCGCCAGCGCGCGCCAGTACTTGCGCGAGATCTCAAGCCCGCGCCTCTCGGCTTCGATCTCAAGCCGTCGCCGTTTTAAAGCCGGAACCAGTCTTGCGCCGCGCGCCATATTTCGGGAACAGACTTGCAGGTCGCGCAATTGCTCGGCGGTATAGGTAACCGTCACCGTGCCACTCTCGCCCGCACCGAGCGCGTAGACCTTGAGCCGCTTCGAATACTCGTCGAAAATTTCGACGACCCTTTCGTCCGTCATGACCTCGCCGCTCAAGCCGCAGCCCTGCCGTCATGCCGCGTCGCCACCCGCGCCGCGCGCCGCAAATCCCGCTCCGTCAGCCCGCACCACAGACCGGCGGTCCAGAAATCCCGCTGACCGACGAACCGCCCCGCCACGATGGCCCGCACGGAAGGCGGGGCATCGGCGAGTGCGATCTCCATCGTCGCCAGCCGGATCGTGATGAAGAGCCGCAGCACGCACAGAATGTGCGTCCGCGCCTCCGGGGTGAGCCGCGCGCCCATCAGCCCGCACCCTCCGCCTTTTCGGCGCGGTCGATCCGCTCGATTTCCGCGACGATCAACGCTGCGGCCTTGACCAGGTCGCGTCGGCGGTCGGCTGGCTTCCACCATTTGCGAGACCAATCGTGCGGCCAGATATCCAGCAGCATCCTGTCGTTCGCGATCGAATAAATCCCGGACACGAATTTGCGGTGGCGTTCCTGCATCGTGGCGCCATATGCGTAGGCAGCAGCCGCTCTCGCCAACTGCCCCTCGTCGTGTCCATCGTCATGCTCTGGCGTCCAGCCCTCTTCGGTCTCCTGTCGAGTGCGCTCGGCGAGGACGTCCAGCGCAGCCTTTCCGAGATCATCGGGATCGAGCCAGCCAGCGTCGGTCGCATCGTCGCGCCAGTCCGGGCCATAAAAATCATCAGGGGTTCCCCATGCTTCCCAGCCCATCAGCCCGCACTCCAGATCGAGGAATGGATCGCCTGAAACCGGGGCACCCGCGCCGGGCGCGGTTTCGTGTCGTCGTCGGCGCGACGTCCCGCGCGGCGCTTTTGCACCGTGTCGAACAGCCGCGCGCGGCAGTCCTTGCACCAGCTTTCGCCGGCGCTGCGCACCGGCGCGCCGCAGACGAATTTTTCAGAAAGCGGCACGGGCGTGTCGCCCCACAGCGGACGCTTGCACCGGCCCGCGCCGGCCTCGGTCAAAAGCACATGGTCCGTCATGCGTCGTCCTCCAGCACCTGCGCGGCATGGCTTTTCAGCCGCACCAGCGCGTCGATTGCTTCCGCGAGATGATCGAGGATCGCGTGTTCCGCGATCTCGGCGGCATCCACCTTGCCGTCGTCGGCGAGCGCCGCGCAGATCCGCGCGGCGGCGTCGCCGCCCTTGCGCACGGCTTCGCCGACCTCCACCGCCCAGGCCGAGCCTTCGCCCGGCTGCGGCAGCGGCACGAAAGCCCCGCCCGCCATCCGGCACAGGCCGATCAGCGCCACCGGTCCGCCGTCCAGCGTCAGATCCATCAGCACGTCGAGCGGCATGTGGATGTCGCGATACTTTTCCGTGCGGGCGTTGCCGTAATCGGAAAGCGTCTGCCCGCCGACGCGGGTGATCGAGGCGGCGGATTCCTGCCCGTGACAGGCCTGCACCTGACGGCGCGCGAGCCCCTTGATCGCGGCGCGCTGGTGGTCGCTGGTGGGACGTTGAAGTGTCATGCGCAGGGCTCCGTAACTTCCGCGCGCGTGCGGGAAAGACACAAGCGCGCGACCGGGGCACACTCGTCCCATGATGAAAGGACACCGACCCGAAACACCCGCCCGCGCCCGCCTGCGCGCCGCCCTGCGCGGATTGATGCGGACATCCGCACTTGCCGCCGCGAACGCGGCTGTGCTGCGCTTTCCCGTGCAATTTCAGGGAGGCGAGGAAAATGGACAAAACGGAGCGCGACTGTTTCGAGTGGCTGCAGCAGCGCGTCATCGCGCAGAATGTCGTGCTGGACGGCCTGATCACCATGATGGCGGAGACCGCTCCTGACCGGGACCGCTTCGCGCGGGATCTTGTCGCCGCCGTCGAGGAGGCCGGTGGACGCAGCTACCCAAGCGACCGCGCGATAAAAGGGTACCTTGCGCATGTGCGCGCCCTTCTCCACGGCCGATGATCGGCGGGGGGCGGCGAACGCGTGAAGGCGAAAAGGGAGGTGGCGCAATGTCATGAGGCATTCGCCTCAAGGGGGGGCACTACAGAGGCTTGCGGTGGCTCGACGAAATCATTTGCCGAAAGGCAACCGCCAGTCGCCAGAACAAGACGCTGGACGAGCATGAGGCTTGGGCTTTGTTTACGAGCCTCGATCCGGCTGAGCGTCGCTGCCGTGCTGTTTGATAGCGACGCGAGCGTCTCTAGCGTCAGCCCACTCTTTGTGCGGTAAGTCTTAAGCGGATGCTCCATGGCGAGAATTTACATCCAGTGCAAATTTTTGGTCAAGCCAAAATTTACATAGAGCGCAATTCATGGAAGGGCGAGCAGGACTATCCTTCCACATGACCAAGCAAAATTACGCCCGAACATACATTCGCGAATGGCGAAAGAAGCGCGGGCTCACACTCCAGCAACTTGCAGACCGACTTGAGGTTGAACCCGGCGGCGATCTGCTGGTCAGCTACGCAAGCCTGTCGCGAATTGAAACGGGAAATCAACCGTACTCTCAACCAATTATCGAGGCGATCGCACGCGCGTTAAACGTGAGCGTTTCAATGCTTCTGGAAGCCCATCCAGAACGCCAGGGCGAGGTTGTCGACCTCTTCAATCACATCCCACCGGAACGGCAGGCCGAGGCTATCCAGATATTGCGGGTGCTCGCAAACACAGAGTGACCACCAATTTACGCCTAGCGCAAAAATTGCTCTTGACGTTAAATTTACACTATATGTAAATTTAACCCCATCATTCCGATGGGAGAACGCAATGCCTCACACACCCACGCCCCTCACCCCGACCATCCTCTTCGCCTGTCTCGCGCTCGTCCTGTCCAGCGGCACCGCGCTTGGCATTCTCGCGGCCACCCTCGCCCGCCACGGCTGGCCCTGACCCGTTCCCGGATCGCGCGCGGCGACTTGCCCGCGCGCGGCACTCTGCCGGCGGGTGTTCCTCCAGCCCGCCGGCAGATCTCTTTCAAGCACCAAGGACCGACCCGAGCATGACCGCAGTCGCTGCCGAACCCGGAATGAACGCCCGCCATCGCCCCGTCTGGAAGCATATGACCTCGGGGCGCATCGTCGATCTGGCGCACCTGACGGCCGACGACATTCACTGGCCGGACATCGTGTCCGCCCTGTCGGGTTTGGCGCGATACGACGCCGCAACGTCGAACTGTCTCTATTTCGTGGCCCAACACGCGTGCCTCGCCCATGACAACGCCAGCGGTCCCCCGGTCGCCAGGCTGATCGCGCTGCTGCATGACGCGCACGAGGCATTCATCGGAGACATCACCACGCCGACCAATGACTTTCTTGACTATCTGAACGCCGCGAGCGGCGCGATCTCATTTCTTGACTATACGAACGGCGCGAATGGCGCGGTCTCGATGCTTATCCACGTCGCAAAAAGGCGCCTTGACCGAGCCATCTTCGCCGCCGCCGGCATCCGCCCTGACGACGCCGCGACCTACCGACCCATGATCGACGCCCTCGACGCGCGCCTTCTGGCCACCGAGGTGCGCGACCTCTGCGCCGAAAGCAGAAAGCCCGGCGCTTGGGGCAAGCTCGCCGAGCCGCTGAAGACCCGCATCAAGCCCTGGGGACCGGACAAGGCGGCGGAAGAATTCGTCGCGCGCCTGGCGGTCCACGGCATCGACGGACGGGGGACGTGACGACGATGCACGCGCCCCCTCTCCCCCTTGAGGGGGAGATGTCGGCACAGCCGACAGAGGGGGGTGACGCATCGCAGGAGCGCGACGCCACCTGGCTGCCGCTGTCGCGGGTCGCGGTCGCCCCGCGCGAAACCGCCGCGCTGGTGATGGGCTTCGCGCCCGTCACCGTCACCGTACCCCAATGGCTTGCCGCCGAGCGCGGCCTGATTTGAGGAGACCTGAAATGGAATCGACCGAGAGCGAGACTGACGCCCGCATCACCATCAACGTCGCCAGACCCGAGCGCGAGCAGCTGCGCGCCTTCGTCGAGCGCATCGAGAAGCTCGAAGAGGAAAAGAAGGTCATCGCCGACGACATCAAGGATGTCTACGCGGAGGCCAAGGGCACCGGCTTCGAGGTCAAGATCCTGCGCAAGATCATCGCGCTCCGCAGGAAACAGCCGCACGAGCGCGAGGAAGAAGACGCGATCCTCGACCTCTACATGCACGCGCTCGGCATGGCGGGACCGTCCGACTGACACTCCCCCGGCGATGCCGGCGCCTCGGCAAGACGCTCTCCACAAACCCGCAAACGCGGAGGAAGACCGATGGAGATGAACTTCCAGGACGACACTCCGCTCACGCTTCATGAAGCGAGTGCGTACCTCTTGCGCGGACTGGTGGCGGTTGCAACGTTGCGTGCGGCAATCCGCGACGGCAAACTGTCCGCCGAGCGCATTGGGCGAGGCTACACTGTCACGCCAACCGACATCCGGGAATGGAGACAAAGATGCCGCGTCCAAGCAAAGGCGCCAGACTATGGCTCCAGCCCGCCCGCCGCTCACGAAACGGGAACATCGAGGAGCACAGCGTCTGGGTCATCCGGGACGGTAGCCGGAAACGTAGCACTGGCTTCCGCGAGGAGGAGCGTGGAGAGGCTGAAAGAGCACTCGCGGACTACCTCGCCGAAAAGCATGACCCGAGCCATCACCGCAATAACCGCGCGGACCTGATACCGATTGCCGACGCGATCGCTGCCTATTCCGAGGAAATTGCGCCGGCACATGCCCGCCCGACCGAGACCGCCGCGCGGCTTCAAAACCTTCTCGATCACTTTGGCGAGCAATGCATGGCCGACGTCAATGGATCGGCCTGCAGGGCTTATGTCAGTGCCCGCGGGGTAGAGAGTTCTGCGCGCCGCGAGCTCGAGGATTTGCGAGCTGCGTTCCATCATTTCTTCAGGGAAGGTCATGTTGACAGACTGATCCCTGTCGTCCTCCCCCCAAAGCCCTCCAGCCGCGAGAGGTGGCTGGAGCGAAGCGAGGCGGCAAGACTGATCTGGGCCGCATGGCGGCTTCGTCAGAAGTACAAGGGTCACCCGACCGAACGGGCCATTGCCAAGCATGTAGCGCGCTTCATTCTTGTTGCACTTTACACCGGCACGCGCGCGGGCGCGGTTTGCGGCGCCGCTATCCGTCCGACAATCGGCTGCGGATACATCGACCTGGGCGCCGGGCTCTTCCACCGTCGCCCTCCGGGGGAGCGGGAAACGAAAAAACGCCAGCCTCCTGTCGCGCTTCCGGATCGTCTCTTGGCGCATTTGCGACGATGGGAGCGCCTCGGCATTTCAGGAACCCATGTCGTCGAATGGAATGGAAAGCCGGTGACGAAGATCAACAAGGCGTTCCGTGCGGTTCGCGCCGCAGCCGGTTTTGAAGAGGATGTTGTCCCGCACACGCTGCGCCACACAGCGGCGACGTGGCTGGCACGCGCCGGCGTTCCGTTTGTCGAAGGCGCGGACTATGTCGGCATGAGCGTGGAGACATTCGAGCGCGTCTATCGTCACCACGCGCCCGGCTTTCAGGAACAGGCGCGGAACAAGATCGCCTCAAAACCACCCCGACAGAAACCTGACAGAAACCCGCGAACATCAGAAGAACACGGACGCCGGTCGGGCTAAAGAAAACCGCCATTCTTCGCCGCTTTTCCGGTCGACCACCCGTTCGGGACGAGGGGGTCGCAGGTTCAAATCCTGCCACTCCGACCAACCTTTCCAATGACTTAGAACAAACCACCCTGATTGCTGACGCCATAACGGGCAGATATACGGGCAATTACGCCCATCTCGTGAGACCCGAAGACCTCTTGGCCAATTGAACCAACCTCGCACTCATGGCCGCGACCCTTTCCACGCTCGGCGACTTTCGCCGGCCTGGCCGCGACATCCTAGGGTGCGCCCCCCAGATGCCATCCGGTGCGTTGAAGCCGATCGCCCTGTTGGCGAGTGCCACACCTTCCAGCGCGTCGGTGGCAAAGAAGTCCGCACCAATTCCCGTAAAGGCATCCGGAGCCGCGAGCACACCGGCACCTCCGATACACACATGCAAGCCGGAATTGGCGGACGCGGCGCGGGCGCGTTCGATGGCGACTGCGACGTCACCGACGATCGAGGTTATTCCGACAGACAGGCCGAAAACGTCAAAGTGGCTGTGCCGCAGATCCAGGAAACAGCCGTCAAGGTCTCCGCCATCGCCGCCACATCTGACCTGCCATCCCGATTGCCGGAATACCGTCTCGACAATCTGCAGTCCAAGCGCATGATTGTCGCCGGGCATGCGCGCCAGCAACAACCGGGCCTCGGTATCGCCCGGATGCAGGGCATCACTCTCCTCAAGCATGAGATGCCGCTCGACATAGGCCTGGGAGATGCTGTTGAAGGCCAGCGCGATCCGTCCGGACGCAAGCGTAATTTCGACAAATGTGGCCTCGTCACGCGACCATCGTCCGCGCACGCAAACGCAAAGAGGCATCAGGACCTGGCTATAGACCTCCAGAAACGGTCGGTCCCGCTCCAGAATCTCTTTGATGATCACATCAAGCCGGATTTCCTGTTCGGAAAAAACCGCGCGGATCAGGGACGAGACAACGGGTGCCCAGGTTCCGTCGATACCGCTGGACGGATCCGACAATGCCGCGACAACCGACGCAGGGTCGGCAGATCCAGAATTGCGCCGGATCATCTCCGCAGTCACAGTTCCTTCAATGGCTCTTCTCAAGAGCCGTGAATTGTCGCCATTATGTTCTTTGCGACTGTCTTGTTGCCGACGATCCGCCGCCCCACCTGCAGACTTTCCGCCCGTCTCAATGGTTTTACAGGCAATTGCATCACGGCCGTCCGAAGAAATCGGGTACTCGGCCATTGCTCCTCCCAGGGAGGACAAATGCTCAATAAAACATCCTCCGCCCAAATCCTGTGCTCAAAAAGCAGTGCGCACAAGTTTGGAATCGGAACAGATAGCCGCTCTTTGTTTCCCGCTGGGAAAAGTCCGAATCACGAGGGAATACGTTCAAAGTATCGAGATTAATCTGTGATCACGTGTAAACTCGGGCCCACTCGCGCGAGCGACGGCATCCAGGGCCTTGCAGACGATGTGGCGGGCGTTCAGTCCAGCCGCCTCATACATTGCCTCGGGCGATGCATGGGCAATGAAATCATCCGGCAATGTCATGCTACGCACCGCGATGCGTCCGTCAAGAGCGCCTTCCTCTGCCAGAGCCTGGAGCACCATGGCGCCGAAGCCACCGCCGGCGCCTTCCTCGATGGTGACGAGCACATCATGCTCGGCGACAAGATCCCTGATCAGATCAAGGTCGAGCGGCTTGGCAAACCGCGCGTCGGCAACCGTCGTTGACAGCCCTCGCTGGTCCAGGCGCTTTGCGGCGATGAGGCACTGCTCCAGTCGCGCCCCGAAAGAAAGCAGCGCGACCGTGCGGCCTTCCTTGACGATCCGCCCCTTGCCGATGGCAAGCGGAAGGCCGGTCTTCGGAAGCGAGACGCCCGTGCCCGACCCGCGCGGGTAGCGAAAGGCGATCGGCCCCTCGTCGTGCCGGGCGGCGGTGGCCACCATGTCCATCAGCTCCGCCTCGTCGGCCGGCGCCATCACCGTGAACCCCGGGAGATTGACAAGGTAGCCGATATCGAACGCTCCGGCATGGGTCGGACCGTCCGCACCCACGAGCCCGGCGCGATCGATGGCGAAACGCACCGGCAACCCCTGCAAGGCGACGTCATGAACGATCTGGTCGTAGCCGCGCTGAAGGAAGGTGGAGTAGATCGCGCAGAACGGACGCATGCCGCTGGCAGCGAGACCGGCCGCAAATGTCACGGCATGCTGTTCGGCAATACCGACATCGAATGCGCGTTCCGGATAGGCCTTGGAAAACAGATCGATGCCCGTGCCCCCCGGCATGGCAGCGGTGATCGCGACAATGCGCTCGTCGCGCGCGGCCTCCGCCACCAGACTGGTTCCGAACACCTTCGTGAAGCTTGGCGGCGCCGGCTTTGACGCCGCCTGCTTGCCGGTTGCGGGATCGAACTTGGAGACGCCGTGATACTTGTCCCGGGCGGTTTCGGCCGGACGATAGCCGGCCCCCTTCTTGGTGACCGCATGAAGGAGCACCGGACCGTCGGCATTGTCGCGCAAGGTCCGCAGGATGCGCAGAAGATCCTTCACGTCGTGCCCGTCGACCGGGCCGACGTAGCAAAGACCCAGATGATCGAACATTGTGTAGCCGGACATCAGCCCCTTGGCGAGGTGACGGGCACGCTCCGCTCCCTCTCGAAACGGAGCCGGCAACTGCGACGCCGCCTGTTTCACCAGGGCCTTGAAATCCTTGACCGGGCGGCGAGCGCACAGGCCCGTCAGATAAGTGGACAAGGCGCCCACGGGCGGCGCGATCGACATGTCGTTGTCGTTCAGGATGACGATCATGCGCTTGCCGGCCGCGCCGGCATTGTTCATCGCCTCATAGGCCATGCCGGCGGACATGGCGCCGTCGCCAACCACGCAGATCACATCGCCGACATCGGCGCCGAGATCGCGCGCCGTCGCAAAGCCGAGGCCCGCGGATATCGACGTGGAGGAATGTGCCGCGCCGAACGGATCATAGGCGCTCTCGCTGCGCTTGGTGAAGCCGCTGAGGCCGCCTTCCTGACGCAAGGTATGCATCCGGTCCCGTCGCCCGGTGAGGATTTTGTGAGGGTAGCACTGATGGCTGACATCCCAGATCAGTTTGTCGTGCGGCGTGTCGAAAACGGCATGGATGGCCACCGTCAGTTCGACGACCCCGAGGCTCGATCCCAGATGCCCGCCGGTGCGCGCGACGGAGTTGATCGTTTCGCGGCGCAGTTCGCGCGCCAGAGCCGTCAACTCGCCATCACTCAACCTCTTGAGATCGTCCGGTGAGGACACCCGATCAAGCAACGGGGTCGGTGCGTTGATGTCGGTTCCGGTGACCATGATGGATCCCTCTTGTGCAACCTGGCCCGCGCGATGCGCCGTGTCGTCCAGGTGTCGATCTCTCCGTGCAACCACAACCCCCGAAACTGAGTATCCGGACGGCGGTTGCCACGCTGCAAGCCGTTGCCCGTATCTTCAACCGCACTTTCCAATTTGTAAACTTGTTTTTACACTTAATATGTCAATCATAAATTACACTCGGACTTCACACACGCCGGCACGGATCCTCCCGATCCGGGGGCGTCGCCGCTCACACAAGTTTGCCAAGCCCAATTGCATTTGCAAAGAAAGTGTCTAATCTAATTGACAGTATCTCGTAATCTCAAGTTTACATTCCTCGGGAGAAACCGCATGTCCCCGCCATTTCCCTTCTCCGCCATCGTGGGACAGGATGAACTGAAGGACGCTCTGCTTTTGGCCGCCGTCGATCCGTCACTTGGCGGTGTTCTCGTGTTCGGCGACCGCGGAACGGGGAAATCGACGGCCGTGCGTGCGCTTGCGGCACTTCTGCCCGACATCAAGGCCCGTGTCGGCTGCGCCTTCAACTGCGATCCAGCCCGTCCTTCGGACATCTGTCCCGTGTGCAGCGGTACGGCGCGGCCGGGCGTGAAAACGAAGCGGCCGGCGATCGAAAAGCGCCGTACGCCCGTGGTCGACCTCCCGCTCGGAGCAACCGAAGACCGTGTCTGCGGCACGCTCGACCTGGAAAAAGCCCTGACGACCGGGGAAAAGGCCTTCGAACCGGGATTGCTGGCGCGCGCCAATCGAGGGTTTCTCTATATCGATGAGGTCAATCTCCTGGAAGACCACCTGGTCGACCTGCTGCTCGACGTTGCCGCGTCCGGAACGAATGTCGTCGAGCGCGAAGGCCTGAGCGTTCGCCATCCCGCCCGGTTCGTTCTCGTCGGCAGCGGCAATCCGGAAGAGGGCGAATTGCGTCCCCAGTTGCTCGACCGCTTCGGCCTGTCGCTCGACGTGTCTGCCCCGCGCGACATTCAGCAGCGCGTCGAGGTGATCCGCCGCCGCGAGCGGTATGACCGAAACCCGAAAGAATTCGTCGAGGATTGGGCGGCGCGCGATGGGAAGATCACCGCGCGCATCCGAAAATCCGCAGCGATGCTTCAAAAAATGGAAACGCCGACCCCGGTGCTCGAACTGGCCGCAACACTGTGCCTTCGTCTCGGGGTGGACGGGTTGCGCGGCGAACTGACGCTGATCCGCGCCGCCCGCGCGCGCGCTGCGTTCGCCGGAAAGCACGAACCGGGAACCGCCGACGTCGTCGCCGTTGCGCCGATGGCGCTTCGTCATCGTCTGCGCCGCGATCCGCTCGACGAAGCCGGATCGGCCGCACGGGTGGAACGCGCCGTGGACGAGGTCTCCTTCGGAGTGGCAGGCCATGCCTGACGCCGCATGCACAGCCGCCGGCACCGCGGCCTTGCCCGGCCCCGCAAACGCACGCTGGGCGGATGCGTTGCTTGCCGCCAGGGTGCTGACAGTGGGCGGAGCGGCACTTGGCGGTATCCATGTGCGCGCCCGCTGCGGTCCGGTCCTGGATCGCTGGCTCGCCGCGCTCAAGCTCATGCAATCTCCCGGTTCACCGGTCCAGCGCGTCGCTGCAACGGTGACAGCCGATGCGCTCGACGGCGGCCTCGATCTCTCCGAGACCCTGAGCCAGGGTCGACCGGTTCACACCACCGGCGTGCTGTCTCGCGCGCATGGCGGCTTGCTTGTGCTCGCCATGGCCGAACGCACAGAGGCGACAGTTGCCGGAATCCTGGCCGGAGCACTCGATACCGGGCGCAGCGGACCCGGCCAACCGGCGCGGCTTGCGCTCGTCGCTCTCGACGAAGGCGCAGACGCGGAAGAAGGCCTGCCGCTCGCCATCGCCGACAGGTTGTGCCTGCGCCTTCCGCTGGAAGATCTCTCGCTTGGCGACACGGCGGACGCCGATCCCGTGAACACATGTCCGCCCTCCGCTGCCGACTGGCGCAAGGTCGTTCTTTCCGATGCCCTGCTCGAGGCGCTTGTCGCCGCCGCCGATGCCACGGCCACCCGTTCTATGAGGCGAGCGCTGGCGCTCACCCGCGTCACGCGGATCGTGGCCGCGCTTGACGGTTCTCCGCGCGCTGAAGCCAGCCACGCGGCAACGGCGCTGCGGCTGGTGTTCGGACTTGCCCCGCAGGCGCAAGACACCGACGAGGCGGAAACGGAACATACGGAGCCACAACCTGATCCGCAGGCCAACACCTCGGATCGACACGTCGAGCCACCCGCAGCGGAGTCTGGCGAAAACGCAGACGACACACCCGACGCTGGCGGCGAGCCCGAGATCGACCCGGCTGACCTGCAGGACATGCTGATCGCGGTTCTTGCCGCGCAAAAGCTCGACCCTTCGCTGCTGGCCATCGGCGCGGATGCATTGAAGACCGGTGGCGGGGCGGGGAAATCCGGCGCGGAACAACACGGCAGCGCGCGCGGCCGGACGATCGGCGTCACCAGCCGTCCGTCGACCGCCGGACTGCGGCCGAATGTTGCCGCGACCCTGCGCGCGGCGGCTCCCTGGCAGCACCTGAGACGCAGAGCACATGAGGCAACGGGCGACGGCACGACCCGCCCCATTCATGTCGCCTCCTCCGACTTCCGCTACCTGCGCCGTCGGCATCGGACCGAAACCACGGCGATCTTCGCGGTCGATGCCTCCGGCTCGACCGCCTTCGACCGGCTGGGCGAGGCGAAGGGGGCGATCGAACTGTTGCTCGCCGATTGTTACGTGCGGCGCGACCAGATCGCGCTGATCGCCTTTCGCGGACGTGAGGCGGAGCTCCTTCTGGAGCCGACACGCTCCCTGGTGCGGGCTAAACGCAGCCTCACCGGCTTGCCCGGCGGCGGTCCCACGCCGTTGGCCGACGGAATGCGGCGCAGCCTCGAACTGGCGGTGCAGATCCGACGCAAGGGGCAAACGCCACTGATCGTTCTCTTCACCGACGGGCGCGGAAACATCGCTCTCGACGGCAGCGCGGATCGCGCCATCGCCCAGGACGAAGCCGCCCGGCTTGCCAGACAGGGCGCCATGCTTGGCTTCAAGACACTGGTGATCGACATTGGCCGGCGCTCGCGCGACGGCGCGCGCACGCTGGCCGAAACGATGAAGGCGGACTATCGGGCGCTGCCGCGTGCCGACGCCGCCTCCGTATCGAGCCTCGTCTCAACCTACATGCGGGGCGACTGACGACAATGGCCGGCTTCACACAAAGTCAGGACCTCGACTGGAGCCGCGACGGCCACGACTGGCCAAACAGCGACGCCAGCCGGTTCGTGCGAACCCGGCGCATCCTCTGGCACATTCAGGAGATGGGCGATCCGCATGCACCCGCCATCGTTCTGGTGCATGGCACAGCAGCCTCGACCCACTCCTTCCGCGATCTCATGCCCCGGCTGGCTGCCCGCTTTCGCGTGATCGCCTTCGATCTGCCCGGCCACGGCTTCACCGAAGCGCGCGACACGCAGTCCCTGACGCCCGGGGGCATGGCCGACGCGATCTCCGGTCTGCTGCGCCATCTCGACATCATGCCGCTCGCCGCCGCCGGACATTCCGCCGGCGCGGCCGTGCTGATCCGCATGGCGCAACTCGGCGGCGTCGCGCCGGCGCAGATCTTCGGACTGAACGCCGCCCTTGAACCGATCCAGGGCAATGCTCTGTTTCAGCCGCTGGCGCGGGTGTTGTTCCTCAATCCGCTTACTCCAAGGCTGCTCGCCTGGCGGGCGACCCTTGGGGGAACCGATGCCATGTTGCGACGGGCAACGGGTTCGGAGATCGGCACGGATGGCGCAAGATGCTACGCGCGCCTGTTCGCCAGCCGAAGACACGTGCGTGCCGCGCTCGGCATGATGGCGCACTGGGATCTCGCGCCGCTTCAAGCTGCCCTGCCCTCGCTTGATCGCGAACTGGTCCTGATCGCCGCCGACGACGATCCCATGGTTCCGGCATCTGTCTCGACGCGGGCAGCGGCTCGCGCACGCAGCGCGACCTGCATCCGTTTCGCAACCGGCGGACACCTGCTGCATGAGGCCGAGCCGGACAAAATCGCGACACTCATCGAAGAACGCTGTTTCAGCAGGGCTTCGCCCGAATCCAAGGATCGTCGCAGTGCCTAGACCGATCGCCCTCCCCACCCCTTCAACGGTTTGCACCGGCAGGACAAGATGACCATTCACCCAACTCCGGTTCCAGCGATCACAGGTGACGACAGCCGGGCGCATGCCGTCGTGATCGGCGCCGGCGTTGGCGGTCTGGCGGCGGCGATCCGACTGAGCGTTCGCGGATATCGCGTGACGGTCGTCGACCGGCTTGATGCGCCAGGCGGGCGGGCGAGCGTGTTTCGCCAGGACGGTTTCACCTTCGATGCCGGACCGACGATCCTGACCGCGCCCTTTCTTTTCGAGGAGCTCTGGACGCTTTGCGGCCAGCGCATGAGCGATCATGTGACGCTGCGCGAGCTGACGCCCTGCTACACGATCCGCTTCGACGACGGCGACGCGTTTCGCTGCTACGGCGATACGGCAGCCATGCGTGCTGAGGTGGAACGCTTCAGTCCCGCCGACCTTGCCGGCTACGATGCGTTCCTGAAGGAGAGCAAGGCCTGTTTTCACATTGGCTTCGAGAAGATGGTCGACCGGCCCTTCCCCTCGCTCGCGAGCATGGCGAAGGCCTTGCCGGATCTCGTCTTGCGCCGGGCCGAAAGATCCGTGCACGCACTGGTTTCAAAGCATGTGCGCAACGACAAGCTGCGGATGGCGCTGAGCTTCCATCCGCTATTCATCGGCGGCAACCCGATGCGCACCAGCTCGCTGATGAGCCTGATCTCCTACCTCGAGCAGACCTATGGCGTGCATTACGCGAATGGCGGCACCGGCGCGTTGGTCAGAGGCATGGCCGATCTCGCCGAAAGCCAGGGCGTCGCCTTTCGCATGAACGCCGATGTGACGCAAATCCTTGTCGACAACGGCCGGGCCAACGGCGTGCGGCTTGCCGATGATGAGCAGATCGAGGCGGATATCGTCGTCTCCAACGCGGATGCCGCCTGGACCTATGGCAAGCTCTTGCCGGCCTCGGCGCGCGGACGCTGGAGCACCCGCAAGCTCGGACGAATGGCCTATTCGATGAGCCTGTTCGTTTGGTACTTCGGAACGGATCGGCAGTATCCGGAGGTCGGCCATCACACGGTGATGATGGGGCCGCGCTACGACGGGCTTCTCGCCGATATCTTCGACCGCAAGATCCTGGCCGACGACTTCAGCCTCTACCTGCATCGCCCGAGCGCGACCGATCCAAGCGTGGCGCCGGAGGGCTGCGACACCTTCTACGTGCTCTCGCCGGTTCCCAACCTCGACGGCGCGACGGACTGGCGCCAGGCGGCAGAGCCCTACCGCGCCCGAATCGAGGCCCATCTGGAGCGCACGATGCTGCCCGGTCTGGGCGACGCACTCGTCACCTCGCGGGTGATGACCCCGCTCGATTTCCAAACCCGCTTGCTGGCGCACAAGGGGGCAGCCTTCGGGATGGAACCCAGGCTGACGCAACTGGCGTGGTTTCGTCCGCACAACGCAAGCGAAGCCGTCGACGGCCTTTATCTGGTGGGCGCGGGCACGCACCCCGGAGCCGGCCTTCCCGGCGTCGTCGCTTCCGCGAAAATTCTCGACAAGGTGGTGCCGCATGCCCGTGAATTCGCCTGAACCCATTCTCCTGGATGCGGCCGAGCACGTCGCCTGTCAAAAAGCGATCAGATGCGGGTCGAAGTCCTTCCACGCCGCCTCGCTGCTCCTGCCACAACGGGTTCGGCTGCCGGCGCGGGCGCTTTATGCGTTCTGCCGCTCCACCGACGACCTGGTCGACGCCGGCTCCACATCGGGGCGCGCCACCGACATGCTGACGCGGCGCCTCGACGCGATCTATCGCGGCGCGCCCCAGGATCACCTGTGCGACCGGGCCTTTGCCTCCGTTGTCTCCGCGCACCGTATTCCGCGCAACCTGCCGGACGCGATGATCGAGGGATTTGCCTGGGACGAGGACGGACGGGTCTATCGCACGCTCGACGAGCTTGCCGCCTATGCCGCCCGCGTCGCCTCGACCGTCGGGCTTATGATGACGCTGATCATGGGTGTGCGCGACCGCAACGTGCTGGCGCGCGCCGCCGATCTCGGGATCGCGATGCAATACACCAACATCGCCCGCGATGTCGGCGAGGACGCCTGCAACGGCCGGGTCTATCTGCCGCGCGACTGGCTGGCGGAAGAGGGCCTGTCGGCGGACACCCTCATCCGCGATCCACGCCCCTCGCCTGCCCTGGCGCGGGTGGTGGCGCGGCTTCTGTCGGCGGCCGATGCGCATTATGCCCGCGCGCGTGCCGGCATCGGCGGCCTGCCGCTCGACTGCCGGCCGGCAATTCGCAGCGCCGGCCTGATCTACCGCGACATCGGGCGGGCGATTGCCGAAAACGGACATGACAGCATCACCCGGCGCGCGGTCACCAGCCGCGCCGCCAAGGTTCGCCTGCTGCTTTTCGCGGCCGCGACGCCGTTCCCGTCCGCAAACGCGCTCGGCCTGGCGCCGCACGAGAGCGTGCTGCATCTGGTCGAGGCGTGCAGTTGCCCGGAATCGGTCCCGGAACCGCGCGGCTTCGACGAGAAGTTCGGACGGGTGCTGGACCTTCTCGCCACCACGGAGCGGCGGGAACGCGCGCTGATGTCAGCCGCGCGCGGGCGGAGCTGAACAGATGGGCAACTATCTCGGCCTGGTGGAGCTTGTGCTCACCGCCCTTGCCGTCGGGGCCTTCGGCGTCTGGCAATTGCGCAGTCTCAAGCGCGACATGAAGGCCCGCAAGGCCCGCGACGATGAAAACGCGCGGAAGAAAAAAACGCTCGACTGAGCTGCCGTCACTCGGCCGGGCGCAAAGACCGGCCGCTTCGACGGGGCATGCGGAACGGCAGCATCATCTTGACGAGCGGGCGGGCGAAGCGATCTCCGGAAAACGTCTCGTGCATCGCCGTCACCGGCTCGCCCCAGATCCGGCTTTCCACGATGGCCCTGGTGTAGAACGGCCCGTCCTCCAGCGCGCGGACAAGACGGGGGTCCCCGTCCGCGTCGGCGTGCATATAGCGCTCCACCCCCCAGGTTCCGCGCCCAAGCGACCTTGGCTCTGGCAACGCACGGCGTTCGATCGCTCCGTCTGATCCGATGCAGAGCGCCAGTTCGCGCCGCGCCCCCGAGCGGCAGGACGCATCGTAGAGAATCGCGGTGCGGCCGTCGCCCAGGCGTCCACGTGCCCAGTCCCAGCGCCGAAAGCCGGTTTCCAGCGGCTCGGCACCCCAGTTGCTGTCGAGATACCCATGGCCGCGCCAGGACGGCCCTCCCTGCACCAGGGCGACGTCGATTTCGGCGGCCGGCGCAATCGGCCACCAGCGATGCGCGCCCCTGTCGTCAACATCAAAGACCGTGCCCGTCACAACCCTGGGCACGAGACGAATCGTGCCGCGAATGCGACCCGGCAGCCATCCCGCGCCCGGAAACGGTAATGCGACCTCATCGAAGTCGAGTGTCAGCCCGCCGTCGTCGTCCCACCGCAGGTGGCTCGGACCGACCCGAAACGACAGCGATGAGCGAGCGAGGGCCGTACGGTTGCGCTCCGTCATCGCCCAGCGCGGACGATCGGCGGAATAGAGCGCGACATTGACGGCGACGTGATTCTCCGGATCGCGCCGTCCCGCCCAGGCGTAATAGGGGGAAAACACAGATCCGACGAAGGCGATCACGGTCACCGCGTGGCGCCCGCACGCGCTCAGTCCGTCGAGGTACCACCAGAGATAGCCGCCGGGTGGAACCGGCGCGTCGAACCGCGGTCCGCGACCAGGCTCGCCGCCGCCAGTTGCCCGGAAAGCGACGCCATCGGCACCCCCGGCCCCGGATGAACGCTGCCGCCGGCCAGATAAAGTCCCGGGATTCGCGTGCGCGCGCCCGGACGCTGAAACGACGCCATCCAGCCGTGCGATGCCCTGCCGTAGAGCGCGCCCCCCGTTCCCGGGAACATCCGCTCGAAATCCGCCGGCGTCGTCGCCACGCTCTCCATCGTCGCGCTGTCGAGGGACAGGCCGCAGCGAGCCATCCGCGTCAGGGTTGCGTCCAGACATGTCGCGATCTCGCTGCTCGTGTGGGGCGCCCGGTCGCCAAGCGCCGGCGCGTTGATCAGGCACAGGAACGCGTCGCGCGGATCGGACTCCGTGTCCGCAACACGGGCGCCAGTGTCGTCGCGCCCCTGTGCGCAGAGATAGACGGTGGGGTCGTCGGGAACCCGCCCCTTTCGGAAGATCTCGTCAAACTCCCGCTTGTAGGCGTCGGAAAAAAGCACCGTGTGGCGGGCCAGCGGAAATCCGTGCAGCTTCGCCTTCACCGCCCAGGTGATCGCGGACAGGGACCGCTCCGCCGGTTTCACCGGCGCCTGGCGCAACCGGACTCCGGCAACGAGGCCGGAGGCAAGCGCGGAATAGTCACCGTTGAAGATCACCGCGTCGGCAGGAATCCTTTCCTTGTCGGCCAGATGCACCGCCGCAACGCCGCTGCCGTCCACCTCGATCCGCGTCACCACACGGCCATAGTCGATCCGTGCGCCATGTCGCTTCGCAACGTCTGCAAGCGCGCGCGCCAGGGCATGCATGCCGCTGTCGATCAGCCAGACACCGTCCTGCTCGACATGGGCGACGAGCATAAGGGTCGCCGGCGCCTGAAACGGCGAGGACCCGCAATAGGTCGCATAGCGGGCGAACAACTGGCGCAGGCGCGGATCGCGAAAATAGTCGCCAAGGGCCGACCAGAGGGTGGAAAACGGCTTGAGCGCGAGCATTTGCGACAAGTTGCCCATCCCCACGCGGCGGGCAAGCGTGACAGGGTCCGGGCGTTCAGCCGCAATATAGGTATCCTTTAACGTCGCGTAGACGGCGGCACTGTCCTTGCAAAAGCGGCGGTAGCCACCGGCCTCTTGCGCACCGGCGAAATCCTCGATTGCAGCCGCGCTCGCATCCGGATCGGCGAAAAGATCCAGGCGGCTGCCGTCTCCCCAGCCATGGCGCGCAAGCGTGCCGGCGCGGGTCAGACCGACCTCGTCCTCCAGCGTCGTGCCGGCGCGGTCCAGCAGGCGGTCGAAAGCCCATTTCATCGTGAAGACGGTCGGCCCGGCATCGATCCGGGTTCCGCCGACCTCGACCTGGCGCATCTTGCCGCCGGGCGCTGCGGCGCGTTCCACGACATGAACGTCATGGCCGGCGGACGCCAGCGAAACCGCGGCCGACAGCCCGGCAATCCCCGCCCCCACAATGACAACACGCTCGCGGCACACTGCGGCGGTCATTGGCAATTCGCGTGCATTGACATCACCTCATTTTGTGTCAATCTAATTTGACACTTAAGTTTGTCGTTGTAAATTGACTTTCGGGAGGCGGGTTGATGGACATTCACAAGCGCATCGAACGAGGACTGGAAAAGGCCATCGCCTTTGCCACCTCAACCGGGCAACCGCCGAAGCTGATGGCCGCGCTGCGCTATTCTGTCTTTCCCGGCGGAGCGCGCGTGCGCCCGCGCCTGTGCCTTGCCGTCGCGGGCGCTTGCGGCGATCCGAACCCGGCGGCGACGGATGCGGCAGCAGCGGCCATCGAACTGCTGCATTGCGCCTCGCTGGTGCACGACGACCTTCCCTGCTTCGACAACGCCGCCCTGCGGCGCGGCAAGCCGGCAACCCATGTGGTGCATGGCGAACCGCTGTCGCTGCTGAGCGGCGACGCACTTATCGTGCTGGCGTTCGAGACGCTCGCGCGCGAATGCGCGTTGAGCCCGCATCTGCTGGCACCGCTCACGGCAACGATCGCCCGCGCCGTCGGCTCGCCGCATGGCATCGTTGCCGGTCAGGCGTGGGAAAGCGAAACCGAGATCCCGCTCGGCGATTATCACCGCGCCAAGACGACGGCGCTGTTCACCGGCGCGACCGCCGCGGGCGCGATTTCGGCCGGAGCCGACCCCCAGCCCTGGATGCAGGTCGGAGAAGCGCTCGGCGCGGCTTACCAGACCGCCGACGACCTGCGCGACATCGCTGCGGAAGAGGCCGAGATCGGCAAGCCCTGCGGTCAGGATCTTGCCAACGGACGTCCGAATGCCGCTCTTGCCGACGGAGTGTCCGGCACCGTGATGAAGCTGCAGGATCTGGTCCATTCGGCCGTTGATGCGGTGCCCGACTGCCCCGGATCGGACGGCCTCAAGAACCTGATCCTCGGAGAGGCGAAGCGGCTGGTGCCGAAGAACCTCGCCCATGTCGTCGCCGCTTGAACCGGCGGCATGATCGTATGGACGCCGCAGCACCCGCGACACACCCCCGCTCACCCCACGCGTCCCGATCGTTCGCCGCGCGCCTGCGCGGCTGGCGCAACCGGTTGATCGCCAGCGCCAGCTTCCAAAACCGGGTGGCAAGTCTTCCCGGACTGAGATGGATCGCACGGCGTAACGCGCGCGACCTGTTTCGCATCAACGCCGGCTTTCTCTACTCCCAGGTCCTGTTCGCCAGTCTGGACTCCGGACTTCTGTCAGCGTTGAGAGACGATGGCCAGAGCGCCGAGGCACTCGCCCGCACCATCGACCTTCCTGTCGCGGCCCTGTCACGCCTGCTGATCGCCGCACGCGGCCTCAAGCTGGTTACACAGCTTGAGGACGGCACCTGGTGGCTTGACGATCTGGGTGCGGTGGTGGCCGGCAATCCCGGCATCGCCGCGATGATCCGCCATCATGCCATGGTCTACCGGGATCTGGCGGACCCGCTGGCGTTGCTGCGCTCCGCCACCGAGACCGAAACCTCCAGCTTCTGGGCCTATGCCGGCCGGCAGGACGGCGCAGGCGTCGACACTCAAACAGCCGCCGCCTACTCCGATCTCATGCATCTCAGCCAGGACCTGATCGCAACCGAGGTGCTGAGGGCCTACGACTTTTCCCGCCACCGCACGCTCCTCGACATCGGCGGCGGTGACGGAACCTTTCTTGCCTCGGTCGCAAGACCCAATCCCCACCTGGAGCTGATGCTGTTCGATCTTCCCGCGGTTGCGGTGCGGGCGGAAACCGCAATGCGCGAGCGCGGCGTGGGCGAACGAACGCGCTGCTTCGGCGGAAGCTTCTTCGACAATCCGATTCCGTCAGGCGCCGACTGCCTGAGCCTCGTGCGGGTGCTGTGCGACCATGAGGATGCGGCGGTTCTCTCCCTGCTGCGCGCCATTCGCGCCGCAATGACACCGCAGGACACGCTGCTGATCGCCGAACCCATGGCCGGCACCGACGACGACCGACGGTTCGCGGCGGCCTATTTCGAATTCTACTTTCTCGCGATGCGGTCCGGTCACTGCCGGACGCCCGAGCATCTGAGCGACCTTCTCAAACAAGCCGGCTTTTCCAGAATCCGGGAACGACGCACCAGCATGCCGCTGTTTGCCGGCCTGCTGGTTGCGCATGTCTAGCAAGCCTGACAGTTCGCAAATAAGTGTAAATAATAATTGACACTAATATTTGTCGTTTTAATATGACACTCAGGGAGGCAGAGCCTGACGACCCAATCTCGATCAGGCCAATGCGATACATGTTCACCTCGGCGATTGTGCTCACCAGACCGCACGACATCGGCCTTCAGGACGTCGAACTGACGCCCATGAAAGAGAACGATATCGCCGTTGACGTCTCCTGGAGCGGCATCAGCACAGGCACCGAGAAGCTGTTCTTCGACGGCACGATGCCCCCCTTCCCCGGCATGGGGTATCCGCTGGTGCCGGGATACGAGTCGGTTGGCCGGGTGGTTTCGGCCGGTGCCGATAGCGGCTTTTCGCAAGATGAAACGGTCTTCGTCCCCGGCGCCAATTGCTACAACGGCGCACGCGGCCTGTTCGGCGCGACGGCGGCGCGCGTGGTCCTTCCCGGATCGCGCGCCATCCGCGTCTCCGAATCGCTCGGCGAGGACGCGGTGCTGCTGTCGCTCGCGGCAACCGCCTATCACGCGCTCACCCTTCGCGACGCGACGCCGCCGGAGCTGATCGTCGGCTTCGGCGTGCTTGGCCGGCTCATCGCCCGCATCGCCATTGCCCTTGGACATCCCGCACCGCGGGTATGGGAGCGCAATCCCGCACGCCGCGACACGGCGGAAGCCGTCGAGGTGGTCGATGGCGCGGACGACGCGCGCACGGACTACAGCACGATCATGGATGTGAGCGGCGACCCGACGATCCTCGACACGCTTGTCGCCCGCCTCTCCAAGGGCGGCACGATCACGCTGGCCGGCTTCTACGCCGCGCCGCTCAGCTTCTCGTTTCCGCCGGCCTTCATGCGCGAGGCCCGGCTTTTCATCGCCGCGGAATTTACCCCGGCGGACCTGACAGCCGTGATGGGCCTTGTCGACAGCGGACGGCTGTCGCTTGGCGGGCTGATCAGCCACCGCGCCGACGCAGGCGATGCGCCGAAAGCCTATGCAACGGCATTCGGAGACCCGCATTGCACCAAAATGATTCTCGACTGGAGGAGGAACGGATGACCGAAGGCATGGAGCCGAGGATCGACGCCGATCCGAGCAGCAACGAAACCTACGACGCCCGTCTTCGCGCGGAAGCCGCCCAGGAACCGGCGCCGCTGCCGGTCAGCGAGGCGACCAAGGACACCCAGATCATCGCCATCTACGGCAAGGGCGGGATCGGCAAGAGCTTCACGCTCGCCAACCTCTCCTACATGCTGGCACAACTCGGCAAGAAGGTGCTGCTGATCGGCTGCGACCCCAAGAGCGACACGACATCTCTGCTGTTCGGCGGACGCGCCTGCCCGACGATCATTGCGACCGCCTCCCAGAAGAAGGAAGCCGGCGAGGAAGTCTCCATCGGCGACGTCTGCTTCAAGCGCGACGGCGTCTTCGCGATGGAGCTCGGCGGACCGGAGGTCGGTCGCGGCTGCGGCGGACGCGGCATCATTCACGGCTTCGAGACGCTGGAAAAACTCGGTTTTCACGACTGGGACTTCGACTATGTCCTGCTCGACTTCCTGGGTGACGTGGTGTGCGGCGGCTTCGGCCTGCCGATCGCCCGCGACATGTGCCAGAAGGTGGTCGTCGTCGGCTCGAACGATCTCCAGTCGCTCTATGTCGCCAACAATGTCTGCTCGGCGGTGGAGTATTTCCGCAAGCTTGGCGGCAACGTCGGCCTGGCCGGCATGGTGGTCAACAAGGACGACGGCACCGGCGAGGCGCATGCCTTTGCCGAACGCGTCGGCATCCCGGTGCTCGCCTCGGTTCCCCAGCACGAAGACATCCGCCGAAAGAGCGCGAACTACCAGATCATCGGCCATCCCGATGGCGAATGGGGACCGCTCTTTCAGGAACTCGCCGACAACCTGCACAGCGCGCCGCCGGTACAGCCGGCCCCCCTGTCGCAAGACGATCTGATCGCCCTCTTCGATACGGAACAGACCGGCGGAGACTTCACGCTCCAGCCGGCCAGCGTGGAAGACATGTGCGCCGCGTCGACGCTCGACAAGCGGTCCCTCGAAGTCATCTACGACACGGTGTGAGGCGGCCATGAGCGACGACATCCACACGACAGAGCCTCCAGGCGCTCCCATCGCCGAAACCGACGGCCTGGGCTGTCATGCCGGCGCGGACACGATGAAGGCTGCCGCGCGGGCCGCGGGCAAGTCCGAAACGCTCGACCGCTACGAGCGCGACTACCCCAAGGGGCCGCACGACCAGCCGCAATCGATGTGTCCGGCCTTCGGCTCGCTGCGTGTGGGCCTGCGCATGCGCCGCGTGGCGACACTCCTTTCCGGCTCCGCCTGCTGCGTCTACGGCCTGACCTTCACCTCGCATTTCTACGGTGCCAAACGCTCGGTCGGCTATGTTCCCTTCTCCTCGGAAACGCTGGTGACGGGCAAGCTCTACGAGGACATCCGCGACGCGGTGCGCGAGGTTGCGAAGCCGGAAGACTATGACGCCGTCATCGTCACCAGCCTGTGCGTGCCGACCGCCTCCGGCGTTCCCTTGCAGATGCTGCCGAAGGAAATCGACGGCGTGCGCATCGTCGGCATCGACGTTCCGGGCTTCGGCATTCCGACACATGCGGAAGCCAAGGACGTGCTCTCCGCCGCGATGCTGAAATACGCCCGGCAGGAGGTCCTCTCCGGTCCCGTCCAGGCCCCGCGCGCCGGGGTGGAAGACCGCCCCACAGTGACGCTGCTCGGCGAGGTGTTTCCCGCCGATCCGGTGATCATCGGCCGCATGCTCGCCCCGATGGGCCTTGCCGCCGGTCCGGTCGTTCCGGTGCGCGAGTGGCGCGAGCTCTATGCCGCGCTCGACGGCGATGTCGTAGCCGCGATCCATCCCTTCTACACCGCCTCGGTGCGCGAATTCCAGGAAGCGGGCCGCCCGGTCGTCGGCTCGGCTCCCGTCGGGCTGGATGGCACCGACGCGTGGCTGTCGGCGATTGCCGACACGCTGAACGTCGCGCCAGACGCCCGGGACGGCGTGCGCAACGCCATGCGCGGCGCCATTGCCGGCGCGCTTGAGGAAAACCGGATCAACGGGCGCATCACGCTTTCGGGCTATGAGGGCTCGGAGCTGATCGTCGCCCGCCTGCTGGTGGAATCGGGTGCGGACCTGCGTTACGTGGGCACCGCCTGCCCCAAGACCCCCTGGTCGGCGGCCGACGCGCAATGGCTCGAGGCCCAGGGCGTGGAGGTCCAGTACCGGGCGTCGCTGGAACAGGACCTTGCCGCCTTCCGTGAATTCCAGCCGGATCTCGTGATCGGCACGACGCCGGTGGTGCAGGCCGCCAAGGAAGCCTCGGTTCCGTCGCTCTATTTCACAAACCTGATTTCCGCCCGCCCGCTGATGGGCCCGGCGGGTGCGGGCTCGCTCGCCCAGGTGATCAATGCGGCGATTGCCAACAAACCGCGGTTCGACCGCATGTCCGCCTTCTTCGAAGGTGTGGGCACCGGCGACACCGCCGGCATCTGGCGCGACACGCCGGTGGAGCGCCCGGCGTTTCGCAAGAAGTTCGCGGCCAAGTCCCGCGTGTCCAAAAACGCCGTCGACGCCGGGGAGGCAGTGGGATGCTAATCCTCGACCACGACCGTGCCGGAGGCTACTGGGGCTCCGTCTACGCCTTCACCGCGATCAAGGGCCTGCAGGTGATCATCGACGGTCCCGTCGGCTGCGAGAACCTGCCCGTCACCTCGGTGCTGCACTACACGGATGCGCTGCCGCCGCATGAGCTGCCCATCGTCGTCACCGGTCTGGGTGAGGACGAGCTTGGCCAGCACGGCACGGAAGGCGCGATGAAACGCGCGCGCAGCGTGCTCGACCCCGATCTTCCCGCCGTCGTCGTCACCGGATCCATCGCCGAAATGATCGGCGGCGGCGTCACGCCCGAAGGAAGCAATGTCCAGCGCTTCCTGCCGCGCACCATCGACGAGGACCAGTGGCAAAGCGCCGACCGTGCCCTGAAATGGCTGTGGACCGAATATGGCCCCAAAAAGGGCCGTGTGCGCCCGCCCAAGGCGCGCCAGGACGGCGACAAGCCCAAGGTCAACATCATCGGGCCGATCTACGGCACCTTCAATCAGCCATCGGATCTCGCCGAAGTGGTCCGCCTTGTCGAGGGCATCGGCGCGGAGGTCAGCATGACCTTCCCGCTCGGCAGCCATCTGGCCGACGTCAGCCGCCTGACAGAGGCCGAGGTCAACATCTGCATGTACCGCGAGTTCGGGCGTCTGCTGTGCGAGGCGCTGGACCGACCCTACCTGCAGGCGCCGATCGGCATCCATTCGACAACCGCCTTCCTGGAAACGCTGGGCGAAATGCTCGGCCTCGACCCCTATCCGTTCATCGAACGCGAGAAACACACGACGCTGAAGCCGATGTGGGATCTGTGGCGTTCCGTCACCCAGGACTTCTTCGGCACGGCCAGTTTCGCGGTTGTCGCGGGCGAGACCTACGAGCGCGGCATCCGCAATTTCCTGGAAGACGAAATGGGCCTGCCCTGCGTGTTTTCCGTGCAGCGGCGCGCCGGTGCCAAGACCGACAATGCCGCCATCCGCGAGAAGATCCGCACGACGCCGCCGCTGGTCATGTTCGGCTCGTACAACGAACGCATGTATCTGGCGGAAGCCGGAGCGAAGGCGATCTACATCCCGGTCTCTTTCCCCGGCGCGATCATCCGCCGGCACACCGGCACGCCGGTGATGGGCTATTCCGGCGCGACCTGGGTCATCCAGGAAGTGTGCAATGCGCTGTTCGACGCGCTGTTCAACATCCTGCCCCTGTCGAGCGAGCTCGACGCCGTCGATCCGACACCGGTCCGCCGTGCAGGCGAGATGGCGTGGACCGACGACGCGCGCGCCACCCTCGATGCCCTTGTCGAGGCGGAACCCGTTCTCATTCGAATTTCAGCCGCAAAGCGACTGCGCGACATGGCCGAGGCGGCCGCGCGCGCTGCCGGTGCGGAAACCGTTGACCAGAAGCATTTGCCTGGCGCCAAAGCGCCGCGCGACGTCGAACCGGCCATTTAGCCGGAAACCCATCGCGCGCCGGCATCTTTCGGGCGCGCCAGTGGAGGAGCAAGAGCATGATCACGAGAACCCAGCGCCGCTGCGACGGTTCGGGCCTGACCGATCCCTGGGATCGGCTCGAATACAAGGCGCTCGTCGCCCTCGCTTTTTTCCTGTGTGTCGGAGCCGGCATCGCAAAGCGGACCCTGCGTCTGTTCGCGTCGCGGCCGGCATCCACCCCTCATCTCCGCGAAGGCGTTTTCGCAGAGGCAAGATCCGCAGCGCATGCCGCGGTTGGCTACGCGTTCATCGCGTAAGCACTCACCTGCCGGCGTCCAAAACCGGCAATCGCCTGAAGCGGGTCTGCGCCCGCCCTGGCACCCCAGCCGCGGGGGTTTCGTGGCTTACATGACTAGGAGGTGACGTTCATGGCTAGCCCTGACAACGTCTCACTTTCGGGTCTTACCGAGAGCGAAGCTCAGGAGATCCACAAGTACTTCATCCAAGGCTTCTTGGGATTCACGGCGGTTGCGATCGTCGCGCATATCCTGGTCTGGCTTTGGCGCCCGTGGATCCCCGGACCCGACGGTTATGCCGCGCTTGACGGCGTGACAGAAACCGTCTCCGCGCTCCTTCCCGTCCTCGCATAGGAGAAAAGCTATGTGGAGAATCTGGTATCTGTTCGACCCGCGTCGCGTGATGGTCGGACTGGCCGTCTTCCTGTTCTCGCTGGCCATTCTCATCCACTTCATCCTGCTCAGCACGGATCGATTCAACTGGCTGGAAGGTTCGTCCACGACGACCAGCTCGATTGAACAATCCGTCACGGATGGCGTGGAGCCGGTGCGAATGATCGGATAACGCGCTTACGACAAGGTGGCGGGCGACACCGGCGAAAACCGCGCCGCCCGCCGCCGAAATTCCCTGACATCCACTGGGCTATCCGCTGGCACGGATCAAACCAAGCAGGAGGAACGACGATGGCGTTGCTCAGTTTCGAACGCAAATACCGCGTGCGCGGCGGCACCCTCATCGGCGGCGATCTGTTCGACTTTTGGGTCGGGCCGTTTTACGTCGGTTTTTTCGGAGTTGTCGGTCTCTTTTTCATCATTACGGGCACGGCGCTCGTCGTTTACGGCGCCGCAATCGGCCCGACCTGGAACATCTGGCGCATTTCGATCGCGCCACCGGACCTCAGCTACGGTCTGGCGCTGGCGCCGCTCAAGGAGGGCGGCCTCTGGCAGATCATCACGGTCTGCGCCATCGGGTCCTTCGTCTCCTGGGCCCTGCGCGAAGTCGAGATCTGCCGCAAGCTCGGCATCGGCTATCACGTGCCCTTCGCCTTCGGTTTCGCCATCTTTGCCTATGTGACGCTGGTGGTTTTCCGTCCCCTGCTCCTCGGCGCCTGGGGCCATGGCTTTCCCTACGGGATTTTCTCACACCTCGACTGGGTGTCGAACGTCGGCTACCAGTATCTGCACTTCCATTACAATCCGGCCCACATGATCGCGGTGACATTCTTCTTCACCACGACCCTTGCGCTGTCTCTGCACGGTGGCCTGATCCTGTCCGCCGCCAATCCCGGCCGCGACCGGACCGACCCGTCCAAACGCGCAGAGATGAAGACGCCGGAATACGAGGACACCTTCTTCCGCGACACCATCGGCTATTCGATCGGCACCCTCGGCATTCACCGGCTTGGTCTGGTGCTGGCGCTGAACGCCGGTTTCTGGAGCGCCGTTTGCATCGTCATCAGCGGACCGTTCTGGAACCAGGGCTGGCCGCAGTGGTGGAGCTGGTGGCTCAACCTTCCCTTCTGGAGCTGAGGAACACGCCATGTCTCAGTATCAAAACATCTTTACGCTGACGCAGGTGCGCGGCCCGCTTGAGGAAGGCATTCCGCTGCCTGCCGGGGACAGTCCCCGCAGCGGCAGGCCCTTCCACCTCTGGCTGGCCGGTCTCCTCGGCAACGCGCAGATCGGGCCGATCTACCTGGGGTTTCTCGGAACCGTCTCGATCGCCTGCGGCGCCATCGCCTTTCTCATCATCGGCCTGAACATGTGGGCATCCGTGGGCTGGGATCCGGTCCAGTTCGTCCGCCAGCTGTTCTGGCTGGCGCTCGAGCCGCCCCCTGCAAAATACGGCCTGAAGATCATTCCCCCACTCAGCGAAGGCGGCTGGTGGATCATCGCCGGCTTCTTCCTCACGACGTCCGTCCTGTTGTGGTGGGTGCGCATGTACCGCAGGGCGCGCCAGCTTGAGATGGGCACCCATGTGTGCTGGGCCTTCGCGGCGGCAATCTGGCTGTTCCTGGTGCTCGGCTTCATCCGGCCGGTGCTGATGGGCAGCTGGGCGGAAGCCGTCCCCTTCGGCATCTTTCCGCATCTCGACTGGACCGCGTCCTTCTCGATCCGTTACGGCAACCTCTACTACAACCCGTTCCACTGCCTCTCGATCGTCTTCCTCTATGGCTCGGTCCTGCTGTTCGCCATGCATGGTGCGACCATTCTGGCGGTCACCCGCTATGGCGGCGAGCGCGAGCTTGAGCAGATCAGCGACCGTGGAACGGCCTCGGAGCGCGCCGCGCTCTTCTGGCGCTGGACCATGGGCTTCAACGCCACGATGGAATCCGTTCACCGCTGGGCCTGGTGGTTCGCCGTCCTGACCCCGCTGACCGGCGGAATCGGCATCCTGCTGACCGGCACGGTCGTCGACAACTGGTACCTTTGGGGCATCAAGCACGGCATCGTCGCGCCGCTCCCCGACATCTATCCGGGCGTTGTCGACCCGGCAATGACAGGAGGCGGACAATGAACCTCTGGCTACCTATGGCCGCTGGAGCAGGCGCCTTGCTTGCCGTGGCGAGCTTCGTCGGCACGGACTGGGATCTTCCCCCGGTCGACACCGAGCAGATCGGCTATCGCGGAACCGGCATGTACAAATCCAGGGACCGGGAAAGCGAGGCGGCACTCAAGGCGGCGAATGTCGTCCCGCCCGCCCCCTGGGAAGCCGATCCTGAAGGCGATCGGGCCGGTGACGTCTACGAGAACGTCCAGGTTCTCGGTCACCTGTCCGATGACCAGTTCAACCAGTTCATGGCGGCGATCACCGAGTGGGTCGCCCCAGAAGAAGGTTGCACTTACTGTCACAATGCCGAGAATTTCGCCACCGACGACGTCTATCAAAAGGTCGTCTCAAGGCGAATGATCCAGATGACGCAGGCGATCAACGAGGACTGGACGCCGCATGTGCAACAGGTCGGCGTGACCTGCTACACCTGCCACCGCGGACAGGCGATCCCGGCCAATGTCTGGTCGCGCGACACCTCGCCGGAACCCGCACCCGGCATGGCCGGATACCGGGCCGGGCAGAATGTCGTCGCGAAGTTCGGCGGCGGGTCCTCGCTGCCGCAAAACGCCCTGGAGGACTATCTCCTCGACGACAAGACCATCCGCGTCCATTCCAACACCGCTCTGCCGACCGGAACCAATCCGGCCGGCACCAAGGAAACGGAAAACACCTGGTCGCTGATGATGCACATGTCTGAAAGCCTGGGCGCCAACTGCACGACTTGCCACAACTCGCGCGCCTTCAACGACTGGGACCAGAGCCCGCCGCAGCGGGTGACGGCCTGGCACGGGATCCGCATGTCGCGGGCCCTCAACAACGACTATCTGGTCGGTCTGACGCCCATATTCCCGGACAGCCGCAAGGGGCCGGCCGGCGATGTCTACAAGGTCAGCTGCGCAACCTGCCACAACGGTGTGCAGAAGCCCCTCTACGGCGTCTCGATGATCGAGGACTACGTCGACGCGCTGTCGAGAAAGACCCAGACCGGCGTGCCGGACTACAGCACCTATGTTCCGGGCGAAACGCTGACCCTGGAGCCGGCGCCGGAACCGGAGACAACCTCAAGCCTGGCACCCGTATTGCCAGAACCGACAAGGGGTGATGGCGTGAAGGTCGCGGTCCAGTAGAAAAGGGCCCGGTAAAAACGCAAACGCGCGCCGGTCGGGCGCGCCTTCCCCACCAAGAAACCGAACGCCGGGCCCAGCGCCCGGCGTTCTTTTTTGCCCCCGGAAAAATCGCGTCCGCCAACAATCGCGGACTCCGCGACACGCCTCATTCCGGTGCAGGGCCGACAGCTCCCTGCGACACGGCACGGGCGACCGCCGGATCGGGCGTCCCGAAAATTCCGCCGGTTCGTTGGCAGGTGAATGTAAGGATGGATAATACCTTGGCGTGTCCGGTCAGCGTCAGATTGCAAGATCCGGATAGCGCTCGACATAGAGCTTGAACCAGGGAGTGAAACGCTCGGGATGAGCGCGCATTTCGATGCAAAGCCCGGCGGGCGTGACCCAGCGGGTGGCCATCACCTCATCCGGATTGGCGTCGAGCGCGAGCGTCGCGCGATCGACACTGGCGACAAACATCGCGACCCGCTCGTGTTCGTGCAGCCCGCCGCCGACATCGGCGGAGTATTCCACGGTGCGGCGCCGCTCCAGCGGCACCGAGATCCCGAGTTCCTCGCCGATCCGGCGCGAGGCGCAGGCCTCGACCGTCTCGTTCCAGTTGGGATGCGAGCAGCAGGTGTTCGCCCACAGGCCGCCGCAATGGTATTTCGATTCCGCCCGCTGCTGGATCAGCAGATGGGTCCCGTCGAACACGAACACCGATATCGCCAGATGAAAGACCGCCTCGCGGTGCGCCTGCAGTTTCTCGATCGGGAACAGGGACCCGTCCCCCGCGATCGCGGGAATGATGATGTCGGTCGATGCGGTCATCGCACTCTCCAGGGCAGCGGCCGGTCGCACCAGGCGCGCCCACCCCTTGTCAGCGGTCGCGCATCCGCCCGGCCGCGGGATGTCGTCATGCCACCGCGCGCGACAGGGCGCATTGGGACCAAAGGTCATTCAGCGCACGCACCAGATGATCGATGTCGTCGTCGCTGTGCAGCGGCGACGGCGTGAAACGTAGCCGTTCCGTCCCTTCCGGAACGGTCGGATAATTGATCGGCTGAACGTAGATCCCGTAACCGTCGAGGAGCAAGTCCGAAAGCCATTTGCACTTCGCGGCATTGCCGACCATGACCGGAACGATATGGCTCGGGTTCGGCATATGCGGAATCCCGTTTCGGTCGAGTCTTGCCCGCAACTGTGCCACGCGATCCGCCTGAAGTCGGCGCTCCTCGCCGCTTGTTTTCAGGTGCCGGATCGAAGCGGTGGCGCCTGCCGCAAGCGCCGGCGGCAGTGCGGTGGTAAAGATGAAGCCCGAGGCGAAAGAGCGAACGAAATCGCAAAGATCGCGGTCGGCCGCAATATAGCCGCCCATGACGCCGAAGGCCTTGCCCAGCGTACCCTCGATTACCGTAAGGCGGTCCATCAGGCCTTCGCGTTCGGCCACGCCGCCGCCGCGCGGCCCGTAGAGACCAACGCCATGCACCTCATCCAGATAGGTCATCGCACCGTGCTTTTCGGCGACCTCACAGATCTCCGCGATCGGGGCGATGTCCCCGTCCATCGAATAGACGCTTTCAAAGGCAACGAGTTTCGGCCTGGCCGGATCGGCACGCGAGAGAAGGCGATCGAGATCTTCCGGCGAGTTGTGCTTCCAGACACACTTTTCGGCCCGCGAGTGGCGAATGCCCTCGATCATCGAGGCGTGGTTGAGCGCATCGGAAAACACGATGCATCCGGGAATGCGCGCGGCGAGCGTCCCGAGCGCCGCCCAGTTGGACACATAGCCGGATGTGAAGATGAGTGCGGCTTGCTTGCCATGCAGCTCGGCGAGTTCCGCTTCGAGCGCAACATGATAGTGGTTCGTGCCGGAGATGTTTCGCGTCCCGCCAGCCCCGGCGCCGCAACGATCAATGGCGTCCTTCATGGCGGCCGTCACCGACGGGTGCTGGCCCATGCCCAGATAATCATTTGAACACCACACGGTCACATCATGCTGACTGCCGTCGTCGCGATAGCGCACCGCGCGCGGAAACTCCCCCGCCATGCGCTCCAGGTCGGCGAACACGCGATAGTTGCCTGCATCGCGCAGTCCGTCCAGCGCCTGCGCGAAATAGGTCTTCATGTCCATGAGGTGGTCCCCCGCTTGTGTGTTGTGATTTGCGCGCGCGTCTCGCCGGGGGCGGGTCGGGCAGGTGTCGAATGGGTCGGACTGCGACCATCGCCGCAGTTGAGGTCGATGGTGTCACAGGAGCCTGACGCGGCGCGGTCCCGCGTGGCCCACAGCCAAAGCTGCTCGTCGGAGACGGGCAGCACCAGAAAGATGTGCTCAAGGACGGCAAGCGCCATGAAGGTCGTGAGCAGCATAAAGGCAACGGCACGATGCGTGTCCGCTTCGCCCAGGGCAAGAGACATCAGGGACCAGAGCGGATAGATCGAGAGAACGATCGTGACCGGCAGGAGCCAGCTGATGCGATCAGTGCGAAAATAGCTCGTCAGGTAGCGCAGCCGCTTGGGGATGAGAACGCTTGCGGCACGCGGCGCACCCATGAAGATGTTGAGCTTGGCGCTCAGGCGCATTCCCCAAAGCAGGAGATAGGTCCACAGGCCAGCATGATTGTCGCCGCCGGCAACGAGAAGCGTGACGATCGCGCCTCCCGCCAGCAGGGCCAGTTCGTGATCGCGCACGGCGAGAAAGGCAAGGCGGAACCGTCGCAGACCCCGCGCCCCGCCGGGACAGCGGCTATGACGCGGGCCCGTGATCATTCCGAACAGGAAGGTCGCTTCCAGCCAGGCCCACACCGCCAGCGCGCTGCCGAACCCCAGATAGGTACCGGTCACGCTTTGCATGCCCGAACTTGCGTAAAGCCCCCCGCAACCGGCGAGAGCCACGCCGGTGAACCCCACCATGAGCCACTTCTGCCATCGATCGCTTTGCCAGGCGGCGAACATGACCACACCGGTCGCAAGCCACCACACAAAAATCGCCACAAGGCCGGCTATCGCGAGATCGAGCACAGCGCTTCTCCCCTACCAGACCGGCTCAAGCCGGCTGACTCGCGGAATTTCATTGGACTTGGTGGGGATGAAGTACACCCCGGCGAAGACAACGGCCGCCGCCGTGCTCCAGACCGCCTTGCCGATGGTACCGCGGATCCCGCCACGCTCGACGGCTGCGTTCATGCGCGTGTTGATCCGGTTCAGTCGACGGAACCCCCTGAGCAGCGCCGGGTTGTCGAGATCGAGAACCAGCGGGAACACCTGGCGGGTGATTTCCGAGGTAATGCGGAACACCTTCATGTCGTAGTCCTCGATGTCGACGCCAAGGCCCTTGTGGAAAGCGGGCCTAGCGTGATCGCGCACATACATCGTCGCGAAAACGGCGAGCAGGAAGAACTTGATCCAGTATTTGTTGCGCCCGGCGAGCAGCTTCGGGTCGCTGCGCATCAACAGCGAGAAGGCCTCGCCGTGGCGGAACTCGTCGTTGCACCACTCGCGGAACCACTTGAAGATCGGGTGGAAGCGGCGTTCGGGATGCTGTTCGAGGTGCCGGAAGATGGTGATGTAGCGGGCGTAGCCGATCTTCTCCGACAGGTAGGTCGCGTAGTAGATGAACTTGGGCTTGAAGAACGTGTATTTCTTCGCCTTTGCGAGAAAGCCCATGTTCACGCCAATGCCGAATTCCTTCAGGGCATCGTTGATGAAGCCGGCATGGCGGGATTCGTCGCGGCTCATATAGCCGAAGAGCTCGCAGATGTCGGGGTTCGACCCGCGCCGTTTCATTTCCTTGTAGAGCACACAGCCTGAAAACTCCGCCGTGAGCGAGCTCACGAGGAAATCGACGAGTTCCTTTCGCAGATCGTCGGGCAAGCCCTCGATATCGAGATCGTCCCAGTCGGCGTTGCGCTTGAAGTGCCCCTTGTTGGGATCGGATTTCAGCTCGGCGATCAGCACGTCCCACTCTCCGCGCACGCTGCTGACGTCGATGCGGTCGAGCTCTTCGAAGTCGGTGGTGTAAAACCGCGGGTTGAGCATCGTCGATTCAAGCGCCGCCTTGGTCGATTCATTGACAGGCACCGCTTCGGGGTTTCCGGTCTTCGGAGCGACGTGGGTGTTCATAGCGTTGCCCTTTCGGAGAAGGAGAATTCGCAAAGTTCCATGAATTCGAAATCGCCGGTGGCGCGGGTCCAGGCCCGCTCGAGCCGGCTGGCGCGGGTGATCGTCGCGGTGCGGCGGAAGCTCTGGCACTCGCCATAGGGCACCGCGACGGGCGCGCCATGCACCATCACCTCGTCACCCGGATGAACCACGGCGCCATTGTCGAAGCGCACATGCGCGCCGAGCTGATCGAAGGTGTTGTTGATCTCCACGGTGCAGGGCACCTCGACGCGCTTGCGCGACAAGAGGGACAGTTTCGCCATGGTCATTTCTCCCCTGTATTATCCTGAACACCCCTGTCCAGAAATCCGACGAACTGGGCGACGATGTCGGATCCAAAGGCATTCAGATAAATGCGTTCACCCGTCGCGGTATCGGAGACCGAAACCGCGCCGCTGTCCCAACGGATCACCCGGTAGGGCAGATCCTGCGGAGCTTCCTCGACGAGGCGGATGCGCTTCAGTGCCGGCAAGGCGCCGGCGGCAAAGCCCCCCTGGCCCGGCTCAAGCCGCGTGATCGCAGCCCGTGTCGTTGCGTCAACGACCATGATCGCGCCGTCGGAGCGTTCCGCGAGAAGAATGTCGCGCATGTCGACAGGCTTTCCGATCTCATTGCGCACCGTTCCGATTTCCGTCGTCTGACCGAAAATAACCGCCGCAAAAACAAAGGCAACCAACCCGAGGGCGCCAAACAACGGAACCCGGGGAAATGCCGACCAGGAGGCCTGCTTCGGCGTTTGCGGCTGCATGTCCTCGGGTCTTGCGAAAACGGTCACATCACTCTCCTAACCTGTCAGGGATGCAGATTGGCGCAGGCCGCGAACCGCGCGGGTTGGTCGGTTCGCTGCGGCAACGGCCGCCTCTGCCGAAGCCTCGAGGGACCCACCAACCTGCGTCTTCAGTTCCTTCGCCAGCAAACCGGCGACCGAAACGACGTCAGGAAGGCAAATCATCGCCGGTTCGGGATGGGCGAACCGCCATCCGCGCGCATGCGGCCACAGGATCAGCCAGGACAGCCGGACATCGGGTTTCAGCTTCAGCGCGATCGTTCCACTTCCATCCGAGCGCCTGTCCACGCTCGCCTCGACGATTTCGGCGTAAGGCAGGTTGAACGTGACCGACAGCGCGACGCCGATCCGCAACACCACCCGGGCGTTGGTGATCGTGTAGAGCGTCGTGCGGTTGATCGCCCAGGCGAACCCCTCGGCGAGGATCAGGACGATGGCGGCCATCGTCGTCAGGGCACCTGCGGAAAACAGCACGTAGCCAAGGGGACGACCGTCATAATATCCCGCCACCAGCGCCCAGCCGACGATCGCGAGAAAATAGGCCGCGATCCAGCGCGTCTTGAGGACACGCCGCGCCACATGGCGCATTTCGGGGCGACCCTGCCACAGGATGAATTCACCCTCTGGCAGATCCTCCGGAAGACCGGGAACGGGCTCGAAGTCGTGCTCCGGAGACTTGTCCTGGCCGCTCATACCAGCGGCTCCGCGCGTTGGGGCGTTGCATAGAGCTGACCGCCGCCATAATAGGCCACGACCTTCTCCTCCTCCAGAAGCGTCACCTGATCCGGGGTTGCCAGACCGGGAACATGGCCGAACTGCTCCGAGGTGATCGCATGCACATAAACCACCTTCACGGCGCCGCGCGCCTCCTTGTAGACACAGAAGGTCATGGGAAGCAGAACGGTTCGCTTGGCGTCATCCGTCCCGATTTCGACCTCGAGATAACGGATCATCTGTTCCGAGCGATCGACCCAGATGTCGGTCACCGTGCCGGCCATCGCCTTGTCGCAGCCGAACACCCGCATGCCGCGCGGATCCCGGTCCCCGACGGCAACGGAATAATCGGTGGCGACCCGCATGGGAACGATCTTCGCCGTGCCCTCATGCGTCTGGTCGGGCCGGTCCGCGCGCTGGGCCCACGATCCGGGTCCGACTCCGCCAAGCATCGGGTCGCCGGTAGGCTGGAGCGGTGCACCGGGAAACCGGGCCGTGCGCTCTGCAGCGATCGGACGCGCGTCGCGGTCGTTGTTGGGAAAGGAGACGGTGCCATTGCCATGCGGCAGGACGAATGTCTTTGGCTGGGCCAGAAACAGCCACGGGTCCTTGTTGTAAGCGCCCGAGACGTCGTCTTCCAGCGGATAGCCCTCGCGCCGGTCTTCCTTGCGGATGTACCAGATCAGGCTCGCGAAAAAGACCCAGAACGCATAGAGCGTGACTTGAGCGACATCGATGCTACCAACAATTGATCCGGTTTCCATGACGGACCTCCCTTTGTCATTTCCGGCTCATCCTGGAAGATCGGCCAACCCGAACTGCCTGAGCCCATCGCGCCCGCCCGCAAACCGCTTGCCCGCAAGCGGCCCGAGAACGGCCAAACTCATGAAAAGAAGTACGATTTCTATGTTGTAGACGACATTGTAGCCCGTCGACGCCGTGGTAAGAGCCGCCCCGAAGCTTCCCTCCAGCGCCAGCATGTTGACCACGTCACGGGTGACGCCGCCAACCGCAAGGCCAAGGCCGATGGCGGTGGCCTGCACCGCGCTGAAAGCCCCGATGGCGAAGCCCGCGTCGGTCTGGTCCGCCAGATCCATTGCCGCCAGCATGGTGCCCACGGCAAACAGGCCGCCGCCGAAGCCGATGGCCAGCGTCCCGATGCGAAACAGCGTGGCAGAGCCGACGGGGCCGGAGAAAATCACCGCTGCAAAAGCGAAAACGCCGATCAACGCGCCACAGGCCGCCATGCGGTGCATGTTCATGCCCCGGAGCAACAAACGCCCGGCAAGCGCGAAACCGGCCAGCGTTCCGCCCGCCCAGACGGCGGTGAGAAGCGTTGTCTGGCTGACGCTGAGGCCAAGGATTTCGCCACCGTAGGGCTCAAGCAGCACGTCCTGCATGCTGAAGGCCGCCGATCCGAGACCCACTCCGATCAGGAACCGGGCCATATGGGGGTTTTGCCGATAGGCCGCGATGGCCTCCTTGAAGCCCTGCACCTCCCGTCCCGCGCGCGTGGCCTGCGGACGGCGCGGCTCCTGCTTCCAAAGTGCGACCACATTGATCAGCACGGTCATGACCGCGGCACCCTGCACCACCTGGATGAGGCGCATCGCGGAAAAGTCGGAGAGCAGCAGACCGAAGGCAATTGATGCGAGCACCATGCCGACGAGCAGCATGACGTAGACGAGGGCGACGACGCGCGGGCGGGTCTTTTCCGCTGCAAGGTCGGTCGCCAGCGCCAGACCTGCCGTTTGGGCCATATGCATGCCGATGCCGGTCAGCAGGAAGGCGAAGGCCGCAGCCACCGGCCCGGCCCACTGCGGACCCAGCGTTTGCGACTGAAGCAGCAGCAGCGCGAAGGGCATGAAGGCAAGACCGCCAAACTGCATCAAAGTGCCGAGCCAGATAAACGGCACCCTGCGCCAGCCGAGCGCGGACACATATGTGTCCGAGCGGTGGCCCATGAGGACGCGAAACGGCGCTGCAAGCACGGGAATGGCGACCATCAGCGCCACGAGGCTGGTGGGAACGCCCAGCTCCAGGATCATCACCCGGTTGAGCGTGCCGGTCAGCAGAACCGCCGCCATGCCGACAGAAACCTGAAACAACGACAGCCGCAGCAGCCGGCCGAGCGGCAAATCCGGCGACGCGGCATCGGCGAACGGCAAGAACCGCGTGCCCAATCGCTGCCAGAATCCGATCATACGCCCCATTGCCCGGCTGCCGATGGTCATGAGCGTGCGACCTCCATCGCCTGGGAAATGTAGAACCCGCTGGAAACGCGCGTGCCTTGCGCGGCGCGCCAGCCATCCAGTCTGGCGTCCGATCCCAGAAGCCGTGTCATGCGCGTCGGCGACGCCGGCTCGATGGATGGCGCCCGGTCCCCGCGCGGAAACAGCCGGCCGACCGTGTGCATTGCCGCAAGCAAGGGTGTGCGCGGCGCAAGCGTGAAGAGGATCTTGTTGTCGGTGTGGTCGGCGAGCCGCGATACGGCTGTCACGATGTCTTCGCTGCGGTAGTGAATGAGGGAGTCCATCGCCACCACCGCATCGAAACGCCCATGCGCATCGCTCAACATGTCCCCGGCCTCGAAACGGACACGATCCGAGAGGCCGGCGGCCTGCGCCTGGCCTTGCGCAAAGCGAACCATTTCCGGCGAAAGATCGATGCCGACGACCTCGGCGCCGCGCCGCGCGAGCTCCAACGACAAATGCCCCGCCCCGCATCCCGCATCGAGAACCCGCCAGCCAGCGAGATCGTCCGGAAGGCCGGAAAGCAGGGTTGCCCGCATGCGATCGCGGCCGGCGCGCACGGTGGCGCGAATGCGCCCCAGGGGCTCATCGCTGGCAAACTTCTTCCAGGCATCCACCGCTGTGCGGTCGAAATAGACCTGCAATTCGCCACGGCGCCGGACATAGCTTGCATCGGACAGTGCCTGTGTCATCGCGCGCAATCCTTATTCGAAGCCGAGAAAGTCAAAGATCTCGCGATCCTTCATCGGGTTGGCGTCCAACACGTCCGACCCGCTCCACAGGTATTCGGCAAGCTTCATGTATTCCTGCTGGATCGCCTTCACTTCCGGCGTTTCTTCCATCTCAAAAAGCGTGCATTTCTTCAGCCGGCTGATCCGCACCGCGTCGGAATCGGCGATATGCGCCAGTCGCTTGAGGCCGATGGCATCGTTGAAACGATCGATCTGGTCGGTTTCGCGCGAGCGGTTGGCGATCACCCCGCCAAGGCGGACGTCGTAATTCTTGGACTTCGCCTTGATCGCCGCCACGATGCGGTTCATCGCGAAGATGCTGTCGAAGTCATTCGCGGCAACGACCAGCGCGCGTTCCGCATGCTGAAGCGGCGAGGCAAAGCCGCCGCAGACGACATCCCCCAAAACGTCGAAAAGCACGACATCGGTGTCTTCCAGAAGATGATGCTCCTTCAACAGCTTGACCGTTTGCCCGACGACATAACCGCCGCAGCCGGTGCCGGCCGGCGGTCCGCCCGCCTCGACGCATTGCACGCCGTTGAAGCCTTCGAAGACGAAATCTTCCGCGCGCAATTCCTCGGTGTGGAAATCGACGCCTTCCAGAATGTCGATCACAGTCGGGATCAGCGACTTGGTCAGCGTGAAGGTGGAATCATGCTTGGGATCGCAGCCGATCTGCAGGACCCGCTTGCCGAGCATGGAAAAGGCGGCGGACAGGTTCGAAGAGGTCGTCGATTTGCCGATGCCCCCCTTGCCGTAGATCGCGAAGACCTTCGCGCCCTCGATTTCCAGCGAAGGATCCAGATGAACCTGGACGCTTCCCTCACCGTCCTCGCCCTGCCCGGCCGCCTTCCTGAGCGCCCGTGCCTCGCGTTCCGCTGTCTTGGGATGGGTGTATAGGTTCATGCCGCGAACTCCACTGTCAGGCCCTCGAGCCGGTCTTCCAGTTCTTCCCCGGCCGCGCGCAGCGCCGCCCAGGTCTCGTCGTCGGGCTCCCAGAATTCCCGCTCCCCGGCCTCGATCAGCCGGTTGGCAAGCTTGACGCTGGCCTTGGGATTGAGCTCCGCCAGCCTGCGGCGCATGTCCGCATCCAGGACGAAGGTTTCGCTGAGGTGCTTGTAAACCCAGGGCGACACCTGGCCCGTCGTCGCCGACCAGCCCAGCGTGTTGGTGACATGGCTTTCGATCTGGCGAACGCCTTCGTAGCCATGCTTGAGCAGGCCCTCGTACCACTTCGGATTGAGCATCCGGGTGCGGGTCTCCAGCGCGACCTGCTCTTCCAGCGTACGCACCTTGCCGGTGCCGGTGGTCTGATCGCCGACGTAGACCGGGATCGACCCGCCGCCGGAGGTTCGCACCGCGGAGCTGATACCGCCGAGCGTATCGAAATAATGGTCGATGGCCGTGATGCCGAGCTCGACCGATTCAATGTTCTGATAGGCCGCCTCGACCCCTTTCAGGATCTCGCCAAGCAGTTCGCTGCGCTGAACCGGCTTGCCGTCGGCGCCATAGGCGAAGCTCTTGCGGCTGGTGTAGGTCGCGCCGATTTCCTCCGCATCCTCCCAGGCACCGCTGTCGATCAAGAGGTTCACGTTGGAGCCATAGGCGCCGGCCGCGTTGGAAAACACCCTGAGCGCGGCCTCTTCAAGCGGCACGCCATGGGTCTCGGCGTGGGACACGGCCTGTGCGCGGATCGGGTTGGCCGTGTCCGGCTCGTCGGCCATCGCCGCTTTGAGGCTGGCGTCGGCCAGAAGCCGGGTCTGCAGTGGCAGCAGATCGCGAAAGATGCCAGAGAGCGTCATCACCACATCGACCCGTGCACGGCCCAGTTCCTCAAGCGGCACCAGATCGGCGCCGGCCAGACGGCCAAAGCTGTCGAAGCGGGGCTTCGCGCCGATCAGCGCCAGCGCCTGGGCAATCGGCGCGCCTTCCGACTTCAGGTTGTCGGTGCCCCAAAGCACCATGGCAACGCGGCGCGGAAGGCGTCCGTTGTCGGCGACATAGCGCGCCAGCAGCTTGTCCGCCTGTTCGGCGCCGTCGCGCAGTGCAAAAGCGCTTGGCAGACGGAAGGGGTCGAACCCGTGAAGATTGCGGCCGGTCGGCACGATGTCGGGCGAGCGCAGGATGTCGCCGCCGCTGACCGGGCGGATGTAGCGTCCGTCGAGCGCGGCCATCAGCGCTGGCAGTTCAGTCTCGCGCATCAGGTCGGCATCGAGACGACGCAGCCGGCCAGCTGCTTCGGAGGACGCCTTGCCCGGCTTTGCGGACGCGGGGGTCTCCAGGACCTCCAGTAGCTCGGTCTCGGACAGCGACGCGTCGCCGGCGGCGGAGTTCACCGCACGCAGGAGATCCGCGCGCTCCGCCTCATCGGGTATCTCGCCAACGACATGCAGGCCGTGCGGGATGAGCGACAACTCGAACTCGCGCAGCCGGTCCGCAAGCGCGGGAACCGCGCCGTCGCCCGTCGGCCCCCAGTCTGTGTCTGCGGTGATCAGGTCGAGAGCCTCGGCCTGCTGGCGGATCGTCTCGGCGAGGCCGGTCCGTTCCTTCGTCGCCTCGGGCGGCAGGCCGCGCCAGCGGTCGATCGCGCTCTTCAGGTCGGCCAATCCCTTGTAGAGACCGGCCTCGGCGATCGGCGGGGTCATGTAGCTGACCAGCGTCGCGGCGGACCGGCGACGGGCGATCGCGCCCTCAGACGGGTTGTTCGCGGCATAGAGATAGATGTTCGGCAGATCGCCGATCAGGCGGTCGGGCCAGCAATCCGCGGAAAGGCCCGATTGTTTGCCGGGCATGAACTCAAGCGCGCCGTGGGTTCCGAAATGCAGCACGGCGTTCGCGCCGAAATCCTCGCGCAGATAGCGATAGAAGGCGGCGAAGGCATGGGTCGGCGCGAAACCGCTTTCAAACAGCAGCCGCATCGGATCGCCCTCGTAGCCGAAGGCGGGCTGGATTCCGACCAGAACGTTGCCGAAGGCCTTGCCAAGCACCAGGATGTTGGCGCCGTCGCTTTGCTGGCGGCCCGGCGCCGGGCCCCATTGCGCCTCGATTTCGGCAAGCCAGGGCTCGCGCCGCACATGCGTATCGGCGGAGACGCGGTCGTGCACGTTCGCGTCGGTGCCATGGCGCTCGGCATTGCCTTCAAGCAGGGCGGTGCGAAGCGCGTCGGCATCTTCAGGCATCTCGACGGCGTAGCCGTCGGCCTTGAGGGCGGTGAGCGTATTGAACAGCGAACGAAACACACCGAGATAGGCGGCCGTGCCGGTCGCTCCACCATTCGGCGGAAAATTGTAGAGGACGATGGCGAGCTTGCGCTCTTCCTTGGGACGGCGTCGCATCGCAACGATCCGCTCGATGCGCGCGGCCAGCATCTCAGACCGCTCGGGGCAGGCGTGCATGTCGCGACCGTTGACCGCAACGCCGAAATCGCAATGACGTGCGCAGCCCTCGCAAGGTCCCGAGCCATCGGTGCGGCCACCGAAGAGGATCGGACCGGTCGCTCCGTCGATTTCGGGAAGCGCAACCATGATGGTGGTTTCGACCGGCGTCAGCCCCTGCTCCCCGCGCCCCCACTGCTGGAGGCTTTGAAACTCCGTCGCGAAGGCGGAGAGGTAAGGCACATTCAGCACGGCGAGCGCTTCTTCCGCCGCCTTTGAATCATTGTAGGCCGGGCCGCCCACCAGCGAGAACCCGGTGAGCGAGACGACGCAGTCCACGCAGGTCTTTCCGTCCCTGACGAAAAAACTGTCGATCGCTGGCCGCGCATCGAGGCCGCTGGCGAAGGCGGTGATGACGTTCAGGCCCTTCGCGCCCAGCGCGGCGATCACCGCGTCGTAGTGATCGGCATTGTCAGCCAGAAGATAGGAGCGCATCACGAGCACGCCGACGGTGCCGTTCTTCGGATCGAAATGCGCCGCCTTGCGGAAATTCTCGACCCGATCCGTGATCCGTCCGGCCAGATCCGGATGGTAAAGACCGACATCGGGATAGTGGACCGGCGCTTCCGGCGTCACGAGCGTCCGCAAGTGAGCCCGCTCGCCCGCCGCATAACGCGAGATGAGATAGCGCACCAAGTTGACGATGTTTTCGTCCGATCCGGCGAGCAGATACTGCAGGGTCAGAAAATAGGCCCGCAAATCCTGCGCCTTGCCGGGAATGAACTTCAGGATCTTCGGCAACTGGCGCAGCATCTTCATCTGGCCCCGGCTCGCCGAGCCGCTCTTGCCGGACCGGCCGCGCAAGCGCTTCAAAAACCCCAGCGCCCCGCCAGTGGGCTTGTCCATGCGGAACTCGCCGATCCGCGTCTTCTTGACGATTTCGGCAGCCGACAGGCATCCAACAACAGCGTCGCAGGCCTCCCGACGGTCCTGAAGCCAGGGTTCGACCACCTTGATGTGTTCCTCCAGGAACATCATGCTGGCGATGACGATGTCTGCACGCGCAATATCGGCGCGGCAGCGCTCGGGCGCAGAGGCGTCGGTCCCCCATTCGGCGACCGCATGAAGCGACAGCGTGAGGCCCGGCAGTTCCGTCTTCAGGATGTCGCGCGCGCGGTCGACGGCACTCGCCATATGACTGTCGAGCGTCACGATCGCGATGCGGACGGGTGTCTGCGACAGCACCGCGCCCGACCTGCGGCTATCGGCCGAAATACGCTTTGGCATCGTACAGGGTCTCTACTGTTATAGGCGCCACTCCGCGTTCGGCGGCAAAACGCTCGGTATTGCGCCTTGCCTTGCCGCGGACGAAAAACGGGATCTTGCGAAGCTCCTTTTCCGCATCATTGGTCCAACCGGCCGGCAATGCTTCTGCCGCCGGCGCATGAATTTCGCTCTGCATCGTAGCGTTTGCGCGGGGCGTGTCCGCCTCCACCGCCCGATCCGCCGTGCCGCCAAGGGCAGCCAGATGAGATGCCTCGGCGGTGTCGTTGAACTCGAAATCCTCACGGAACATGCCGAGCAGATGCTCTTCCAGCCCCATCATCAGCGGATGGACCCAACTGTCGAAGATGACGTTTGCGCCCTCGAATCCCATCTGCGGCGAGTAGCGCGCCGGAAAATCCTGGACGTGGACAGGCGAGGAAATCACCGCGCAGGGCAGCCGCAGCCGCTTTGCGACATGGCGCTCCATCTGCGTGCCGAGCACCAGTTCGGGCTGCGCCGCAACGATGGCGTCTTCCACCTCCAGGTGATCATCGGTGATCAGCGCCTCGATCCCGTGATCGGCGGCTGCGGCACGCACGTCGCGGGCAAACTCGCGCGCGTATGTGCCAAGTCCGCACACCTTGAAGCCCAATTCATCGCGGCACACCCTTGCGGCCGCAACCGCATGGGTGGCATCGCCAAAAATAAAGACCCGCTTGCCGGTCAGATAGTTGGAATCGATGGAGCGCGCGTACCACGACAACCGCTCCCCCAGCTCCTCTAGGGCCGGCTCGGCATCGACCCCGGCAAGGGCCGCGATCTCGCGCACGAAATCGCGTGTGGCCGTTGCGCCGATGGGAACCGTGGTGCTGCGCGGCTGCTTGAAGGTGCGTTCCAGCCAGCGCGCTGCAGTGTCGGCGATCTCGGGATAGAGCACCACGTTGAAATCCGCCTCGGGCAGACGCGCGATGTCGGCAGGCGTCGCGCCCAGCGGCGCGATCACATTCACCGGCACGCCCAGCGCGTCGAGAATGCCCTTCACTTCGCGGATATCGTCGCGGTTGCGAAACCCGAGCGCCGTGGAGCCCAGAATGTTGCAGGTCTTGCGGGCCCGGTCTGCGCGATCCGGCTGGCTGACACCGCCGCAAAATCCGCGTACCAGCCGGTAGAATGTTTCGGCCGCGCCCCAGTTTTCCTTCTTCTGATAGGACGGCAGTTCCAGCGGGATCACCGGGATCGACAGGCCAAGCGCCTTGGCGAGCCCGGCGGGATCGTCCTGGATCAGCTCTGCCGTGCAGGATGCGCCCACCAGAATTGCCTGGGGCTGGAAGCGTTCCACGGCATGCTCGCAGGCTGTCCTGAAAACCTCGGCCGTATCCTTGCCGAGATCGCGGGCCTGAAACGTGGTGTAGGTCACCGGCGGCCGCGACTTGCGCCGCTCGATCATCGTGAACAGCAAATCGGCATAGGTGTCACCCTGGGGCGCGTGCAGCACATAGTGCAGGCCGCTCATAGACGCGGCAATGCGCATCGCCCCGACGTGCGGTGGTCCCTCATATGTCCAAACGGCCAGCTGCATCGTCTAGATCTCCACCTTGAGTGCCGCGCGCCGACGCAGGGGCCGGGCGAAAAGCTCGGCAAGATCTCCAGCCTGCTCGTAGCCCTGGATGGGGGCGAAGACGAGTTCGATCGACCACTTGGTGGTCCGCCCTTCCGCCTCGAACGGATTGCCAAGCCCCATGCCGCAGACGATCAGGTCCGGGTTGGCCTCACGGCAGCGCTCGATCTGCAGATCGACATCCTGGCCCTCGCTCAAGACAAGGTCCGAGGGGAGCTGTGCGAGATCCGCATTCATGTGGGTCCGGTGGAGATAGGGCGTGCCCACCTCGAGGATGCGCGCACCCGTTTCCACATGCAGGAAACGGGCAAGGGCGGGTTCCATCTGGGAATCGGGGAAGAAGAAGACGCTGCGGCCACTCAGGTCATCGCGGCAATGCGCAAGTGCAGCGCGCGCCCGCTCACGTCCGGGCCGCGTCACAGTCTCGAAAAGATCCGCGGCAACATCGAATTGATCCGCAGCCGCCTTGAGCCATGCCGTCGTGCCCTCCTCCCCGAGCGGGAACGGCGCACCGATCAGCGTTGCACCCCGGGATTCCAGCGCCTTGGTCGCGGCGCCGAGCCAGGGCTGAGCCAGCAACAAACGCGTGTTTGGTCCGATTTCCGGAAGGTCCGATCCCTTGCGCGACGGCAGGAAGGCCACATCGCGAATGCCGAGCGCCTCGAACAGACGCCGGAACTGGTCCTCCACCACATCGGCCAGCGTTCCGACCACCATCAGGGACGAAGCGGCATCCACGGACGCGCTCGGCAATTCGGCGGCAAGGGCGGCGAGAAAGTTGTCCTCTCCCTGCGTGAAGGTCGTCTCGATCCCGCTGCCCGAATAGCTGATCACCCGCGTTTCAGGTGCATGCAGTCTGTTCAGCCGACCTGCGGCGCGCGGAAGATCGAGCTTGATCACCTCGGAGGGACAGGAGCCAACGAGAACCAGCATCTTGATGTCCGGACGGCGGGTCAAAAGACGATCGACCACGCGGTCGAGCTCCTCGTTGAGATCGGCCATGCCGGCGAGATCGCGCTCATCAATGATCGCCGTGGCAAACCGCGGCTCGGCGAAGATCATCACGCCGGCTGCCGACTGCATCAGATGCGCGCAGGTGCGCGAGCCAACGATCAGGAAGAAGGCATCCTGCACCTTGCGATGCAGCCAGATAATAGAGGTCAGGCCGCAGAACACCTCATGCTGACCGCGCTGGCGCAGCGGTGCGGCCTGCGTGGCGCAATCCGCGCCCGTGCGGGCCGCCTCGGGAAGATGGTCGAGCGGGCTCATGCGGCACCTCCCGCAAAGGGCGTTGCCGGGGTCGCGCCCGCCTGGCCGGCGGCGCCATGTGCCGGGGCCTGACGGCGGGCCTGGCGCAACTTCCAGAGAAACTGGGCCGCATTGACCGCGTAGGTCGCATAGGCGGCCAGCGCCAGTGCCATCAGGGCGGACGGTGCGAGCAGCGACTGGAAATAGGCCAGGAGATAGACAGTATGCAGGGCGAGGACGGCGAAGGAGACAACGTCTTCCCAGAAAAAGGCCGGAGCAAAGAGGTACTGGCCAAAGACCTCCTTCTCCCAGATCGCGCCGGTGATCATGATCGTGTAAAGCGTGAGTGTCTTGACGATGATCGAGATATTGGCCGCGACCAGACCTTCACCGGTGATCAGGAAGCGCGCGATCAGCGCGATGCTCACGAGGCAGACCAGAAATTGCACCGGCGCCAGCAACCCTTGAACCAGTGTCCAGGGGGAGGCATCGCGACGTACCCGCTGAGCCTCGGTATAGAGCGCGGCAGGCACCTTGGATCCCTGCTGACCCCTGAAACCGTCCGGCGCTTTTATATCTGTGTCGCGTGTCAATTCCCGCCTCCCTCAGGATCTGTACTGAAACTGTAGACTCGACCTCGCAGGAGTGTCAACTTTTGTTGACGTTATGTTTCGTTTACACAAAAAATAAAGTGTGACATTGTATCGCCAGTGGAAAAAATCCACCCACATACCGCCAGTTCGAGCGATGGATCAGCGGACGGCGGACCGCCAATTGGACCAGGTTCCCAACAGTGCTGCGACGTCTTGCGGCTCCTTCGCGCCGCGACCCGAAACGCATCAGGCACTTGAAGGGCCAAGAAACGGACCGGTCTGGAACCATGCACGGAGCGGCACTAGAAAGGCGCGGAGCGCTCGACGAGCGTGCAAACCACGCCATGGTCAGCATCGGCCTGCCGCCGGTGACGACCACGACACGCGAGTTCCACGGCATGGCACAGCGGGTCCTTGGCGAGGTTGCCGCCCGTCATTCATCGAGCTCACGACCTGCGTCCCATCCGGCCCGCGAACTGGCGAAGCGGATCAAAACCCGCATTTGCGACCCCACATCCTCCGCTGCCGCCGATGCGGCATTCACCCTGATCGCGAAAAGCGCATTGTCGACCCCGGAAAGACTCGGGACCCTGGAGGCCGTGGCCCGCGAGATCGGCGACGACTGGAGCGACGATGCGACATCCTTTCTGGACGTGACCATCGCGATGGGCCGACTGCAATGCGTGATGCGCCGAATCTGCCAACAGGAACGCGCAATGCGCCCGGAAACGATGAATGGCAGATGTCTACTTCTGATCCCCTCGCAAGAAAGCCACACATTTGGCGTGTGCATTCTGGAGGAACTGTTGAGGACGCTTGGGTGGGAAACCGAACTCATTCGGGTTGAATCAATTGATTTTCTTGAAAAAAGGTTAGACAAGGCACAAGTCGATATCGTTTGTTTCTCTTGGACAAACGCTGCGCTTGCCTCAATTGCCGGTGACTGTGTGAAGGCTGTCGAAAGAATCCCTGCATCAACGCGACCCGCCATCATTTCAGGCGGCCATGCAGCGGGACAAAATCCCGCATGGCTCGTTCGCCTTGGAGTGGACTACGTTTGCGACAGCATTCATGTCGCACTACAGATCGCCGACATTCACCTGCGTGAACTCCGGGCTGATCTGGCTCTCCCGGATATGCGGCACGCCCCACAAGACACACGGCCGTGACTCCGCCATGCAAATCAAAAACATCCGATCCACACCCCGCCTCTTCAAGGCCGACGTGCCCCGTTTCGACAATGTGAGCGTTGAAACAACGGCCCAGCTTGCCTCTCTCGGGTCGGACCTTTCACTTCTGATTTCACGGGACGGGACAGTCGTCGACATCGCCTATGCAGACGGCACGCTTGCCGGCTACGACATCGAAGCCTGGATCGGAAGCAAGTGGCGGGACACGGTCACGGTCGAATCGGCGGAAAAGATCGATTCTCTTCTGGCTGACATTCAAGGTGCATCGCCCACCCGCCGGCGTCAGGTCAACCATCCCGGCCCGGCTGCCAATATGCCCGATCTTCCGGTCGATTACCGGCTTGTGGCGGTGGACGGTCTCGACTGCTGGGTGGCGCTCGGCGAAGACCTGCGCAAGATCGCGTCGATTCAGAACCAGTTGCTCAACGCCCAACTGGAACTCGAACGCGAGTACCGCAAGATCCGCGATGCCGAGACACGGTACCGCACAATCTTTCAAAAACTCGGTCAGCCAATCCTGATCGTCGACGGAACCGATCGAAAGATCGTCGATGCCAATCTCGCGGCCTCCCGCGCCCTGTTGCGACCCGTCGGCAAACTGATCGGCGAAAACATCATTTCCCTGTTCGAAACCGGTCAGCGCGACATGCTCGGCGAACTGATGAGCGAGGCGCAGCACAGCGGCACGCCCAGGGCGACGGTCGCGCGTCTGGCGGAGGTCGATATCGAGCAGTCGGTTGCTCTCGAGCCGTTTCGCGAAAACGGGCGCAACAACCTGTTCCTGCGCCTGTCGCCTCCTCCTGGCGCGAATGAGGACGGGTCCTCGGGCCACCGCGACGCGACAGACGTGTTCGAAACGCTGCCGGAAAGCCTCGTCACAATCGGGTTGAAGGGCACGATCGAGAACCTGAACGAGTCTTTCCTCGACATGGTCGGTCTTCTCAACAAGGAACGGCTGATCGGTCGCAACCTCAACAACTGGCTCGGCGGCTCGGCGGTGGATCTCAACGTGCTGCTCGCGAAGGTTCGCGACGAGGGGTCGGTGCGCCAGTTCGCAACCGTCATCCGCGATGACCTGGGCGGAGTCAAATCGGTTACCGTATCCGCCGGGCAATTTTCGCACGGAGGCCACGAAAGCGTCTGCCTGCTGATCGGCGGCGCAGCCAGGCGGGAACCGGCCCTTGGCATGTCGGCGGCTGGCCTGGCGCCCGACGGCGCCGATTTCTCCGAATTGATCGGCCGCGTGCCCCTCAAGGAGTTGATCCGGGAGGCCGTCGACGTCATCGAAAAGATGTGCATCGAGGCCGCCCTGCGCCAGACCGACAACAACCGCGCCTCGGCCGCCGACCTTTTGGGCCTCAGCCGGCAAAGCCTTTACATCAAGCTGCGCCGACACGGCCTCGAGGACTTCGGCGGCGGCAGCCGGGGATCTGTCAACTCCGCTTGACGGAGTGTCAATTAAGATTGACAACACCATGTGTCCAGCCTAGCATTTTTGCATGGTTGCACGATCCTATTCAAAAACCGGCCAGCGCGCGGCGACATGGCCCACACCGGCCGCGGTGCTTGAGCTTTTGAAGCCGATCACCTGGTTTCCGCCGATGTGGGCCTATGGCTGCGGAATGATCGCCAGCGGCGCCGATCTGGGCAGCCGCTGGGCCTATGTCACCGGCGGCATCCTGCTTGCCGGTCCTATGATCTGCGGCACGAGCCAGGCGGTGAACGACTGGTATGACCGCCATGTCGATGCGATCAACGAACCGCACCGCGTCATTCCCTCCGGGCGCATGCCCGGACGCTGGGGGCTTTGGGTGGCCATCACCGGATCCCTCCTGTCGCTGGCGCTTGCGGCCCTTCTCGGGATGTGGGTGTTCGTGGCGGCCGTGATCGGCATCCTCTTCGCCTGGATCTACAGCATGCCGCCCTTGCGGCTGAAGCAGGACGGCTGGCAGGGAAACGCGGCGGTCGGCCTGTCCTATGAAACGCTGCCCTGGCTTACGGCCGTCGCCGCCACGACAAACGGCCTGCCGGACTGGCGCACCGGGCTGATCGCCCTGCTTTACGGCCTTGGCGCGCATGGCATCATGACGCTCAATGATTTCAAGGCAATCGAGGGGGACCGGCAGATGGGAATCCGCTCGCTGCCGGCCCGCTACGGCCCACAGGCTGCGGCGAAATTGGCCTGTATCACCATGGCGGTTGCCCAGGTGGCGGTCATTGTCGCGCTCCTGATCTGGGGCCGTCCTTTCTTTGGCGCCGCAATCGCGGGTCTGACGCTCGTGCAGCTTGTCTGCATGGCACGTTTCCTGAAGGATCCGATCGCCCGCGCTGTCTGGTACAGCGCCATCGGCGTCGGCCTTTATGTAACGGGAATGGTGATCGCGGCCTTCGCGCTGCGCGGGCTCGTCTCTGCCTGACGGGCCGCTCAACACTGGATCTGACGGAGGATCGGATGACGCCGGTCGGGCTTGGATGGATTGCAATCGCGCGTCTCGGACTCGTGCAGGCCGCGCTCGGCGCGGTCGTCGTGCTCACGACGTCGACCCTCAACCGCGTCATGGTCGTCGAACTCGCCATCGCCGCCGTCATTCCCGGTCTTCTGGTCGGCCTGCATTATGCGATCCAGATCGCGCGGCCGTTGTGGGGACACGGCTCTGACGTGGGCGGCTCGCGCACCGGCTGGATCCTCGGCGGCCTCGCCTTGCTGGCGGTCTCCGGCACGGGTGCTGCGGCCACCACCTTCCTGTTTGAAATCCGGTTTGCCTACGGGCTTGCGGCAGCACTTGTCTGCTATGCCCTGATCGGGGTCGGCATCGGCGCCTGCGGCACCTCGCTGCTGGCGCTTCTTGCAAGCCGCACCGCACCCGAGCGGCGGCCGGCGGCGGCGACCATCGTCTGGATGATGATGATTGCCGGCATCGTGATCACCGCCATCGTGACGGGCAGCGTGCTCGACCCCTACTCCCACACGCGTCTCGTCCTGGTGACGGCGGCGACCGGCGCAACCGTTTTCGGGATTGCCGCACTCGCGCTCTGGCAGCTGGAACGAACCGCGGTCCCGCTTTCGCAGGGAGCCGCCACGGCCAAAGCCGATACGCCTGGCCTCTCGATGCGCAGCTTTCGCAGCAGTCTCGCCGAGACCTGGCACGACGGCGAGGCGCGCGTTTTCTCGGTGTTCGTCTTCGTGTCGATGCTCGCCTACAGCACCCAGGACCTCATTCTCGAGCCCTTCGGCGGGCTGCTGTTCGCGATGACACCGGGCGAGACCACGAAACTCTCCGGCGTGCAGCATGCGGGGGTCTTCGTCGGCATGGCGCTGGTTGGCATCGCCGGGTCGCTGCTTGCGCGCCGGCGCCCGCAGATCCTGAAGATCTTCATCGTCTCCGGCTGCCTGGGCTCGGCTGCGGCGCTCGCCGCCCTTGCGCTCGGATCGGCCGCCGCGCCGGCCTGGCCGTTGAAGACCAACATCTTTCTGCTGGGTGCGGCCAATGGCGCATTCGCCGTCGCCGCCATCGGCACAATGATGGCGCTGGCGGGCGCCGGCGGCCCAAAACGCGAGGGCATTCGCATGGGCGTTTGGGGCGCGGCACAGGCGATCGCCTTCGGGCTGGGCGGCGTTCTCGGCACGGTCGCCCTGGATGTCGCCCGCACCGTGAGCGGCGATACGGCACTTTCCTTCACGCTCGTCTTTGGCGGAGAGGCGATCCTCTTCCTGAACGCGGCCGTGCTCGCACTCAGGATCGGCCGCAAACGCCCGCGCGCCGGCACCCATGACACCGATATGCCCCTCCCCCTCGCCGCAGCGGAGTAAGACAATGGACAACCGCAATTTCTTCGACGTCGTTGTGGTGGGTGGCGGACCGGCGGGCGCAACCGCCGCGCAGGCCCTCGCCGTCGAGGGCCACTCCGTGCTGATGATCGACCGCGACGGGCGGATCAAGCCTTGCGGCGGCGCCATTCCCACCCGGGCGATCCGCGACTTCAATCTACCGATGGAGCAATTGACAGCAAAGGTTCATTCGGCTCGGATCATCGCGCCGAGCGGTTACAACGTTGCGATGGACATTGGCGATATCGGGTATGTCGGTATGGTCGACCGCGACCTGTTCGACCCCTTCCTGCGCGCCCGCGCGGTCGAGGCCGGCGCGGTACAACTCACCGGAACCTTCAAGACGCTGGAGCGAAATCGCGACGGCACGGTGACCGTCGGCGTCGCGGACGCCAGCAGAGCCGGCGAAATGCGCCACATCACGGCGCGCAGCGTAATCGGCGCGGATGGCGCGAATTCCGCCGTGCGCCGGACCGTCTTTGGCCCCAAGCGCAAACCGCCCTACGTCTTCGCCTATCACGAGATCGTGGAATCGCCCGAAGCGCCCGATCCCGACAAGTTCCGGGCCGACCGCTGCGACGTGATCTACGACGGCCAGATCTCCCCGGATTTCTACGGCTGGGTGTTTCCGCATGGCACACACACGTCAATCGGCTGCGGATCGGCGGTGAAGGGCCACAGCCTGAAGGCCGCCACCCGCTCCTTGCGCGAAGCCGCGGGCCTGACTGAAGCACGCACGGTGCGCGAGGAAGGCGCTCCGTTGCCGCTCAAACCAATGCGTCGCTGGGACGATGGAAAGAACGTCGTGCTGGTCGGCGATGCCGCTGGCGTGGTTGCGCCATGTTCGGGCGAGGGTATTTACTACGCCATGCTGAGCGGACAGATCGCGGCGGAGGCCGTCGGCCAGGTGTTCGCCCGCAATTCCCCCAAGGCGCTTGCATCCGTCCGCAAGCGCTTCATGCGCGAGCACGGCATGGTGTTCTTAACGCTCGGGATCATGCAGTCCATCTGGTACGGAAGCGACAAGCGACGCGAGCAATTCGTGAAAATGTGCGCCGACCCAGACGTGCAGCGTCTGACATGGGAAAGCTATCTGAACAAAAAGCTGGTGCGGCGCGATCCCATGGCCCATCTGAGGGTCGCCATCAAGGATCTCCGGCAGTTGCTCGGCATCCCGGCCCGCGCTTAACGCCGCCATGACCGCGACGCTTCACCTGCTCGACAGTCTCACGCACAGCGGCGCGATCGCTCTGATCGCGCTATGCGTTCTGACACTGGAACTTGCCGTGATCGCGCTCGCCATTCGCGACACAGCGCTTCGTCGCTCGCTGCTGCTGAACGGTCTTTCCGGAATTGCGCTGATGATGGCGCTCTATCTCGGCCTTGCCGGTCGGGGCGGCGCGTTGTTGATCGCCCTGTGTCTGGCGGCGAGCCTTGCAGCCCACCTTCTCGACCTGATGGCCAGACTGCGGCCCTCACGGATCGGCTGAAACGACAAGCGCCGGACGCCTGTCGATACAGACCCCGGCGTTTGTCGTTTCGGCGTACCACAGACTGTTGCTCGCCGCGCCGGCGGGAACGCTTCTGCAGCGCAAGACGACCGAGCGTCAGTTCGCTGGCGTATCGGTCGGCTTTTCGGTCGGCTTTTTCGTCTCGGGTTCCGACCATGCAGCGTTCAACCGATCATAAGCGTTGGCAAAACCGCTCTTGAGCTCCTGCCAGGCATCTGCGGTTCCCGCCTGCAACGCGCCGTATCGCTCACCAAGGGTGTTGCGCGCCTCCCGCATTTCGGCGAGCTGTTCGCGTGCCGTCTTGCGCGCCTGCTCGCTCATATCGTTCCAGCTGTCACGCAAGGCATCGGCCCGACGCTCGATCTCGGCATCCAGTTCGGTCATCGCCTCGCGCGCGGAGGCTAGAGCTTCGTCCCGCTCCTGCGCGCTGTAGTCGGCGATCGCCTCCATCGCCTGCGATATCTCCGCGCGGACATCTTCGGAGGTCGTCAGCCTCTTGTCCTGCTCCTGTGCGGCAACGAGGCCCGCAGGCACGGCAAGAAATCCGGCAAGGGCGACAACGCGAAATGACTTCAGTGCTTTCATGTCAAATCCTTTCCCGATCAGGAAGACTGGAGAATGAGAGCGACGCGGGAGACGAGGTTACCTGAACCGCGACATGGCGGATTCCACCGCATCGCCAAGGTTCTTCCAGGCCTTTTCGTAGCCGGCCTTCATGTCGCTCCAGGCATCGTCGCCGGCAGCACGCAGGTCCTTGAGCTTGCCTTCGGCTTCCTGCTGGTGCGCCTGCAGCTTTTCAATTTCACGCTCGTACTGAATGCGCGCATCGGCATTGGCTTCGTCGGCCTTGGCCCTCAGCTTGTCGATTTCCGCATTCCATTGATCGAGCTGCGCCTTGGTCTTTTCGATATATGCGTCTTTGTCTGCCATCTGTTTGGCTCCTTTCACGTTGGGTATCCGGACGTGGAGATCAACTCCGATGTGGAAAAACTGCGCGCCACCTATCGTCTGTTTCAGGCCATGTCCGACAGACCGTGACGAGAATGATGTGCATGCCGCCCGACTTCAAGATCGGGGTTCGGCTGGTCAGGCGCTCCCTGCCCCCCGCACGGGTGGTTCTCAGCCGGCTCTGGCCGGCACCTGATCCGGATTGAGCCGGATCATTCGATAGTTAAGGTAGCCCGCCGTCATCACCCAGATCGCGTAAGGCACGAACAGCGCCGCCGCCAGAACAGACACGGTGCTTGCGGTGACCATGAAGGCAAAAATCGAGGCGAGCAGCGCGCCGATATCCATCAACGCAAGATCCATGCGACGCATTCCGAAGAACAGCCACGACCACGCGGCATTGAACACAAGCTGCGCACCCCAGATCCCCATTGCAAGACCAAGGCCTTCAGCGGAGAACACCAGCCAGCCGGCGAATGCAATCATGATGTAGAGCGCGGTCCATACGACCGGAAACGCCCAGTTCGGGGGCGTCCAGTCCGGGCGCTGAAGGCCGGTGTACCAGTCTCCCGGTTTGAAGATCGCGCCGCTTGACGCAGTCGCAAACACGAGCAGCACGATGATGGCCAGCGTCATGAGGTCCTTCCCGAGAAGTTGCAAACGGCCCTTTAGCGCAAGGTTTCAAACCTTACGTCCAACACGATAGCATCAATCGCGGCGAAACGGTGCTTCGCAGTTCGCAAGCAGACGTTTCATGCGGCTGCCAGGCGTTTTCGATCCCGGCGCCCCCCCTTTCGCGCGATGACGCGCCATTGGTACATGATGATTGCAAGGCCGACCATCAAGGGGACGCTCCACAGAACCGGGTTCAGAGCGATCTCGGGCATCAGGCGCACGGCCCCAAACGCAAAGAATGCCGTGTAGACGGAAATACCAGCCCCGACCAGCGCCTTGACGTGCTCCCTGAGCCAGCCTAGCGGGTGCGGCCGTCTGCGGTAGAGATAGAAAAGATTGGTGGCGACAGCCGCGAAACCGATACCGGAGATGCCGATCATCAGCGGTTCGCCGATCAGAATTCCCTGCGCAACGCAGTTGATTGCCAGCACCGTAAGGAACCCCTGAAGACCGAGGTTGACCGGTGTTCGCATGGCGGAGCGATCTCGCTTCAAGGTGATGCAGAGCCAGCCGTACCAGGCCAGATTGATCGTCAGCACCGCGAGATAGAGCATCATCCAGCCGAAGATGCCGCGCACGAAGGCCGCATCGGGCAAATGCGGATGGGTTTCCAGGGGTGCGATCAGGGTGGAGATGCTGATGCCGATCGCAGCCGTTCCGGTTGCAAGCATGGCAAAGGTGAAAATGCGGCCAAACCGCCTGTGGGTGTCGCCGCCCTTGCGGCCGACCACCGGCACCCAGAACGCCACGAGACCCGTTGCGCCGGTAATGATATGGACAATCACGAAAGCCTCGAACACCCAGATCATCCCACCCCCAGCGCATCACTGATGTAATATTTTTATTACATATTTTATCGTCATGAAGAATGGACTATTCTTCGAACGGTCTTCCGCACCTTTTCGAGGCCGCATTGTACGCGCCCCCCCGCACCCGCTCCCTGCCCTCGCTTCTGGCGCTACTACGCTGCGTCTGGCGGGGCGACGGAGACCTGCTCGGTCTGTTGCCGGCCGCAGCCTATCGCATGTCCATTGGTCCCCTTGGATATTCCCGTCGCTCCACGGTGATTGTGAACGATCCGGACCTGGTGCTTCACGTCCTCAAGGATCCCGACCAGATTTTTCCAAAGAGCGACCTGATGGTCGGCGCGCTGGAGCCGCTCGTCGGGGATTCCATCTTCGTGTCGGCGGGCGCGCGCTGGCGCCGGCAAAGGGAGATGATCGACCCCGCCTTTTCCCATATTCGGCTGAACCGGGCCTTCACCGCAATGCAGGCCGCCGTCGACGCCCATGAGACCCGTCTGGACGGCGCGGCGGCTGAACGGACACCTGTCTCGCTCGACCTTGCCATGAGCCATCTGACGGCCGACATCATCACACGGACGGTGTTTTCGACGCCGCTTCAATCACGGATCGCCCATGACGTGTTTGCGGATTTCGCCGCGTTCGAGCGGCATGTCGCGCATGTGAAACTGTCGCGGTTGATCTTCGATCCCGCCTTTCATCCTGTCGCGCAGCCGCCGGAAGTGCTTGCCGCCTGCGCCCGCATCCGCCGGCATCTGGGCGAGATGATCGACACCCACCTGGCGGACGGCGGCGCCTACAACGACATTGCCTCGGCGGTCATCGGCGCACGTGACACGCAGGAGGGAAACGGCGCCCGCTTCACCCGGGAGGAGTTGATCGACCAGCTCGGCGTCTTTTTTCTGGCCGGACACGAGACGACCGCCAGCGTGCTTACATGGCTGTTTTTCATTCTCTCCATCCGCCCTGACATCGCGGCGCGGGTGCGTGCGGAGGTACAGGCGGTAGCGGGCGATGGCCCGGTCGAGATCGAACACACCAAAAGGCTCGCCTACACGCGGCAATTGTTTCGCGAAACGCTGCGGCTCTATCCGCCGATCACCTTCCTGCCGCGCGTCGCCATGGCCGACACGAGCCTTGGCGGGCGCCGGATCAAGCGCGGCGCGCTGATCATGATCGCGCCCTGGGTCATCCACCGTCATCACGCGCACTGGGACAATCCGGACGTCTTCGATCCGGACCGGTTTGCGCCGGAGCGCGAGGCCGAGATTCGCTACGGAACCTACCTCCCCTTCGGCCTCGGTCCGCGCATCTGCATCGGCGCGGCTTTCGCACAAACGGAAAGCGCGCTGATTCTTGCCCGGCTATTGCGCCGTTTCGATTTCGAGGCGCTTGCGCCGGAAACGGTGCGCCCGGCCGCGCGGCTGACAACCCGTCCCGCGGATCAGGTGATGATGCGGATCACCCGGCGCGGCTAAAACTCCGCCTGCACGCCGGACCAGACGATGTCTTTGGTCGCCGCCTCGCCCATCGGCTTCCCTTGAAAGACCGCAGGCACAAGGATTGGATAGGAGGTGAATGCCATCGTCGGAAAGACCAGGGGATCGCACCGGTCCCAGGTGACGTCGCGCACCAGGCGCATCACCCGCCATTTCACATCCCGCTCCCGCCCGTTGAAGAGCGAGGACTGCCATTCGATCAGGCAGGGATAGAACTGCTGCATCAAGGTGTGCGGGCGAAAGCGGACCGGCCATTTTGCGTGCGGGTCGGCAATCGCCGCCGCGACATCCTTGGCTTCGAGAAAATGGATGCCGCTTGTCACCCGCGGGTTGCACTCGATCGCCTGGATTTGACCGTTGGACCCCTCGATGAAATCGAAGGACACAAATCCGCTGTAGCCGGTTTTTTGCCCAAGCCCGACGATAAAATCCTCAACGTCGTGATGCGCCGCCACCCGGTCAAAACACACCGCGACAGTGCCGCTCATCACCAGACCGCAGTAGACACTGGTTGCCCGAACGTTCCCCTCGTGCAGGATCGAGAAGCTGCTGAGATGTCGTCCCTCAAGGTGCTCCTGAACCACCATGCCGGTGAGCGGCAAGCGAGTGCCGGCGGCATGCAGCGAGACGCCCAGCCCTGCACAGGAGTTGGCGGGCTTGAGCACGTAATCGCGCCGTGCGGCAAGCGCCCGTCCGGCCTCGCTCGCCGCTGCATGCGTTTCGGCCACCGTCGGGCCAAGCGCGCGCATCATGGTTGCAAACCGCAGCTTGTCGTGAAGATCGATCAACTCGGGCTGCGGCGGAGCGTAAAGCCGGGCGCCGCCGGGGTGGTCGGCCGCCAGACGGGCCACGTGCAGCGTTTCCTCGGAGACCGGAACGACGAGATCGACGCTTTCGCGCTTGATCACCGCGCGCAGGTCATCCAGGTAGCGCTCTGGATCATTCGCCGGCGCGGCCACGCGCACGGATTTCTCAACGGCCCGCAATGCCCGGCACAGATGCCAGGCGAACGGCTCGGCGACGACGACCCGCCAGCCAAGCGCATGAAATCCCCGCGCAAGGTCCAGGCATTTGGGCATCCGGCCAAGGGTGAGCAGAACGGTCTTGGACATGCCCCGATGCTAGGGTCAGGACCTGTTGATATGACTGCGATGGTCGGAGCGGATGTGTGCGGATACGAGGAGCAAGCCCGCAGGAAGGCTGGAGCCTTTCAAGGGATTGCGACATGGCATTCCGTGCGGATCCGCCCGATCCGAAGGACGCTGGAGCTGACGTCGACCTGCGGCGTCAAAGCCCTCGACCGGGGAACGGCCCCGCTCTTCGGGCTTTTCCTTGCATCTCTCGTCATCTGGAACGCCATTTCAGTCATGGCAACAGGTCCTGACCCTAGGACAAAACCAAGCCGGGATGTATCATTGGATGTTCGCCTCGACACGGTCGAAGGATCGCCCCTATCCTGCCTGAAGAACCCATCGGTCGGACCACAGCATCGCGTTGAAATCATGCTTCAGATATCTTCGAATGCCATCCGCACAGGCCTCGCCGGAGCCGTCCTTCTCGTCTTGTGCGGGTCGGCCGCCCTCGCCCGCCCGGACACGCGCACGATGACCTGCGCGCAGGCGCAAAACCTCGTCCAGCGTTCGGGTGCCATCGTCCTTTCGACCGGCCAGTACACCTATTCGCGTTTTGTCGCCGATCGACGCTATTGCAGTCACTACGAGATCTTGCGACCAAGCTACGCGCCGACTCGCGACACCGCGCAATGCCCGGTCGCCTACTATTGCGAACGCGTCGTTCGACCGCGCAACTGATCGTCGAGACGGCGCTAAATCGCCGCGCGCGCCGGCTGGGCAGTCGTCTGGCAGTCGAGATCCGTCAGCGTGACGATCCGATTGCCGCGCAGGTCAGTGACGCAGACGATAAAACCCTGCTCTTCCATATGCGTGAGCAACCAGCGCGCACGGCCCGTCGAGCGCGTGCCATACGCCGTCGCGATCTCAGCATCGCTTGGGCAGGGCCGGCCCTCCAATGCCGATTTGGCGAGCAGCAGATAGACGCCACGCATTTCTTCCGGAAGGTTCTGCGACACCGTTTCCGCAGATGACCAAACCTGCGGATCGATCTCGCTGCGGTTCACACCGGCACGCGCAAGCGACACCCGCTGGCGAAAGGCCGCAAGATCGGGCGGACGGCCCGGGAGCCGGGCAATCCGGCACCGCACCTGAAAGTCCTGATAGAGCGCCGCAACGGGCTGAAAGGCCGCCTCGCTGTCGTCAAGCAATTCCGCGATCACCGCGTCCACGGCCTGCTCCCAGGTCTCGCGGTCCATCGGATCCGTCTCCACGGTTTCGCGCGCCACGGCCTGTCGGGTCAGCCGGTCCAGCACATCGGCAGCCGGTACAGGTTGCGTCATGCTCGGCTTCTCGGCGGCACTGCGTTCCGGTTCGCCGGCCGGCTGGAACAAGAGCTCCTGAAGTTCCTCCGGGCGCCCTTCCGGTAAGGGAGTGAGCTTGGGACCGCCGCCGCGTCCGACCGTTTCCACCGGGCCGATGCGCACCGTCATCGGCCGCCGAGACACCGCCGGGCCCAGCGCCACGAAATGCCCGCGCTCCAGGTTGCGGAAGGCCTCTGCCTGGCGCTTCTCCATGCCCAGAAGATCGGCGGCACGAGCCATGTCGATGTCCAGGAAGGTCCGGCCCATGAGGAAGTTGGAGGCTTCGGCCGCGACGTTCTTGGCGAGCTTGGCAAGGCGTTGCGTGGCAATCACACCGGCAAGCCCGCGCTTGCGACCGCGACACATCAGGTTGGTCATCGCCCCGAGCGCGACGCGGCGGGCTTCCTCGCCCGTATCGCCCGACGCTGAGGGCGCAAACAACTGCGCCTCGTCGACGACGACGAGGACAGGATACCAGTGATCGCGCTCGGCATCGAAGAGAGCGTTCAGGAAAACCGCAGCCGCCTTCATCTGCCGGTCGGGCTCGAGTGCCTCGAGATTGAGGACAACGGAAACGCGATGGGCCCGTACCCTTGCGGCGATCACCGCGAGATCCCGTTCGCTGCCGGCCGCATCGACGGTCACATGACCGAACCGGTCTGACAGGGAAACGAAGTCCCCTTCGGGATCGATCACTACCTGTTGCACCCAGGCCGTGCTCTGTTCAAGCAGCCGGCGCAGCAGGTGAGACTTGCCGGATCCCGAGTTTCCCTGGACCAGAAGCCGGGTCGCGAGCAGTTCCTCAAGGTCGAAACAACAAGAGGTCGCGCCACCGGCACTCGCCTGGCCCATGTCAATGCTGACAGTCATGTAGATGCACGTCCCATTGAATAGGTAAGACCGCGCCCGGGCCACCGCGGCTGAAAATGGCATCGAAGCGTCAATGCGTCGGCCGGACGATCATGTGATCAATCCAGTATCGACGATTCGGAGGGTGGGACAAAGGATGATCGCCGCCGGTGCGCGAGAGGACGGCACACCTCATCAAATCGCCCAAACTTCGGAAAATTCGACAAAATCCGACCGCTCACGCATCGTCAATTAGGTTAATATTCATGCTTTTGAAAAATGTATGAAAAAAACAATTTAAGGGTGTTCCATGACTGTGCAGCGTAAAAGCCAACGATCCGCCGATGCTCCCCGCCGACTCCCGGACGCAATTGCCGATTTCATGTGTGGCGACATCCGCGACACCGCCGAAACCAAAGAGGTCTGGACGGCGTTGAAGCCGGCCATGGCGGATATCATGGACGGATTCTACAATGGCGTGCTTGCCACGCCGGAGATCGCCGACAAGCTTGGAAACCCGGACAAGAACGTTCCGCACCTGAAATCCGCCCAGATGAAACACTGGGACTACATCTTCAATCACGAACCGGACGGAGAGTTCGAAGCCAGAGCGGTGCGGATCGGCGAGGCGCATGTGCGCATCAATCTGGAAGCGCAGTGGTATCTCGCGTCCTACGGCCGCCTGCTCAAGGAAGCGCTGCCTGCACTGGTCAAGCGCTACAGGTTTTCGCCCGGGAAACTCCCCGGCGCCTTGCAAGCCCTCGTCGGGCGGCTGTTTCTGGACATGATCATGTCCTACGACGCCTATGAGAACGGAATCGTGCGCAAGCGCAGCGAAGAACATCAGCGCGAAAACGAACTCGCCAGCCTGCGCGGCCTTGCCAACACCGTTTCCGATATCAACGAAGTCTCGCTTGGCATGGCAACGCTGTCGGACAACACACGACGGGCGTCGAAGAACGGCCAGGCGATCTCCTCCGCAGCGTCGGAACTGGTCACATCCGTGGAGCAGATCTCGCAGACAAGCGACAGCGCGGCCGACGAAGCGAATTCAACCAATGCGGCGGTAAATGCCGGTCTGGACGCAATGCTGGACGTGTCCCAGCGCATGGGCGACATCGCCGATGCCTCCCAGCAAAGCGCGGAGAACCTCTCCGACCTTCACGACGCGTCGGAACAGATCGGCGAGTTCCTCTCTGTCATCGAAAACATCGCCAACCAGACCAACCTGCTGGCCCTCAATGCCACGATCGAGGCAGCGCGTGCCGGCGAGGCCGGCAAGGGGTTCGCGGTCGTCGCGAACGAGGTCAAGAGCCTCGCGACCCAGGCAGCAAAGGCGACCGAGGACATCGCGCAACGGATCGACGCGCTGAAGGCGGGAATGCTGACAACTCAGGACTCCATCTCCGTCTCGCGAAAGGCCGTAGATCGCGGACAGGAAACAATTGCCAGCGCGAATGACCGGATGCAGTCGGTCGGATCCCGTATCGCCGGCGTTTCCGGCCGAATGCAGGAGATCTCGGCCATCCTCCAGCAGCAAAAGGAAGCGAGCCAGGAAATAGCAAGAAGCATCACCGGTGTCGCCGACCTTGCGGTGGAGAACGAGGCACAGCTCCAGAACATGAGCAACGCCCTCCAGGCCAGCAACGACCGTTTCTCCAGTGACGCGGCGACCTGGTTCGACGCCGGATCCGATCGTTCCATTTGCGAGATGGCGAAAATCGACCACGTGCTTTTCAAAAAGCGCGTCGTCGACACGATCATCGGACGTGACACCTGGGCAACCGCTGATGTCCCGAACCATCACGAATGCCGCTTGGGCAAATGGTACGAGGCCATCGAGAATGCGGAAATTCGCGCGCATCCCGCCTACAAGGCGCTCGCCGCGCCCCATGCGCGCGCCCATACGGCCGCGCATGAAGCCTTGCAGGCGCATGGCGATGGCGATGCCGATACCGCTTCGGCGCGGTTGACGGATCTCAACACATCGAGCCGAGAGCTCGTCGATGCATTGGATGCCTTTTCCCAGGCCCTGCAAAGCGAACTGAAGGATTGCAAACGATAACGCCAGCAGCGCGCGTCAAGACCCGCATCATGTGCAACTCCCGCCAGTCAGGCGGAAAACGTGATCCCGTGCCTGCCGAGACCGCAAGGGTGAAAGGGCAAGCCCTGAGACCCTTGCGCCAGCCCCCTCGCCAAAAAAGCCGACTTGCGCTTTGCGCTCACATTCGAAATCATTAATATGATGTCGAACGAGCGCCGGCGAAGCCGGCCGAGCGGGAGGAATGAGCATGAAAATCGCAGCAGCCCTTGCGGGCATCGCCTTGTTGGCAATCTCGGGTGTCTCCTCGCACGCGGAGGATACCCTGAAAATCGGACCTGAAAGCACGGCTGTCACCATCCAGACCGATGACGGCCCGGTCGAGATCACCCGACACGCAAATGACACGCAACTCATCGGCGGTGTGCTGCAGCCGATCATCCCGGTGCCCGGGGTCCAGCCGGCCGGGGAACTGGAAGTCCTGCAGGCGCTTCAGGACGACACTGCTCTTGTCGTCGACATGCGCACCATGGAATGGCGCGTCAAGTCGACCATCCCGGGCTCGATCCATATTCCCTACACGGAAGTATCCATGCGCCTCGACGAGGTCGGCTGCACTGGAGAAGCGGGTGCATGGGACTGCAGCAAGGCGCGCTCCGTCTTTGCCTTCTGCAATGGTCCGGCCTGCGGCCAGAGCCCGATGGCGATTAAGGCGATGGTCCGCGACGGCTTTCCGGCCGAAAAGATCCACTACTATCGCGGCGGCATGCAGGACTGGACGGTCCTCGGCCTGACGACGGTCGAAAACCTCTTTTGATCCGCCTTGCCCCGGCGCCGCTCAGGCGGCGCCGAAGGTATCCTTGTATTGCTCGCGCAACACGTTTTTCTGGATCTTGCCCATGGTGTTGCGCGGCAACTCGGGCAGCACATAGACCCTCTTGGGCTGCTTGAACTTCGCCAGCGTCTCGGCGAGCGGCGCGATGATGCCCTCCGCCTCAAGCGTCACGCCAACGTGCGGGGCAACGACAGCCACGACGCCCTCTCCGAAATCGGCATGGGGCACGCCGATCACCGCACTTTCGGCAACACCGGAAATCTCGTCGATCACCGCCTCGACCTCCGCCGGATAGACATTGAAGCCACCGGTGATGATCAGATCCTTGGAGCGGCCTACAATGCTGACATACCCCCGCTCATCAATGCGCCCCATGTCGCCTGTGATGAAGAAGCCGTCGGCGCGGAATTCCGTCGCCGTTTTTTCCGGCATCTGCCAATAACCCTTGAAGACATTGGGTCCGCGCACCTCGATGACGCCGACCTCGCCGTCGGGCAGACCGCGGCCGCTTTCCGGCTCGGCAATGCGAAGTTCCACCCCCGGCAGCGGAAAGCCCACTGTCCCCGGACGCCGGTCGCCGTCATAGGGGTTGGAGGTGTTCATATTCGTTTCCGTCATGCCGTACCGCTCGAGGATCGCGTGTCCTGTGCGCGCGCTGAAGGCCTTGTGAACCTCCGCCGACAAAGGCGCCGACCCCGACACGAAGAGCCGCATGTGGGCGGCGAGCTTCCGTGTAAAGGCCTCTGACCCGAGAAGGCGCGAGTAGAACGTCGGAACGCCCATCATCGTGGTCGCCTGCGGCATCAGCCGGAGCACTTCGTCGAGATCGAATTTCGGCAGGAACAGCATCGATCCCCCGGCGAGGAGCGTGATGTTGCTCGCAACGAACAGGCCGTGCGTGTGGAAGATCGGCAGGGCATGCAGAAGCACATCGTCGGATGTGAAGCGCCAGTAGTCCATCAGAACGCGCGCGTTCGAGGCGAGGTTCTCGTGGGTCAGCATCGCCCCCTTGGAGCGGCCCGTCGTCCCGGATGTGTAGAGAATCGCGGCAAGATCGTCGGGTCCGCGCGAGACATCCTGAAAGTCCGGCGACGCCCCTTCCGCGGCCGTGCTCAGACTGCCCGATCCGTCCGCGGCCAAGGTCAGGACATGGGCTTTCACCTTGTCCGCGATTTGTGCCAGGGCGTGGTGCCGCCCGGGATCGCACACCAAAATCGTGGGCCGCGCATCGGAGACAAAATAATCGACCTCGGCCGGCGTATAGGCCGTGTTGAGCGGCAGGAACACGGCACCGGCCCGCAACGTGCCGAGATAGAGCATCAAGGCCTCGGCGGATTTTTCCACTTGTACGGCAACGCGGTCGCCGGGCCTTACCCCGGATGCAGCAAGGACATTGGCGTAGCCGGCCGAACGGACGAGCATGTCGGCATAGGTGATGACACCTCCATCCGGCGTTTTCAGGAACGGCGCGGCATCGTCGCGGATCGCGGTTCGGATCTGGGAAAAGAGGTGGTTTGTCTCGGTCATGCGACAGGGTCCGGTATCTGTTTCTTATTGGTGTCGGGGACGGATTTCAAAAGGCGGGACACGCTGCTTGCCGCGGCGACCGCTCCGGTGGCCGCGAAGGCTTCATGGTTCTTCTCGATATCGCCGAGGCTGTAAAGGTAATTGACCATCAAGCCATAGGACTGGCGTCTGCCGGAGGTCGACGGATTGGCATTCCAGTTGACGCGTTCCAACCGCGCGCCGTTTCCAAGGTGAAACCGGGCAACGGGATCGAGCGGACGCGACCCCTTCGCCTTCTCGCGCATCAGATAATGCGCGCAGATCGCGCGAAGGGGCTCCTTCAGCTCTTCAGACGGCTCGGCGTCACCGGCCTGATCCAGCAACTCGGCCTTGTCCCCGGCCAAAACCTTGGCAATCGGGCTCCCCTCCTCCGCAATCGCCTGATCGACATAGGCGCGCAGGCCGGGCACCGGAGACAACGTCACGAAGATCTTGAGGTCGGGGAGGTCGCGGCGCAATTCCTCCACCACCTGCTTGATCAGGAAATTGCCGAAGGAAATCCCCCGCAATCCCTTCTGGCAGTTCGAGATGGAATAGAACACCGCCGTTGTGGCCTCGTCCGGCGCAAGCTCCGGGCGTCCCTCGGCGAGAATGGGCGGAATGGCGTCCGGAATCGCACGCGTAAGCGCAACCTCGACGAAAATCAGCGGGTCGTCCACCAGGGCCGGATGAAAGAAGGCATAGAGACGCCGGTCCGGCAGGTCGATGCGGCGACGCAAATCGTCCCAGTCCCGGATTTCATGAACGGCCTCATAGCGGATGATCCGTTCAAGGATCACCGCCGGCGTCGACCAATCGATGCGTTGCATGACCAGGAAGCCGCGATTGAACCAGGAGGAAAACAGGTGTTCGAAATCTCGGTCGACCTCGCGCAGGGCGGGGTCGTCACGCAGGCAGCCGATCAGATCCTTGCGCATTTTTACAAGGGCCGAGGTTCCTCCCGGTGCCAGGTTCAGGCGGCGCACCAGTTCCTGGCGCCGAGGCTCCGTAGCGGCATGCAGTCCTTGCAGGCGCGATTCGTCATCGGGCTCCTCCAGAACCGCATGCGCGGCCTTCGCGACGCGATCACGGTCGGCTCCGAAGCGCACATGTAGCTCCTGGAAGAACGCGCGACGCTCTTCGCCGGTGAGCGCTGCGTAGCTGTTCAGCAAATCGCGCGCAAGGGCGACGCCCGACGCCTCGCCACGGCCGGACAATAGCGCCTCGCACAAGTCTCCCAGAGCGCGACCGCTCGATACACGCTCGCGTTTTCGATCCAGCAAATACCGCCCCTGGTCGGCGATCGACCCGAGCAAGTCATTGAAAAAGCTGCTTCTACTCATCTACCAGGTCCCATCAACATGTCCGGAAGCCAGAGTGCGATCCCAGGCATCAGGCAAAGCAGCACAATGCCCACGACCATACATCCGACATAGGGCAACGACCCCCGCAGGATCTCGCCAAGCGTGATGTTCGGCGCGATGCCGTTGATCACATACAAGTTGAGACCGACAGGCGGCGTTATCAACCCGATTTCCATGTTGATGGTGAGGACAACCGCAAACCAGTAGGGATCGAAACCCGCCTGGACGATGATCGGCAACAGGATGGGCGCGGTCATCAGGATCACGGCAACCGGCGGCAGGAAAAACCCCGCGAACAGCAGGAACATGTTGATGATGCCCATCAGGACCCAGCGGTTCACATCCAGCGCCGCGATCCATTCCGCGATTGTCTGGGTAATGAAAAGCGACGAAAGCGCGAAGGAGAAAAGTTCCGATGCGCCGATGATCATCATGATCATCACGCTCTCCTTCAACGTGTCGCGAAACAGCTGACTGTAGAGCGTGAGTTTCCACAAACGATAGATCAGGGCCACGAAGATCAGGCACATCACCGCGCCGACGCCGGCGGCTTCCGACGGCGTGGCGATGCCGCCGTAAAGCACATAGAGAATGCCCACGATGATCGCGAGAAACGGCAGGACACGCGGCAGGACGGCAAAGCGCTCGCGCATCGAAAAGCGCCGCCCGAGCATATCGAGACCGACACCGCGCCGCCGGCAATCGAAGATCGTCCACGCCATGAAAAGCGCGGTCAGCATGGCGCCAGGCAACAGGCCGGCGAGAAACAGGCGGCCGATCGAGGTTTCCGTTGCAATGCCGTACACGATCATCGTGATCGACGGCGGAATCAGAATGCCGAGCGTTCCGCCGGCCGCGATCGATCCCGCCGCGATCTCATTGGGGTATCCGCGCTTGGTCATCTCCGGGATGCCCATCTTGCCGATAGCGGCGCAGGTCGCCGGGGACGAGCCGGACAGAGCAGAGAAAACGGAACAGGCGCCAAGGTTAGACAGAACCAGCCCGCCGGGGACCCGGTTCAGCCAGCGATCGAGCGCCTCATAGAGGTCCTTGCCGGCCGGCGATGACGCGACCGCGGCCCCCATCAGGATGAACATCGGGATCGAAACGAGGCCGAAGGAGGCCAGCCCACCGAAAAAGGTCTCGCCGAGAATGCCCAGTGCGCCCCAGCCATCGGCCAGGATCAGCGCGGCGATCGAGACGAACCCGAGCGCGAAGGCAATCGGCATGCCCAGTGCCAGAAGCCCCAGCAGGACGGCCAATACGCCTGCTCCCCAGATCATGGGCGTCATGACGCGTCTCCGTAGATTTTCATGATTTCGGCGATGTATTGCAGAACCAGCAGGCCGATGCCCACAGGCAATGGCAACAGGGGAATCCACAACGGGATGCGCCAGACGGAATCCGTGGTCCAGCCGTAGCTCCAGGCTTCGTGAAAATAGATCCAGCCCGACCACGCCAGCAGCGCGCAAAAGGCAATCCCGAACAGGCCGGCAACCGTCTGCATGGCGCGACGCACGCGTGGCGAAGCTCTCAGTTGCAAGAGGTCGACGTTCACATGCCCCTTGTGGAGCAGGACATAGGGCGAGCCGAGAAACGTCGCAGCAACCAGAGCATAGATCACATATTCGGTTTGCCAGACAGTGGACGCATTCAGGACATAACGCATGAAAACCATGTGACAGACGACCACAGCGGCGGAGCCGGTCAACGCCATCGCGAACACGCCGAGCGCCCGCGAAAGCGCGGTCACGAGAATGATATACAAGGACATGAGTGGTTGTTCCGCTTCAGGGTCGAGCCGTCATGGCCCCGACCTCACCCGATCGCGAGTGCGAAGCGCGAGATCGCGCAAAGCACCGGGCCGCCGCCCCGCCGGCACAAAAACCAGCGGGGCGACAATCAATGCTCAGTCGACGGCGAGCGCCTTGGCGATCAGTTCATCGCCGCCCGGGACATTCTCGGAAAATGTCTTGTAAGACGTCTCCTGGGCGATCGCGAGCCATTCCTTGTAATCGTCGGCGGACATTTCGACGATCTCCACGCCGGCATCCTTGTAGGCCTGCACGAGTTTGGCATCGAGACCTTTCGCCTCCCCGACGAAATACTCCTGCGCAACCTTGCCGGCAGCCATCACGGCGTCCTTCTGCTCCTGATTGAGCTTGTCCCAGCTCCGCTTGGACATCAGGATCGGCTCATACATGAACCAAAGCGCGTTCGCGCCGGGCGCCGTCAGGCACGTCACCTGTTCGTAGATGCGGTAGGATACGAAAGACCCGGACGAGGTGTTGGCCGCATCGAGCACTCCCGTCTGCAGCGCGGTGTAGATCTCCGACGACGGCATGGACGCGATCGAGGCACCGGCCCCGACCAGCATCTGCTCGAAGGCCGGCCCCGCAGCGCGGGTCACCTGACCTTCAATGCTCTCGGGAGAGGTAATGCACTGGGTCTTGGAAGCGAAAGCACCGGCGAGCCAGGCATCGGCGATCACCACGACGCCGGCGTCATTGATGATCTTCTTGATGTCGTCCATGAACGGCGACGTGTTGAGACGCAGTGCCCGGTCGTGGTTCTGCACCAGCCCCGGCATCAGGGTGGCGGAGAACTGCGGATGGCGCCCCGACGCATAGTCGAGCGGGAAGGCCGAGATATCGAGCTGGCCCTTGACCATCGCGCCCCACTGTTCACGCGGCTTGAACAGGGAACGGCCCGGATAGACCTTGATTTCCACGCCGACGTCGGCGTCCGCGACTTCGCGCGCAAGGATCTGGACCATTTCGTCGCGCACGTCGCCCTTGCCACCCGGCCACTGGTGCGATGCCTTGAGAACCACATCTGCCGCGTGCGCGGCCGGCATGGCGATCACCATGGCCGTCGTCAGGCCAAGCGCGGCCTTTGCAAGTGTCTTGAACATGTTTTCCTCCCATACACGGTCGACATTCGTTGATGCCGCCGAGTCTGTTCCTCTCGAACGCCACAGGACACCAGCCTCCCCCGGGCCCGTCACGCCATGACGCAAGGCAAGCATCGCATTGCATCCAAGTCAACACTTTTTGTATACAAGATTGCCAAGGTTGAATATCATCCGCCTCATGACGACCGCGACCACGCCGCCAAAACCATCCGCTCGAACCGCTCAGGCTCTGCGCGAAGCGCTTGAGGACGACATTGCCGTCGGCCTCTATCCTCCCGGCACGCGTCTGGACGAAGTCTCTCTGGCAAAAAGATTTTCCGTCTCACGCACACCAATCCGCGAAGCCCTGATCGAGCTTTCCGCCTCCGGTCTGGTCGAGATCCGCCCGCGCCGCGGCGCCTTCGTGCGCGAGATCGGAATTCCGCGCCTGATCGAGATGTTCGAGGTGATGGCCGAACTGGAAGCCATGTGTGCAAGGCTTGCCACGCGGCGCATGGACGGATCCGAACGCGCAGCACTCTTGGAAGCGCACGAGCGCTGCGCGGCGGCGGCCGGGGCCGGAGACCCGGATGCCTATTACATCGCCAACGAGGATTTCCATGACGCGATCTATCGTGGCAGTGGCAACGGGTTTCTGGAGGAACGGGCGCGCGATCTCAAGAACCGGCTGAAGCCCTATCGCCGGCTCCAGCTCAGAGTGCGCAATCGGGTGGGGAATTCACTCGCCGAGCATCAGGCGCTGGTCGATGCGATCCAGGCCGGCGACGCCGAGACGGCGTCCGCTGTGCTGCGCTCGCATATTCTCATTCAGGGCGAGCGCTTCAACGATTTTGTGGCATCGCTCGCGGCGGCGGAACAGACCCGCCGCAAGCAGGGTTGAGAAAAACAAGCAGGCGCGTCAACCGGTCTTTGGAGCCTTGGACAGGACCACGACCTTGGTGTGGGTCGGCACGCGCTTGAACAGGTCCATGATGTCCTGGTTCCACATGCGGATGCAGCCGGAGGACACGTTGCGGCCAATGCTGTCCGGCTTCTTCGTGCCGTGGATGCGATACAGCGTGTCGACGCTGCCCTGCCAAAGGTCCAGCGCCCGCGCACCGAGCGGATTGCGCGGACCGCGCGGATAGCCGTCCTTCCAGTATTTCTCCAGCGCCGGATTGCGCGCGATCATTTCTCGCGGAGGGCGCCAGAGCGGCCAGACGCGCTTGACCCGCACCTTGGCATCGCCGCTCCAGGAAAAGCCGGCGCGCCCGACGCCGATGCCGTAGCGCAGCGCCTTGCCGCCTGGAAGCGTCCAGTAGAGAAACCGGGAATAGGGATCGACGATGATGGTCCCGGGGCGTTCCCGGGTGTCGTAGTCGACAACCTGGCGCCAGTACTTCCTGTCGAAATTCTTGTAGGCGATCGCGGGAACCTTGAAGTCGTAATCCGTCGTCGCGGCATAGGCCGCCGCATAGTCGAAGTCCTCGCCCGGCAGGTCCGGCTGATTGTGCAACCCGACCGTCGAAACACCGCCGCCCACACCGCTCGACTGGCAGGCGGCCAGAAACAACGGCGCACCAATCACGAACGATCGACGGGAAAGCCCCGCGCCCGAAAGGGGCTGCATCTTGTCCGGTCCCTTAGACACCATGTCTTTCTCCAAGCGTTCCAAGCACTGATCGCAAGTCTTTTAACCGATTGCAGGTGCGGATGCGAGCGCGGAAAACGGCCCCTACCCGGCTGCAACAGGAGCCAGCGCCGCCGCCATCAACGCACGCGTATAGGGATCGGCGGGGGCGGAAAAGACCGCTTCCGCCGGCCCCGCCTCCACCACCCGTCCGCTCTTCATCACGATGATCGTGTCGGCCAGCGCCCGGACCACGGCGAGATCGTGACTGATGAAGAGATAGGTGAGTCCGTGGTCGCGCTGAAGATCCCTTAACAGATCGACGATCTGTTTCTGGATGGTCCGGTCCAGCGCCGACGTCGGTTCGTCGAGCACCACGAGACGCGGCTTCAACACCATCGTGCGCGCGATCGCGATGCGCTGGCGCTGACCGCCGGAGAATTCATGCGGATAGCGGTTGCGCACCGACGGGTCGAGCGACACTTCCTGAAGGGCTGCACAGGCGCGCAGGTCGCGGTCGCGCCGCGACAGCGACGGCTCATGCACCAACAACCCCTCGGTCACGATCTGACCGACCGTCATGCGCGGGCTGAGGGATCCGAAGGGATCCTGGAACACCAGCTGCATCTGGCGGCGGATCGCGCGCATGCCCGCCTTGTCGGCGTTGGAGATATCGCGCCCCTCGAATTGCACTCGCCCGCTATGGGGAAGCAGTTGCAAAAGCGCGCGCCCCAGCGTCGATTTCCCGGATCCGGATTCGCCAACAATCCCGAGCGTCTGCCCCTCGCGCACCGTCAGCGACACATCGTCGACCGCCTTGAGGACTGTCGGCGGTTTCAGGAAACCCTGCTGAATGCGGAAGGCGACGCCGAGCTTCTGTGCACCGACGACGATCGGTCGGCTTTCGGGCACCGGCTCCTTATGACCGGACGGTTCCGCATCCAGCAACATGCGCGTGTAGGCCTGGCGCGGCGCGGCGAAGAGCGCATCCGTTGACCCGGTTTCAACCACCTCGCCGTCCTTCATCACCACCACCCGGTCAGCGATGCGCCGCACGATGCCGAGATCGTGGGTGATGAACACCACCGCCACGCCGGTGCGCTCCTGAAGATCGGCGATGAGGTCGAGGATCTGCGCCTGGGTGGTAACGTCGAGCGCGGTCGTCGGCTCGTCCGCGATCAGGACGTCCGGGTCGTTGGCAAGCGCCATGGCGATCATCACCCGCTGACGCTGGCCACCCGACAATTCGTAGGGGTAGGCCCGCAGCTTGTCGGAGGGATCGGGAATGCGGACCAGCTCCAGAAGCTCCAGAGCCCGGCGCGACGCCCGCTTCCAGGACAACCCGCCATGTTCGACCAGCGGCTCGCTCAGCTGTCGTTCCACCGTGTAGAGTGGATCGAGCGAGGTCATCGGCTCCTGGAAGATCATGGTGATCTTTGCACCACGTACCGCGTTCAGCGCCTTTGGACGCAATGTCAGCAGATTGCGGCCCCGGTAGAGAACCTCGCCGGTGGCGCGGCCGTTATCGGCCAACAGCCCCATGGCCGCCATCATGGTCTGGCTCTTGCCGGAGCCGCTTTCGCCCACGACCGCAACCGTCTCGCCCTTGCGCACGTGAAGATCGATGCCGCGCACGGCCTGGACATCGCCGTCATTGGTCGAAAAGGTGACGTCCAGTCCGCGAATGTCGAGCACGAGATCGTCGTCCGCTGTCATTGCCGCCTGTTTCATCTCAGCGATCCTTCGGGTCGAGCGCATCGCGCAGCCCGTCGCCGATGAAGTTCAGCGCAAACAGTGTCGTCGTCAGGAAAATCGCGGGAAACAGCAGCATCGTCGGATTGCCCTCGATGTCGCGCGCGCCTTCGGAAATCAGTACGCCCCAACTGGTCATCGGTTCCTGGACGCCGAGACCGAGGAACGAGAGGAAGCTTTCCAGCAGGATTACGCGCGGCACCAGCAGCGTCATGTAGATCACCACCGGGCCGGTCAGATTGGGGATGATGTGACGGCGCAGGATGCCGGTGTTCTCCACGCCCAGCGCCTCGGCCGCCTGGATGAACTCCTGGCGCTTCAGGCTGAGCGTCTGGCCGCGCACGATCCGGGCCATGTCGAGCCATTCCACCGCACCGACGGCGATGAACATCAGCACGAAGTTTCTCCCGAAAAAGACGACCAGCAGGATCACGAAAAAGATGAAGGGCAACGAGTAGAGAACGTCGACGACGCGCATCATCACGAGGTCGACCCGCCCGCCGAGATAGCCCGAGACCGCGCCATAGGTCACGCCGATGACGATGGCGACCACGGTCGCCAGCAACCCGATGGTCAGCGAGATCCGCCCGGCGATCAGCGTGCGCGTGAACAGGTCGCGGCCGGTCGCATCGGTGCCGAAGAGAAAGGTGAAGCGCTCGATGTCCGCGACGATGACGCCGGTTCGTCCGTCACCCGCGACCTCTTCCAGCCGGGCGCCGGAGAAGATATCCACCCGATCGACATAGCGCACGATGCGCGGATCGAGGTCTCGCGACGAGAACACGGGGATGCGCACGCTTTCGCCAACGATCTCGATGGGTTCGCCGACGTCCACGCGCGCCCGCTTCAGCGCATCGCGCGCGGCCGGCGCGATCGCATCGGCCTTGGGATAGGGCGCAAGGCTCGGTCCGACTTTCACATAGGAGCGATAGACCTGGTCGTAGCCGTGTCCGGTCAGATAGGGGCCGATAAGGCACATGAGCGCCATCAGCACAAGAAAGACGAGGCTTGCCATCGCCGCACGGTTGCGGCGCAGGCGCGCGAGCCCGTCCTGCCAGAGCGACCGGCCCTCCACGGGCCTCGACTGGGTAACTGCCACGGTCATCGCCTATCCCAGCCGCACGCGCGGGTCGATCAGCGCATAGAGCAGATCGACCACCAGATTGAAGACGATGATGAAGATGGCGATGACGATCACCGTTCCCATCACCAGCGTGTAGTCGCGGTTGAGCGCAGCCTGAACGAAATAGCGCCCGACGCCGGGAATGCCGAAGATCGTCTCCACCACGACCGAGCCGGTCAGAAGCGCTGCAGCCGCCGGGCCGGCATAGGATACGACCGGCAGGATCGCCGAGCGCAGCGCGTGCACGACGACCACGGTCCAGGGTTTCAGCCCGTAGGCGCGGGCCGTCCGGATGTGGTGGGAGCGCATCGCCTCGATCATCGCACCGCGCGTCAGTCGCGTGACCACGGCGATCTGCGGCAGGGCAAGCGTGACGATCGGCAGGACCTTGAAGGACCATTGGCCATCGCCCCATCCGCCGGCGGGCAGCCATCCGAGCCAGACGCCGAAGACCAGCGACAGCAGCGGCGCGATCACGAAGGTGGGAATGGTGATGCCAAGCGTTGCCAGCCCGACGATGCCATAATCGGCCGGGCGGTTCTGGCGAAGCGCGGAAGCGATGCCGAGCAATGTTCCCGCAACCAGCGCAAGCACGAGCGCGCCCGCTCCGATCTGGATGGACACCGGCAGGCCGGAGGCGAACAACTCCGCAACCGAGAAATCCCGGTAGACGAAACTCGGGCCGAAATCGCCGCGTGCGAGATTGCCGAGATAGTAGAGATACTGTTCCCACAACGGTTTATCGAGATGATAGATCCGGTTGAGGTTCTCCATCACCTTGGCTTCCAGCGGACGTTCCAGATTGAACGGCCCGCCCGGCGCGACCCGGATCAGGAAGAACGCACCTGTGATGATCACAAAGAGCGTCGGGATCGCCGTCAGCAGACGGCGGGTGACATAACCGAACATATAAAGCGGGCTCCGCGTCCTTGTCGCCGACCATTGCGCGACCGAAACAGGCTGCGCCACCGTGCGCGCGTTCGCCCGGGCAAGGCAACCTGCGTGATCGCGACGAGCGGATGTGCGGGAGGCGGATGAGACCCCGCCTCCTGCGTGGAAAGAGCGCTCAGCCCTCGATCGAGATCAGACGCGTCGGATGCACGTTCTGGAGGTTGTCCTCCCAGCCCTTGATCGTGGGCGAGACCAGCGAGTGCGAGGAATAGTAGAGGATCGGGATGAACGGCAGGTCGCGCATGAAGATCGCTTCCGCCTCCTGCAGGATGTCGGCGCGCTTCTCCAGATCCGTTTCCGCCGCCGCCTTGTCCATCAGCGCATCGTAGTCGGCGTTCTTGTAATTGGCGTAGTTGAAGCCGTCATTGTCGGATTCCACGAGGAACAGGAAGTTCTGCGGATCCGAATAGTCGCCGATCCAGCCGGCACGCGCGATGTCGAAGTCGCCCTTGTCGCGAAGATGCGCGTAATGGCTGGCAAGGTCGCGGTTGATCATGGAGGTTTCCACCCCGATCGTCTTCCACATGTCGGCGATGGCGATTGCCGTGTTCTTGTGGTTTTCCGAGGTGTTGTACATGATCTCCAGCGTCAGGGGCGTATCGGGTCCGAAACCGGCCTCCTTCAGGAGCGCCAGCGCCTCGTCCTCGCGGTCGAGCATCGCCTCGCCCTTGTAGTCGGCATAGGCCGGCTCGCCGTAGTTGTTGATCCCCGGAGGCACCAGCGAATAGGCCGGAACCATGGTGCCGCCCCAGATTTCCTCGGCCACATACTCCCGGTCGATGGCCATCGACAATGCCTGACGAACGCGCACGTCGTCGAACGGCGGCTTCGACATGTTCACAGCGTAATAGTAGTTGCCGAGATAAGGTGGCGTGCGCACCTGATCGCCGAACTTGGCGCGCAGATCCGCGATCTGGTCGGTCGGCAGGTCGGAGCAGGAATGGATCTCGCCGGCCTCGAATCGGCGCACGCAGGACGCCCGGTCCTCGATCGGGTAGAAGATCACCTTGTCGATCGAAACGCTGTCGGCGCCGTGATAGGTCGCGTTCTTCACCGCCACGAGCTTGTCGTTGGGCGTGAACTCCTGAAGCGTGAAAGCGCCGTTGGACACGAAGTTCTCCGGCTTCACGAAGTCGGAGCCATGCGCCTCGACCGTCGCCGGATGCACCGGCAGTCCGGTCTGGTGGGTCAGGAGTTCCAGGAAGAACGGCGTCGCCTGCTCGAGCGTGATCTCGAGCGTCGCGTCATCGACCGCCTTGACGCCGAGCTCGCCGGGCGCAAGCTCGCCCTTGTTGACCTTTTCCGCGTTCTTGATCGGGTACAGAATATTCGCGTATTTCGCACCGGTCTCGGGCGTCATGATCCGCTGCAGCGAATAAACAAAATCGCCCGCCGTCACCGGGTCGCCGTTCGACCATTTGGCGTCGCCGCGCAGGGTGAACGTGTAGACCGTCCCGTCTTCCGACACCGTGTGGCTTTCGGCCACGCCCGGCACGACCCTGGCCTTCGCGTCATAGACCATCAGCCCTTCGTAAAGATCGCGCAGGATATGTGCCTCCGCGACCGTGGAGGTCTTGTGCTGGTCCAGCGTCTCCGGATTGCCGTCGTTTCCGCGATGATAGACCGTTTCGGCCATCGCACCGAGCGCGGAAACCGCGACGAGCGCTCCCGCGATCAGACCTGCGCGCAAACCCGCGCCAACATTTATTGTCATCTCTCACTCCCGGTCTTGTCACCCCATGCGAATGCCGCACCTCTTGTCGGGGACCTGCGGGTCCGGATGCTCCTGAACACATGGAGTGGTTGTGAGCGAAGCTTTCCACCAATCGTCCGCAATGACAAGATGCCGCAACGTTGCCTGTTCCCGCCTGACGGAAAAAAGCCGAGAATGTTCCCGGTATTCCACGCAGGGTGAAAAAGCATCCCTACAATCGGGACATATTCGCTGCATCGTTCCGAAATGCCGCAGAGTGGCAGGGCCCGCATGCAAATCCGCACCCGGTGGCGCGGCGTGTTTTTCTTGATTTGCTTGCAGCAATGACCGATGGCATGTCCGCATATCGCGCAAACGACAAAACAGGCTTGAGAAACGCCAGATGCAGGACGCAGCGTCTCCCTTGCGGGGCAACCTAAAATCCGCTGTCGCGGAAATCATCGCCCTTCGCATACTGGATGGCTCCTATCCTCCGGGCAGCACCTTGCCGACGGAGGCCGGTCTGCTTGCCGATCTCGGCGTCAGCCGGACCTGTCTGCGCGAGGCGCTGCAAACGCTCGTCGGCAAAGGCCTGATCTCCTCGCGCCCGAAGCATGGCACCAGCGTGCGCCCGGAAGTCGACTGGAATTTTCTCGACGGGCAAATGCTTGCCTGGCGGGCCAAGGTCGTTCCGCAGACCCAGATCCTCGCGGAGCTTGTTGGCATCCGTGACCTTGTCGAGCCGGAAGCGGCGGCCCTGGCCGCGCGACATGCGGATGACGAGGCCATTGCCGCGATGCGCGAAGCGCTCGATGCCATGGGCGCGGCCAACGGCGTGCGCAACCCGGACACCCAGAACGCGGATGTGCGCTTTCACCGACTGATGCTCGCCGCGAGCCGCAATGCTTTGCTGTCCGGCCTCGGCGCCTGCATCGAGAACGCCTTGCGGGCTTCGATCTCGATCACCTCGGACCCGCGCGTCAGCGACCCGATCGCGCTCGACCAGCACCGACTTGTGCTCGACGCCATTGCCGCTCATGACCCGGAGGCGGCCCGCAGGGAAATGGTGAAACTCATGTCCATGACCCGCAATATCCTGAAAACCGCGAAGGCCCTGCCGGACGCCTGAATCGCGGGGAAGCGAATTGCGCCGCTGCCCGCGCATGGCGGTTGCGGAGACACGCGTCTTTGCCTACTGAGACACGATGGCACCACCTCTTTTGCACCTTCGCGACATCGCTCTCACGTTTGGCGGCACGCCGCTGCTCACCTCGGCCGAACTCCAGGTGGGGGAAGGAGACCGTATCGGCCTCGTCGGCCGCAACGGATCCGGCAAGTCGACACTCCTGAAAATCGCCGCCGGCATGGTTGAAGCGGATTCCGGCGAGCGGTTTTTCCAGCCCGGCCGCACCGTGCGCTACCTGCCGCAGGAACCCGACTTTGGCGCCGCGGCCTCCGTGCTCGACTATGTGACCAGCGGGTTGGCGCCGGGCGACGATCCCTATCGCGCCCAGTATCTTCTGGACGTTCTGGGCCTGACCGGCGAGGAGCACCCGGGCCGGTTGTCCGGCGGCGAAAAGCGCCGCGCCGCGCTTGCGCGCACGCTTGCGCCCGAGCCTGACATTCTGCTCCTCGACGAACCGACCAACCACCTCGACCTGCCGGCCATCGAATGGCTGGAGGGCGAGCTTGCCTCGATGAAGTCGGCCATCGTGCTAATCAGTCACGACCGGCGCTTTCTTGCCGACCTCACCCGCGCCACCGTGTGGATCGACCGGGGCACCTCGCGGCGGCTGGACAAGGGCTTTTCCCATTTCGAGGCGTGGCGCGACGAGGTCTTCGAGCAGGAAGAGCGCGACCAGCAGAAGCTTGCGCAGAAGATCAAGCGCGAAGAGCACTGGATGACCTATGGCGTCACCGCCAGACGCAAGCGCAACATGCGCCGGGTGCGGGAACTCGGCGATCTCAGGGCACAAAAGAAGGCGCATCGCGGACCGCAGGGCAACGTCAAGCTCACGGTCGGCGACGCGGAGGTCTCCGGCAAGCGCGTGATCGAGGCGAAGGGCATCTCCAAGAACTATGGCGAAGGACCGATCGTCAGCGATTTTTCCATCCGCATCCTGCGCGGCGACCGGGTCGCGCTTGTCGGACCGAACGGCGCGGGCAAGACCACCTTGCTCAAGCTTCTCACCGGCGCGTTGGAGCCCGACGGCGGCAGCGTGACGCTGGGCTCGGCACTCGACATGGTGACGATGGATCAGGCGCGCGAATCCCTGCGCGACGACGACACGGTCACGGAGGTGCTGACCGGCGGCGGCGGCGACCAGGTGGTCCTGTCTTCCGGCGCGCGGCATGTCGTGTCCTACATGAAGGACTTTCTCTTCGCGCCCGAACAGGCGCGCACCCCCGTCGGCGCGCTGTCCGGCGGCGAACGCGGACGGCTGATGCTGGCGCGCGCGCTCGCGCGCCCGTCCAACCTGCTGGTGCTCGACGAACCGACCAACGATCTCGACCTGGAGACGCTGGATCTCCTTCAGGAAATGCTTGCCGACTATCCGGGAACGGTGCTGCTGGTCAGCCACGACCGCGACTTTCTCGACCGGGTCGCGACCTCCGTCGTCTTCGCCGAAGGCGATGGCGTCTGGCGCGAATATGCCGGCGGCTATTCCGACATGATCGCCCAGCGCGGCACCGGCGTCTCGGCACGCGGCGCGCGCGGGAGCGACGACGCGCCCAAGCCCAAGGGCAAATCAGCCCCGACCGAGACCAAGGCGAAGAAGAAGTCGCGCCTCAGCTTCACCCAGCAGCATCAGTTGAAGACGCTGCCGAAGGACATCGAAAAGCTGGGCCGGGAGATTTCGGAGATGCAGAGCGAGCTGGCCGACCCAGACCTCTTCGCAAAGAACCCGAAGCGCTTCGACACGCTGATGGCGAAAATGACGAAAGCGCAGGAAAAACTTGCGACTGCCGAGGAAACCTGGCTGGAACTGGAAATCCTGGCGGAGGAAGATGCGGGTTAAGCGCAAGACCGCCTACACCAGCATCCCCACCACGAGCCAGATATAGAGCGGCATTGGGGCCGCGCCCCACAGCAGCAGCCAGGGCCAGGTTCGGCCCCAGCGGCCAGTTTCCGTGTTCGTGTTGATGATCATGCCACGCTCCCCGCGATGTTCAGGACGGTCAGGACGATGACGGCCAGAATGCCGGTGGCGAAGCCGGTTTTTGCCGCCAGAAAGAGTGCCCGGCCGGTGGCGTCGAGCACCGGCACGCGGGCACAGTCGCGGTCCTCGCGCAGCCCGATGGTCAGCGCGCCGAGATAAAGCGCGAAGAACAGGCCCGTGCCGATCTCCGCGACGATGACAAGGGCGACAATGCTCATGGTCTTGCTCCAGCGTTGAGAGGAGGCAGCCCGGAAATGGCGAACTCCAGGCTTCGGGCGATGCGTCGCGCCCGTTCCATGAAGTAGGGAACCGCGTCCGGATGCGGGGCGGTGTCTGCAAGCGTCTGTTCGAACAGATCGAGCCAGACCTTGAAATGCCAGGGCTGAAGATCCGGGAGCTTCGTATGTGCCGGCACCGGCTTGCCGGAATAGCGCCCGGCGTTCATGACGACCGAGGCCCAGAAGTCCTTCATCTTTGCCAGATGCGGGTCCCAGTCGTCGCCGATTTCCGCCGCGAAGATCGGCCCGAGGACTTCATGCGCACGCACCCGGCCGTAGAAGGTCTCCACCAGCGTCGAGATATAGGCATCGTCGATGCCCAGCGCCGCAGCGGTTTGCTCTATTTCCCGTCGGCGTTCGGATGCGCTGCGAACCCTGATCGTCGTCATGCCGCGTCTCCGATGAGGATGTCCCTGAGGCCGGTATTGCCGGCGACGAGATCGTCGATCGAATAGCCGTCCAGGACACCGAAGAACGCCTCGCGCGCCTCGTGCAGGGCATGCTTGAGCTGGCAGGACGGCGTAATCCGGCAGGTGCCGTTTCCGCCTGGAAAGCATTCGACAAGCGCGATCCCGTCTTCCAGTCCGCGCACCACCGCCCCGACACTGATCCGATTGGCCGGACGGGCCAGCCGCAATCCGCCGCCGCGCCCGCGCACAGCCTCGACGGTCCCGGTGCGCACGAGCGCCTGAGCGACCTTCATCAGGTGGTTTTTCGAAATCCGATAGCTGTCCGCGACATCGCTTATCGTGGCGAGGTCGCCGCCCCGAACCGCAAGATGCATCAGCATGCGCAAGGCGTAATCGGTCTGCAGCGTCAGTCGCATAACGACCTCCATTAAAGATGCACCATTGATACCTCTTTAATGGAGCCGACGCAAGAAAAACATGCATCCAATATATTTGTTTATACCTGCCTAGAATGCGCTGTCTTCGAGGAGCACCTTGCCGTTCGCCATCAGCCGGAGCGGCGCGCTGCGACCGTCGCCGGTCACCGCAACCACCAGACGGATGGTTTCGCGCGGCATCGTCTCGATTTCCTTGCCTTTTCCCTGCGGCACGAAAAAGGCGCTCAAGCCATAGGTAATCCGCAGTTCGTCCCCGCTCACCATCGACCCCGCCCTGCCCTTCAAGGCAACGCGGCCGTCCTGCGGAGGCTCGGGCAGCACATCGACCGCCCGAAACACGCCCTCCCCATCCCGTTCCACGACCGTCCAGACCGGACCGCCCAGCGCGAATTCGGAAATGTCGGTTTCATTCGCCACCTGCTGGCGGGAGATCCGGCCGATCTCGGGATTGAGGATCACATAGTCGCCGCGCAGGAGATCGCGCGGATCGACAGGCCGAAGCGCGAGGGTCACCTCCTGCCCCGTCGCATGCACCGACCAGCGCTCGACCAACGGGAGCGCGATCAATATCAGTTGGAGGAGCGCAACCAGACCCCAACGCACCCAGGGGGACAGCGCTTCAAGCCGCCTCATGATCCCGCCTCCGTCTCGCCCGTTCGCTTGCGCAAGACATATCCGCTGACAAGGGCAACCGCGATCAGCGCCAGGCCCGCCAGCAGGAAGAACACCGACTGGCCGATCAGCGAGCCCACCGTGTGTTCCAGCAGCATCAGCATCACCGCTGCGATCGCAAGGTTTCCAAGAACGCTCCACGACGTCCGATGTGCTGCGGATCCCGCCACGCTGATTGCAACGGCGCCCGCAAGCGCGATCACAGCAATCCAGGTCACCTGGCCGGGAAACCACACCACCATCAGCGGCAACGCGAACGACAGAGCCGACGCGACCAGAACCGCGCTGAACGCAGCGTCCCAGGCCCCGCGCCTCGCGGCAAGGGCGATCCCGGCCGCGGCCAGAAGCCCGACGACGTTCACCGGCCAGAGCAGAAACACGCGGGCATCCACGCGATTGCCGAGGAAGTCGTAGCTGTCGAGGCCGAGAAAGAGACCGATCACGCATCCAAGCGCCAGCAATACGGGAGCGGTTCGAAGCGCGGTGCCCGCGAGTTCCGCCACGCCGTCCGCGCGTCCGCGCAGGAACCGGTCCGCAAGCAACCCCCAGATGGCAAAGGCGCCGGAAAGCGCCGCCAGACCAAGGAGCACCGCCGAGACGACCTCGGCGTCGCGGGACATGTCCATCCGGTCCATTTCGCCGATGACGAAGCCGGCATAGGTCGCAAGAGCCTGCGCAAGCGCGGCAAGGCGCCCGGCCAGCGAGGTATGGCGCAGCACATGCGCGCCGGTGGCGGTCAGAAGCACGAGCGCAAGGACACCATCAATCGACGCGAGCTGGAGCGGATCGTCGCGCCAGAACAGCCAGACGACCGCCGCCACCGTTGCCACAAGGGCCGAAGCCTTCGAGGCACAGACCCATGCGGCGGCCAATGCGCCAACCACGACGATCAGGCTGCCTGCCTGCCAGTCCACCGGCAGGTGGTACATCTGCCCCACGAGCGACAGGCCGGCAACGAAGACGAGGACCGCAAACAACGTTGTGATGTCGGCGACCGAACGCCAGCCGCGCGCGGCGAACCCGGCTGCGACGGCATGCGACGCAAGGAGCAGGACCGCGATGCCCCCAAGCTTGGCCGGACGCGGGATCGCCTCCCAGTTGGCGGCAACGAAGGCAACAAGCGCCAGGGCAATGCAGATCGCCCCGATGCCGGCAAGCAGCAGCGGCAGGCGAAACCGCCCCGCGCCGTCCGCACCAAGTTCCTTGCGGATCTCCGCGGCGCCCTCCGGCGCGATCCAGCCGGCCTCGATCCAGCGCGGGAGATCGGATTCAAGCTGTCTGCGATAGAGCGATTTCAGCATATGGCGGGCTTTCCTTTGCGACGCGCCCATAACGATGACAGGATAATGCCGGAAACAGGGCACGCCACCCACCGAAATCCGACCGACCGCCGGCCGGCTTCTAGCGCACTACGGAAAACAGCATAAACACAAGCGCGGCCAGCATCGCCGAGGCCGGGACCGTCACCCCCCAGGCCGAAACGATGGTCAGCACGTGGGCGCGGCGTACCAGCTTGCGCCGCCGCATATCCGCCGGTTCGCGACGCTGCAACGCAGGCAGTCCGATGGCCAAGGGCCAGACTTCGCAAAACCGCCGTTTGCGGGCGCGGTTCATGAACCACTCGCGATAGAACCCGACACCGAAAACGGCACCGACGGCAATGTGGGTCGAGGAAACGGGCAATCCAAGGCCGCTGGCCAGAAGCACCGTCGCACCGGTTGCGAGCGCAACGCAATAGGCCCGGATCGGATTGAGCCGCGTGATGCGCTCGCCAACCATGCGCACAAGCCGTGGCCCGAACAGCAACAGCCCGAGCGAAATGCCCAATGCGCCGACAACCAGAACCGGAAACAGGTTTGCGTCCAGCACGACCGGTCTCCCCTCGCCGTCAAAGGCGGAGAAGATAGCGGCGACAGGACCGACTGCATTGGCGACGTCGTTTGCGCCATGAGCAAATGAAAGCACGGCCGCCGCCGCGATGAGCGGGATCCGGAAAAGGCGCCTCAGAGACTGGTTGCGGTTTTCCAGTCCCGTTGCAGCGCGCGCGATCATGCGCCGGGAAATCAGATAGGTGCCAACGGAGACGCCCGCGACGATCGCAATCACCTCACGCGGCTCGAACCCGAAAGACCGTGAAAGTCCCACGACCACAAGGTAGAGCGCGAACGTGCCTGCCATCATCCCAAACATCACCGGCAGCCAGCGCTTCGCCGCCCCAATCTTGTCTGTCCGGTAGATGATGAAGGTCTTCACCAGCGCCAACAGAGCTGCCGCGACAAGCCCGCCAAGCAAGGGCGAGACGACCCAGCTTGCGGCAATCGCGCCAACCGTGCCCCAGGAGACGACGCTGCTGCCAGCCGACATCATCGCAGCCCCAACCACGCCGCCGACAACCGCATGCGTGGTGGACACCGGCGCGCCCAGCACCGTTGCAATGTTGATCCACAGGGCGGCAGCCACCAAGGCGGCCAGCATTGCGATGGGGAAGTCCGCCTGTTCGGAAAAGCCGCCCACGTCGACAATGCGGGTGGAGATGGTCGTTACCACCTCACCGCCGGCGAGCAAAGCGCCAGCGCTTTCGCACAGGGCGGCAAGCACAAGCGCGCTCGTCATTGTCATGACCCGCGCGCCAACTGCCGGCCCAACATTGTTGGCGACGTCATTGGCGCCAATGTTGAGCGCCATGTAACCGCCGAGCGCCAGTGCGGCGGTGAGAAGAAACCAGTGCGGACTATCGAAAAATATCAACGCAGCCGTGCTGGCGCTCATGACGATGAAAAGGACGGCGAAGCCAAGCGCGATCAGCGAGCGTGACAAATGTCCTGTCGCCTCCTCAACGAAACCGAGCTTGTCGAGGTCCTTGTCGATGGTGCTGCCCGGCGGCCTGACGGTACGGTTGCTCACGCGCGTGCCCCGCGAACAGCGACCTGCCCGCGCCTCGCACACTCTGATCGCGAATTTCCAAGCGTCATCAGGCAGCGCATCAACGGATCATGCCAGCCGTTTCATGACATCCATATTGCGCAACAGCGCGGAGAGTTCCGGCTCGTGCACATGCCGTGCCGCTTCCTCGGGCGCAAACCAGCGCAATTCGCGCTGACCATGCTCCGGCCAGGTTTCGGCCTGTCCGCTCACTGCGAGCGGAAACACGGACACACGCACCCGCCGGTGCAAACCGCTGTCCAGCCGCTTGCGGTAGAAGAAGCTACCGATCGAATTGGCGGAGATGCGCCCCAAAAGGCCGGTCTCCTCCCAAGCCTCGCAGGCCGCCGTCTCACTCAGGCTCCGCTTCTTCTGCGGCCAGCCTTTCGGCAACACCCAGCGCCCGGTGTCCCGGCTTGTCGCCATCAGGATCTCGATGCGTCCACCCGCAGCCCGACGCCACGGCAATGCCGCGACCTGCACCGCAGCCGGCTTGCCGCCGAGCCACAGGCGCGTGGCCTCGAGCGCATAAGAAATGCGCAAGGACAACTTGGGTACAGATGGAACAATCAGGGCCACGGCGGTGGGGCCTCCAACGAATAGAATTGCTGAGTGGAGAATCAAATTGCGATTGCAGCAGCTTAGCTGTCATACAAATAGCGTGCGCCTGACGAAAGCGCAACCCAAAAAGCGCAGTGTGTGCGCTTTTTGGGTTCGCCTGCAGTCCGGAACCAACGGTCGGGAGCCGGTACGGTCGACTCAAGCTGTTGATGTATGAACGATTTCGCGGGTTTCGCGGAAGCGGATATCAGGATTTTTCTCGGAGACGTAAGACACCTCCCAGGCGTTCTTGAACAGAAAGACCGGCCGATCGTCGCGATCCATCGCGATACTTGACGGGTTTGTTTCGATAAACTTGCGAAGCGTCAATTCGTCATCGCACTCAACCCACCGGGCAGTGTTGTATTGCACCGCGTCGAAACCGATCTCGGTCGCGTATTCCGTCCGCAGGCGCTCGACCACGACATCGAGCTGAAGAACGCCAACCACGCCGACGATCCAGTTCGAACCGATTTGAGGCTTGAAGATCTGCACAAGCCCCTCTTCCGCCAGATCCTGAAGACCCTGGCGCATCTGCTTGACCCGCATGGTGTCCGAAAGGCGCACGCGGCGCAGCACTTCCGGTGCAAAGGCCGGAAGGCCGGTGACGTGGATTTCCTCGCCTTCGCTCAGCGTGTCGCCAACCCTGAGTTGACCGTGGTTCGGCACGCCGATCACGTCGCCCGGATAGGCCGTTTCGGCGAGTTCGCGCTCTTCGGCGAAAAAGAAGATCGGCGCGGACACCGCAATCGTCTTGCCGGCACGCACATGCTTGAGTTTCATGCCGCGCTTGAAGGTTCCGGAGCACAGGCGCACGAACGCGATGCGGTCGCGGTGCTTGGGGTCCATGTTGGCCTGCACCTTGAAGACGAAGCCTGTGACCTTGTCTTCCTCGGGACGGATGATACGGGTCGTCGCCGGCTGCGCATGCGGCTTGGGCCCGAATGCCGCAATGAACTTGATGATCTCCTCCACGCCATAATCGCGCAACGCGGAGCCGAAGAAGACCGGGGTCATGTGACCTTCCAGAAACGCCTCGCGGTCGAATTCCGGATAGGCTTCCGCGCCGAGTTCGACGTTCTCCTCAAGCTCGCCCAGCACGTTCTCGAACACGGTGCCCACGAGCTTGGGGTCCGTCGGTCCGTCCACGTCCACGACGGTGTCACAGCGCTGACCGCGCCCCTCGCTCGACGTCATGAAGCGCTTGGCCTTCCAGTCGTAGACGCCGAAAAAATCGGACCCCATGCCGACCGGCCAGGTCATCGGTGTCACGTCGAGGGCGAGCGCCTCCTGGATCTCGTCCAGCGCCTCCAGCGGATGACGACCTTCGCGGTCGACCTTGTTGATGAAGGTGATAATCGGAATGTCGCGCAGCCGGCACACCTCGAAAAGCTTTCGCGTCTGGGTCTCGATGCCCTTGGCCGCATCGATGACCATGATCGCGGCATCGACTGCGGTCAGCGTGCGATAGGTGTCTTCGGAGAAATCCTCGTGGCCCGGCGTGTCGAGAAGATTGAATGTGATGCCGTCGCGCTCAAAGGTCATCACCGACGAGGAGACAGAAATCCCGCGCTCCTGCTCGATCTTCATCCAGTCGGAGCGCGCCCTCCGGCGCTCGCCGCGCGCGCGCACCTGACCGGCCGCCCGGATGGCGCCGCCCGACAGCAGCAGTTTTTCTGTCAGCGTCGTCTTGCCCGCATCCGGATGCGAGATGATCGCGAACGTGCGGCGCGTCTTGAAGGAAGCCTGCGCGCCGGCATTCGTCGCGATGGGCTGATTTTCGGTGAGGCTCATGCCGTCTCCTTGAAACCTGGGCCATGGCGAGCGCACACCGCATCGCCTGTCCTTTGATCGCAGGTCTATTCATTTGCAGCGCCAAATGCCAGCGTCGGATCGCTCATCGGCGCACATCGAACGGTTTGGGCGTTGCTCGCGCCCCTCGAACGTCTAGGGTTGCACTTCTGTTGTCTGGATTCGGAACCTTCATCCGCATGTCGCATTCCTCCCGCTTTCCCCTGGCCAGCCGCTGGGCCTCCACCGTCACCATTTTGGTGCTTCTGGCCGCCACGGCGGTGATCCTGCTGACGATGGGCCGGGTGCCGATCTGCACCTGCGGAGAGGTCAAGCTGTGGACCGGCGACGTGATCTCGGCAGACAACTCCCAACATCTGTCGGACTGGTACACCCCCTCGCACATCATCCACGGCTTCCTCTTCTACTGGCTGTTTCATGTCGCAACGCCCGGGCTGAGCACCGGCTGGCGCGCGGTCGGCGCCACGGTCATCGAGGCGGCCTGGGAGATCCTGGAAAACAGCCCGATCATCATCGACCGCTACCGCGAGGCGACCATCGCGGTCGGATACACCGGCGACAGCGTCATCAATTCGGTCGCCGACATCGGCTGGATGCTCGCCGGTTTCTGGCTGGCGCTCCGCCTCCCGGTCGCGGTCACCGTCTTTCTGGCGCTGGCGATGGAGGTGCTTGCGGCCATCGTCATCCGCGACAATCTCACGCTGAACGTGCTGATGCTGGTCTGGCCACTCGATTCGGTGCGCGAATGGCAACAGGAACTTGCGCCATGATCAACGTGGTCCGTCGGGCCGGGTCGCCTTGACATAGACCCGGGCGGCGGCAAATGTCCGCCCACGCCCCCAGCCGGACACACCACCCGCCCATGTCACTGCTCGTTCCGCTCTCTCTTTCCGCCCTCGGCGCCACTGCAGCCACGGGCATCTTCGTTCATGATTTCTTCGAGGGAGAAACGCTGATCGCCGATCTTGCCCGCGACCTGCGACTGTCGCGGATGGATCTTGCCGACCTCGATGCGCGTGTTGCCGACGCGCCGCGCCGCAGCGATCTCGTCGTGACGCTGACGACCATTCCGAGCCGCATCCCGCATCTGGGCATGACACTGAAGAGCCTGCTCGACCAAGCCGAACCGCCGGCCGAAATCCGTCTCAACATTCCGCACCATTCACGGCGGGAAAACTGCGGATACAACGTTCCGGTCTGGCTGGAGTCTCTCAAGACGGTGAGGATCGTGCGCTGCAAGGACAGCGGTCCCGCGACAAAGCTGTTTCCGACCCTGACCGCCGTCGATGCGAACAGGCCGATTGTGGTGGTCGACGACGACCGGATTTATCCCCGCAGCTTTCTTCAGGACCTCGCAAGCCATGCGAATGACAATGAAAATGCGGCCTTCGGCCTCAGCGGCTGGGTCGTGCCGGCTGATCTGACGGACCGGCCGACGACGCTTTGGACCAATCTCCAAATGACGCCGCCCGTGCCGATCCGGGCGCGCCGCCTTCGCGCGCCACGCCCCATCGATATAGTGCAGGGCTATTCGGGCTATCTCGTTCGTCCCCGCTTCTTTCCCGACATGGACGCGATGCTAACCCACAAGGATGCACCGGAGGCGGCCTTCTTTGTCGACGATGTCTGGATTTCCGGGTTTTGCACCGCGCCGAAATTCGTCATCCCCGCGCGCCGGGCCGGCTTCCAGCAATGGAGCCGCAAGTCGCTCTACCGGGCATCAAGCCTCGGCCGGGTCAACTCCGGCAATGGCACTCCCGAAAGCCGGAACAACACGATCGTCATTCGCCATCTGGCCGATCGCTGGACGGTTGGCGGCCATCGGCTGGCCGGATCCCCGCCGCAAGATCCCTGACCGCACCCGCGACAGCAGCCCGAAGGCCGGCATCGCCTGCCAGAAGCCGCTTCGCGGCCGGCGCCACGTCATTAAGCCGTTTTCCGATCCACGGCACGCCCGAAACAAAGCCCAGCCGGTCGCGCACGTCGAAGGCAACCGCGTCGCCATGCATGCTGATGTGATGGGGTGAGACAAGGGCCGCGAGTTCGGCAAGCGGATGACCGGACTCGACTGGCTCTTCCCGGTAGTCGCTTTCGTTCAACGTCACGATGCGGCGCACTTCCGCCGACTGCCCGTAGTAGTCTGCATTCTTCTGCAAGACGCGCAGCGGCCCGTTCCGGTCGAAAAAGAGATTTCCCGCGCCCCGTCCATATCCATGATCGCGGTCGGCGAAAAGACCCGCGCTGGAAACCGGATGGCTGTGAAGCTCTCCCTCAAGCGGATCCTTCATCCGGTGGATCGCCAGCGACCGCCCACCTTCAGCGCCAAGCGGCTTTGAGTTGGTGATCAGCCACCACCAGCCACCGCGCTGAAACAGCACGCTGTCGACGGCATCGACCCCCTCCAGAAGTCTGCGCGCACGCCGCCAGCGATCGGGAAAGCGCTCACAGACATAGAGATCGAGAACGCCCAGTGCGCAGGTTTCCGGCACCATCCACAGCCGGCCTTCACACTCGAAGAGACAGGGATAGGACGCATGTTCACGCAGCGGCAGCACCGGCGTCACCGGGCCCGGCCGCAGATCTGCGTCCAGTTCCATCGCCACCAGCCGCCCGCATTGCTCAAGATACTCGAACTCCTCGACGAAGAGCCACAATCGCCCCTCGTGCCGCCAAAGGAACGGGTCGGCATAGTAGCTCAGCGCAGGAGCCGGGATCGGCGTGGGCGCGGCATCACCCGCGCGCATGACATAGGTCTGAAAATGCTCCTTCGGCCAGCGATGCAGCCCGAGCACACGCCGACGGTAGAAATTCTGCCAGCGCAGATTAAGCCGGTCGACGGTCTTGTAAGCGCGGTAACCGAGCCGCACCAGCGGATCCATCCAAAGCGGCCTGTGCGCGGCAACCTTGTTGCGTGAGCTCATCCAGCGCACGGGCGACACCGAGGATATGTCGATCTCGCCTGCATTCAGCCGCAACCGCCCTTCCCGCTCGAAGCGGAAGAGTAGGATCGTGAGCACCGCCTGGTCCGCGTTGTGATCCGAGGCTGCCGGACGAAAGGCTGCCGGGTCGAGTGCCAGATCTGCCCAACGGGCGAGCAGGTCCCGCGCCACCTCTTTGTCGAGATCAAAGCCTAGAACGCCGCCGAGGCGGATCCTGCGGTGGAGATCGTCGGGGTCCGCCTTCAGATAGCCGCGCACCTCGGCCAGGCACCGCTTCGCCAGATTGGATTGCCCTTCAAGGGTATAGACCCCGGTATCTTCCAGAACGCCGAGCGGTTCGGAAAGATCGCCATGGAAGAGAGTCGCGCTGTCGAACCAGAAGACCTTTCCTCCAAACCGGGCGGCCGCATCGGCGATCACAAGCGGCTTCCAAGCGAATGTGCCGGCCGCGACCGCGACATGCGCCGGCGCGTCGGCAAGGGAGAACGGCAGGACCTCCGCAAAAGGGAAACGCGCGGCAATATCCGCCCGTTGCGCATCGCTCAATCCGAGATCATAGACCGCGATGCGCGCTCCGTGATGCAGGCGACGGCGGCGAACGCTCATCAGGAATTGCGACAGCGTCCGGGCGAAGGGCGCGTTCGCGCCGGTCACGATGGTCAGGGTCATGTCGGGATCACACGTCGGCCGTCACTCGGCAAGGCAGGGGCGGCCACGGGAATGACCGTTCCCGGTTGTCTCCCAGCCATGCCTCCAAGGCAAGACGGGACAACGCTGCAGATGCAGGTCGTCCCCTCTTCCCCGGCCAAATCCGCGCCCTACTCGGCCGCTTCACTGTGCGAACGCGCATAGCGCAACAAGGCCTCGTCATCGCAGGCCTCGATCGGCGTGAAGTCGCGATGCGCGATCCACTCCTTGCGGGTCGGCTTGCGAATGTGATTGGAAACGGCATTGAGCGTCAGGTAGACGATCTTGCGCGGGAACGGCGTGATATTGCCAGCCGACCCATGCACCAGATTGCCGTGGAACATCAAGACGCCGCCAGGCTTGCCGGTGGGCGCAACCAGACCACCTTCCTCCACCAGCTTTTCGACCGCGTCATTGTCGAGCGTCCACAGCGGATAGCTGGTTGTCGACGTGTCATGGCCGGCATCCAGAACACCATGCTTGTGGCTTTTCGGGATCAGCATCAAGGGACCATTGAAGGGATAGACCTCATCCAGAAAAACGGAAATGTTCATCGCGCGCGGCTCGGGCATGCCGTCGTCGCGATGCCATGTCCCGTAGTCCTGATGCCACTGCCAGACATCACCGGTGAACTTGGCCTTCGCGTTCACCTTGTATTGATGCATGTAGACCTTCTCGCCGAACACCTGCTCCAGCGGCTCTATCAGGCGCGGATGGCGCCCCAGGATGGCGAAGGCCTCGTTATAGAGATGTGCGGCAAATGCCGTGCGCGGCGCACCCGACGCCTCCCGCCACACCTCTTCGCGATCCTGCGCGTAAATCCGCTCGCCCTCGTCGCGCAGGACGGCGACTTCCTCCGGTGAAAAACACTCGGGGATGAAAATCCAGCCGTCCTTGTCGAACTGCTCAAGCTGCGCATCTGTCAATCGCATGTCGTCCTCCCTTGAAACCTGCACGGTGGGCGTTGGCGCCCATTCTCGTTGGCGTTGCCGCCTCATGATTGCCGCGCGAACGCCCACAATCAACAGCAAGCTTGCACCCGCAAACCGGAAGGCCGCGCGCGTTTCGAGACGATGGAGAAGACGCTCAACGGGTATGGCGACTGCTCTATGCTGGAAATCGAGCGAATCAGTCGCGCTTTCAAGGAGATAGGTTTTCGATGCACCGTTTTTCGTTTGTTGCCGCAGCCTTTGTCGCCAGTCTCGTCAGCCTGCCCGCCCAGGCTTCCAGCGAGTATTTCACCTACAAGGACTGGACCGTCCTGATCGAACAGCTGGATACGGGCGAGGATCTGCGCACGACGTGCAAGATGTGGACCGGCGGCGATGGCGATCCGACCGTGGAGATAGCTCTGTCCGACGGGGATGCTCTGCCGCCGACGATCTATCCCGGCGTATCTTTGATGGAACGGGCCTATCGCGGCCAGGCCACGGTGTTGAACGACGGAGATCAGGTGAACTTCGTTTTCGACGACGGCGACAGCGTTACGGCAGGCGTTCAGGCCGGTTTCGACCCGGACGGCTACGCCTTTGCCCGCACGCAATTCGCCGAGGTCGACAAGCAACGTGCACTTCAGGCAATGCGCGCCAACGGCATCATCGATATCGTCGGGCCCGAGGGCACCTTCTACACCGCATCGCTGAACGGGTTCACCGCAGCCTACATCAAGCTTGCCGAGCAATGCGGCTTCACTACACAGGGCGTGATCGACTAATGGGCCTCATGCGCTGCGACACGACACTGTCGCGGCGCAGCAAGGACCGTCACTGCACGACCGGGTCTTTTTGGCGCTCGATCCGAGCAGCGACTCTTGGCACATACGCGCCGGTTTTGCCACGAAGCGGCAAGGCTGCCTCGATCGTCCGCAAGGAGTAGCCTTGGATCAGCGGAAAGGGCACACGGGCAGGAAGGTCGCTCCCCCTTCCGCTCTCAAAAGCCGAACACACGCCCAAAACATGTTCGTTCCGCATCACAAATGCAGATACTGCTCCACATGCGCCCGGTTGGCGTCAAATGCCTCGGCAGCGCCGCTCCAGACGATTTCTCCCTTTTCGATGACGTAGTATCGGTCCGAAATGTCAGAGAGTTCGTCGAGGTTCTTGTCGATCAGGAGGATCGAAAGGCCGCTGGCCTTCAAGCGGGCGAGCATGGACCAGATCTCCTCGCGAATGAGCGGAGCCAGTCCTTCGGTGGCCTCGTCGAGGATCAAGAGGTCCGGGTTGGTCATCAGGGCGCGCCCGATGGCCAGCATCTGCTGTTCGCCGCCTGACAACTGGAAGCCGAGGTTGCGCCTGCGCTCCGCAAGGCGTGGAAAGGCCTCGAAGACCTTTTCCGCCGTCCAGCCGCCCGGTGCGGGGCGTGCTGTTGCGCGCAGATTTTCAACGACGGTGAGCGAGGGGAAAACCCGCCGCCCCTCCGGAACCAGCCCCAGCCCGGCCTGGGCGATCCGATAGGGAGGCTCGCCGGTCAGATCCTCGCCTTTCACGAGGATCCTGCCTTCACTGGGTTTCAAAAGACCCATCAGGCATCGCACGGTGGTCGACTTGCCCATGCCGTTGCGGCCCATGAGCGTGGTCACCTGGCCTTCGGCCAGATCGAAATCGAGTCCGAACAGGACCTTGGCCCGTCCGTAACCTGCATGCAGATTGGTGACAGTCAGGAGCGTGCTCATTGTCCTTTGTCTCCGAGGTAGGCCGCTCGAGCCGCCGGGTCGTTTCTTATGTCTTCCGGAGATCCCTCTGCCACAATCTGTCCGTCGACCAGAACCGAGACAGTGTCCGCCAGTTGGAAGATCGCGTCCATGTCATGTTCCACCAGCAGCATCGGGATGCTCCGGCGCAGATCGGCCAGAATATCGATCAACATCGCACTCTCCACCCGACCGAGGCCGGCCATGGGTTCGTCCAGGAGCAAGAACCTCGGCGCGCCGGCCAAAGCGATGGCCAGCTCCAGAAGACGCCTTTCCCCGTGCGACAGGTCGTCGGCGGGCACATGGGCCCGCTCTGCAATGTTGAGGCGTTCCAGCGTCGTCATGGCCTTTTCGTTCAGGTCGGCCTCCTGCGCGGCCGGGCGGAAGAAGCGGAAGCTCGATCCGGACTTGGCCTGCGCAGCCAGCGCCACGTTCTCCAGAACGGAAAACGACGGCAGCACGGAGGTCAGCTGAAAGGTGCGTCCGAGACCGGCTTGTGCACGCTGCCATGTCTTGCTGGTCGTGATGTTGCGGCCGGCGAGAACGACCTCGCCGGCATCCGGGTGCAGCACGCCGGAGATCTGGTGGATCAACGTTGTCTTGCCCGCGCCGTTGGGCCCGATGACGGCGTGGCACTGACCATCGGGAACGGCAAGCGAGATATTCCGGCTGACATGCACCGCACCGAAACGCTTGTTCAGGTTGCGAATTTCCAGAACGTCCATCAGATTTTTTCCCCGTTCGCCCGGGTCGCGTCTGTCGTTTCCGGTTCGTCCACCGGAAACAGCAGGTGGCTCAGTCCGCCCTTGGCGTGCAGGGCCATGAGCACCAGCAGCGGGCCGTAGATCAGTCGCCATTCATGAAAGACCGAACCGAGGACCTCTTCGACAAGAACAAGGAACAACGCTCCGAGCAGCGCGCCATTGCGCGTGCCCAGTCCACCCAGGACCACGATCACCAGAAGGTCACCGGATCGCTGCCAGGCGGCCAGCGCCGGGCTGACAAACTCCGCATGCTGCATTGTCAGCAGGCCGGAAACGGCAGCGATCATTCCGGCGATGACATAGGCGGTCAAGCGGTAGCGGAAAATCGAAAAGCCCATGATCTCCGTGCGGCCGGGATTGTCGCGTGCTGCGCGCAGAACCCGTCCGAAACGGGCGTTGCTCAGCCGGTGAACGCCCCACCAACTGACGAGCAGCGTTAGCAGGATCACCAGATAGAGCTGGCCACCGCTTTGCACCACATCGCTGCCGAACAGGGTTGCCATGGACCAGAGCGTCAAGCCGTCGTCCCCGCCATAGGGGGCAAGCGAGGTCAGCGTGAAATAGGCCATTTGCCCGAAGGCGAGCGTGATCATCAGGAAGTAGACACCGGAGGTCCTGAGCGCCAGCGCGCCGGTGATCAGGGCAAAGAGCCCGGAAACCAGAACCGCCAAAAGCAGCAGAACCAAAATGTTCTCGATACCGCTTTCCAGACCGATTGCCGCTGCATAGGCTCCAATTGCCACAAAGGCCGCATGTCCCAGGCTGACCATCCCCCCGTGGCCGACGAGAAGATCCAGCGATATTGCCGCAATCGCCAAGAGCATCGCCTTGATCAACAGGCTCAACAGGTAGGTCTGGCCGACCAGCGGCAGGACGAACGGGGCGGCCAGCAGCAGCGCGAAGACAAGCGCCATCACCAGAAAGCTGCGATCCACGCGCATCATGCAGCCCCCTTCGCCGGCAGCAGGCCCTGCGGGCGCACAACCAGGACGGCGGCCATCAGGATGTAGATCAGCATCGACGCCAGCGCCGGCCCCACCTGATTGGAGACGGATGGCGGGAAGACGACCTCCAGGCCCTCGATCAGGAGCGTGCGTCCGACCGTATCGAACAGGCCGACCATCAGTGCGCCCAGAAACGCACCGCGGATCGATCCCACGCCGCCAATGATGATGACCACGAAGGCGATGATGAGGATATTGTCTCCCATGCCAGGCTCGATCGCAAAGATCGGTGCGGCGATCACGCCGGCAAAGCCCGCAAGCATCGCGCCGACGCCGAAGACAATCATGAACAGTTTCTGGACGTTGATCCCAAGCGCGGAAACCATATCCGGCGTTGTCGCACCGGCACGAATCAGCATGCCCACACGCGTCCGGGTCACGGTGATGTAAAGCAGGACGGCAACGATCAGGCCGGCCAGGATTGTAACGAAACGATACACTGGGTAGCGCAGTTGCTCGGTCAACTGGACCGACCCGGCGAGAAACTCCGGCGGTTCGATCGTCAACGTCCCGGGGCCGAATATTATCTTGGCCAGCTCATTGAGAAAAATGATGATTCCGAAGGTCGCCAGCACCTGGGCGAGATGATCGCGTCCGTAAAGATGCCGAAAAACGAAATGCTCCAGCAGCAGGCCGAGCAACAGCGCTGCAGCCATGGACAGGATCACCGCAACGACAAAGTTGCCGGTCAACTGCTGAAAGGCAAAAACCAGATAGGCTCCCACCATGTATTGCACGCCGTGGGCCAGGTTGATGAACCCCATGACCCCGAAGACAAGCGTGAGGCCGGCGGCTATCAGAAACAGGAGCGTGCCGTATTGAAGCCCGTTCAGGCATTGGATCAGAAAGAGAGTCAAGGACACGTATCTGCCTTTCCATCGATCGAACGCGCCCGCTCCCTGACGGGGCGGGCGCGATCCGGATCTTACATTTTGCACTCGGAATGGAAGCTATCGGCGTAGTCGGTAACGATGGTCTTCTTCGCCGTGGTCCAGAACTTGCCGTCTTCCCGCTTCGCCACCTCAAGCAGATGGAAATCCTGAACCGGATAGTGGTTGTTGCTGAAGGCGAAGGATCCGCGGACGGAGGTGAAGTCCGCCGACTCGAGCGCCTCGCGCGTTGCGTCCTTGTCGCTCATGTCGCCACCGGTCTTTTCCAGTGCGCTGGCGATCAGATTGGCGGTGTCAAAGGACTGAGCAGCGAAGGAGCCGGGAACATAGCCGTATTTCTCCTCAAAGGCCGCGACAAAGGCAAGATTGGCTTCGTTCTTCATGTCCGGAGCCCAGGCGCCGGCCGACAGAAAGCCGACCGCGGCATCCTGCTGGCCCGGCAAGGTCGTTTCGTCGGTCGTGAAGACGGACGTGAACTTGATGCTTTCATCAAGGCCGGACGCCTCGAACTGCTTGACGAGACGCACGCCCATGCCGCCCGGCATGAATGTGAAGAGTGCGTCCGCACCGGACGTGGAGATCTTCGCCAGCTCGGACGAGAAGTCCTGATGGCCGAGAGGCGTGAAAATCTCATCCGCCACGGTGCCCTTGAAGGTCTGCTTGTAGCCGGCAACATTGTCGCGTCCGGCCTGGTAGTTCGGCACCATGATGACGACGTTCTCGAAGCCCTCCTCATTGGCGATCATGCCGCTCACTTCAGCGTTCTGGTTGTTCTGGTAGGAGGTGACGAAAAAATAGGGATTGCAGTTCTTTCCAGCGAAGGTCGACGGTCCTGCATTCGGGCTGATCAGGAAGGTATCGGACTGGATTATCGGCTTGAAGATCGCCTGCAGCATGTTTGAAAAGACGGTTCCGACGACAAAATCGACCTCGTCACGCTCGACCAGCGACTTTGCCTTGAGCAGAGCCACGTCAGGCTTGAGTTCGTCGTCCTCGACGATCAGGGAAACGGTTTCACCGCCCAGCTTGCCGCCGTTCTGGTCCAGCGCAAGCTGGAAACCGTCAACGATCTGCTGGCCAAGCGCGGCCGGCGGACCGGACAGCGTCACAACCATCCCGATCTTGATATCCTCGGCATAGGCCGCCGAACACAGTGCGGTATTCAATGCCAGCACGGCCGCCAGGTTTGCAATCGTGTTTTTCGATCTTGCTTTCATGGTCGTTCTTCCTTTTCTGCCCCCCTCCGGGGCTGGTTGAAATCTTTGGAACAGGTCTGTCTTTTGTTTTTCCCGGTCCCGGTCACCGGCCCGACTGACGCCGTGGCTCTCCTGTGCGCTCAGGCATCCTGCTTCGTGGCGAAGCCGGCCATCTTTGCATACCCTTTTACAATCGCCTTGCGATCTTCATATCCCAGAACGTCATCCACGTTTTCAAAGCGGCGCGGGCTGAGCTTCTCCACCTCGTCGATCACGCGTTCGGGCCCGCCGATCCGGTTGGTGCGCACGACCTCGGCGGTCTTGGGCAACCGGTCCTGTTCGTAGCGGTAAAGGGCTTCACGCGGATGCTCCGCAGCGGCCATTTCGTCGGCAAGGCAACGTGCATCCAGGATGGCCTGCGCCGCGCCGTTCGACCCGACCGGGTACATCGGGTGTGCCGCGTCACCCAACAGCGTGACGCGCCCGTGCGTCCAGCGCGGCAACGGATCGCGATCGGCCATCGGATATTCGAAGATCGGGCCGCTGGCGCGAACGAGCGCCTCAAGGTCCATGCCCGGTACGTGGAAGCGTCTGGCATAGGGCAGCACCTTGGCAAGGGACGCCTGTTTCGACCAGCTTTCCGGCGGCGGCGGCGAAACCGAGGCATCGGCGATGCGCACGTTCACCACCCAGTTCATCAACTGCCGTCCATCCTTTGCGGGTGCGATCGGATAGAGCACCAGCTTCGCGCCCAGGCCACCGGCGATGGCCATGGTTTCGCCATCCTCCCACACAGGCCACTCCGCAGCACCCCGCCACATGACGACACCGGCCCAACTCGGCACGCCCTCGTCGGGATAAAACCGGCGCCGGCCGACACTGTGAATGCCGTCGGCGCAGATCAGCACCTCGCCGCGAATCGTTCTCGAGCTGAGCCCGTCGACCGTATTGACGAAATGTGCCGTGACGCCGGCCTCGTCCTGAATGAAGCCGGACAGACGCAGACCCGTCAAAACGGCCTCCGGCCCCATGCGTTCGACCACTGCATCGAACAACACTTTCTGAAGCCGACCGCGGTGAATGGAAAACTGCGGATATTCGTGCCCGGCATGAAGGCCGCGGGGCTCGCGCCAGACCTCCTGGCCGATGCGCGTCAGATACCGCAGCTCGCGGGTCCGCAGTCCCACCTCGTCCAGCCGTTCCAACAGGCCGAGTTTGGCGAGTTCGGCAATGGAATGAGGCAGGGTGTTGATGCCGACCCCGACTTCGCGGACTTCATGAGCCTGTTCGACGACCATGGCCTTTACGCCGCGTTCGTGCAGCATCAAGGCAGTGGTCAGCCCGCCGATCCCGGCCCCTGCGATCAGGACGGTCATGGCGCAGTCTCGGTTTCGGGCGGTAGAAAATCGATGGCATGGGCTGCGGAGACGGCAACAATCTGGGCTGGATCGGCCTCCGGTCCAAGGTTGTGAAGGGCCCAGAACAGGTCGTAGAGCTGCGCGGTCGGCGTTACCCAGAACAGCGTTTTGATCGTGTTCCCGGACTTGTTAAAGATGCCGTGGGGAATGCCGCGCGGCAGTTTCACAAGATCTCCAGGCTCGCCGACGGCTTCCTGCCCGTCCAGAAGGAAATCGAACCGGCCTTCCAGAATATAGAGATATTCGTCCTGGTCGGGATGAATATGCGGCGGCACGAAGGTTCCCGGCGGCAGTGTGGCGTGCCAGGAAAAGCACTCCTCGGTCATCTGCTTGGGCACGTAGGTCTGGCCCAGAATGTTCCAGCTTATCTCATCGAGACCGTGGCGGGACTTGACGATCCCCGGAGCCATGGCTGTCATTTTGATTCCTCCGTCTCTCAGGTGCCTGAGGGTTGAAATTCATGCGTCGAGGGGCGTGCCGCGCGGCCGATCCTGCGGGACAGGGCCAACAAAGGCGGCCGTGATCGGCGAGCCCGCGTCCTTCAAGCCTTCAAGGATCGTAAAATGGTTGTGATTGCCGTCAATTTCGCAGCGCACCGGCACGTCCAGTCCCGCCCATATGTCGGTCAGAAGACGGGTCTGGCGGATGAATTCCGGCCGTTCACCACCTCCGACCCAGCAGGTCAGGGGCGTAGCTGCCGCCGGTTGGGCCAGAACCGCACTTTCGGCGCGGGCCTCGTCAAGATCCAGGTTGAGTGTACGGTTCATTGCGGTGTGCAGCAGCGGTCGCAGGTCATGAAGACCGCTGATTGACAGTGTATGGGCGATGCGATCGAAAACGCCGCCCGGGAGCGGGCTGTCGGAGCAAAGCATCCGCGTTGCCAGGTGACCGCCGGCCGAGTGGCCGGACAGCCGGATGGGGCCGTCCACCAGCCCGGCAGCCATCGAAATGGCCTCGCCTATCTGCGCCGTGATCTCATGGATCCGCGCTTCCGGCGCCAGGGTGTAGCTTGCCACGCAGACGGCCCACCCTTGTGCGCGCGCGCCTTCGGCAAAATCCGTCCAGTGCCCCTTCTCCAGCCGCATCCAGAAGCCGCCGTGAATAAAGACGGCAAGTCCCTTCGGTGTGCCGTCCGGCCAGACGATGTCGAGCTTTTCCCTTGGATGACTGCCGTAGCCGATATCCAGATCCAGCCGGTGTCCGCCCGCCTGCAGGCCAGCCCTGTAGGCGGCCGCCCGCGCGGCCCAGTAGTCAGGCAGTTCGCCGGACCTCTCGACATGTTTCATATTCGCGAAAGCGTCGTCCCAATCGCACAACGGTGGCAAGCTCATTCCGACCGTCCTGCCGGGCGACCGGCCGTGTTCGGATACTCCGCTCGGCGGATCGTGGGAGACACACCGAAGCCTTGTTCAGACCCGGATCCGGTGCGGCCTGGCTGGTTCGGCTCAGTCTGCATTGGAAAGGGGGAGGAAGTTGACTTCGCGCAAAGCGGAAAGACGCACCAGCTCCTGAGGGTCACGCACCCCGTCCAGCTCGGTAAACAGCTTGTAGAGGTCGCGCGCCGGCGACACTCCGAAGATACATGTCGCGGTCTTGCCGGAGCGGTTGAAAATGCCATGAGCGATACCCCGCGGCATCTTGATCGTGTCGCCGGACCCGGCCTTGCAGTGATCGTCGGGAAACTCGATTTCCAGTTCGCCGTCCAGAATGTAGATCCACTCATCCTGTGTCGGGTGGATATGCGGCGGCACGAACGTGCCGTCGGGAATGGTGGCGTGCCAGACGAACGTCTCCTCTGTCAGAAATTTGGGAACATAGGTGTGCCCCACGACGTTCCATGCGAGATCGTTCATGCCGGCATCGGCCTTCATTACGCCTTTTTCCATAATCCGGATTCCTGTTGTTGCAGATCGGGACGTGATGCTCCGCCCACACTGCAATGCTTTCACGCAATCAGGTATCCGAAAAACGAACCCGTCTTCGGCATAAATTTTAAGCTTGAAGCAAATTGGAACTCATGCGCTAAATCGACGCGTAAAAACCTTAAACCGTCCTGCAAGGAACCCGATGGCCATAGCAGAGGCTTTGCCAGCGAAGGAATATTTCGCGCAGAATCCGGTGGTTCGCACTCGCGACATGGATGAAGCGCGCCATATCATTTCCGGCAAGCTCTGCGATCACAAGCTGGAGGTCATCGGTGGTCAATCCGGCCTTTTCGTCCGCCACAATGCGGTAAGCGGGCAGAGCATTTCCGCAAATTACCTGCACTACGGAGCCGACGTGACGGTGGATCCGGGACGGCTGGGCTCTTTCTATCTGTTTCAGGTGCCGCTTTCGGGACGGGCGAATATCAGGCACCGTGGCGAAGAAATGACCGCCACGACGCAGATGGGAACCATCCTGAACCCGGATCGGACTGCATTGCTGCATTGGGGGCGTGATTGCAGCAAGCTCTTGCTCCAGGTCGACAAGACCCTGCTGGAAGCGGTTGCCCGGTCGATAACGGGGGTTCCGCTCCCGGGACCCATACGATTTGAAATGCAGGTCGATCTGACCAACGGGCCGGGACGCCAGTTGAGACGCCTCGTGATGGCTTGCGCCCAGGCCATTGAAAACGGAGACCTGTTCCAGGGGCAGCTGGCGGCACGGGACCTGAAGGCGGAGGATGATCTGGCGCACGCGCTGCTCACTCTCCAACCGAGCAACATCTCGCACATCATCGAACGCTCGGATCGTCGGGCCAGTCCCAGGGAAATCCGGATCGCGCTGGAGTACATTCACGCCAACCTGGCAGAGCCGATCAACCTGGCTGACATCGCGCGCGCGGCACGCTTGAACGTGCGAACACTCCAAAAGGGGTTCCAGCGCTTTTACGGCCAAAGCCCGATGGAGGTCCTGCGCAATGCACGGCTCGATACGGCTCATTATCTGCTGGCGGCCCGGCAGGATCCGCCCAGCGTGAGTGAAGCGGCATATTCCTGCGGCTTTTCCCATCTTGGCCGGTTTTCGTACTACTACAAGGACCGCTTCGGACATTTGCCGAGCGAGCAGCGCTGAAGCAATCCGGCCACTGCATGCCCCTATCCATCCGCACGCGTCCACAGAAAAACAGGGACCGCGCAGCGTGAACATCGGCACCGGGGAACACTTGGTTGCGACCCGCCAAACCGAGGACCGGTCGGCGAAATCCTCGGCTCTCCCGAACGTTCGCCATCAGAATCCACAGACTGGGGATTTCTCGTTGTCAAAGCGTTGATTTTATTGATTTTTGAAAAGGCAGTGGTGCCCCTCGATAGAGAGACTTCGAACGAATTGATCGAGGTTTTGGAGGATTGGGGACACCAACTAAAACGCTCGGACTTTGAGCGGATCGTTGCAAGTCTTGAGGATGAAGAAAGCGAGACTGATGCCCCTTCTCCGGGAGGTCTGTCATGACGACCAAAGCTCAAGCAAAGCGCCCCGCTCCACTGTCGCTGCGTCTGAATCAAGCAGAACGCAAACGACTGGAAAAACTTTCCGGGGATCAGCCGTTTGGCCGCTTTATCAAAGACCGCATCTTTACCGAAGCACCTGTTTCCCGCGCTTCAGAGATTGCAGATCGCTATCAGATGTTGGCGCGGGTGCTGGCAGCGCTCGGCGAAAATGACGTGTTTGCCAATCTGGATGCTATCGCCAAGGCAATTGGGGCCGGTGATCTCGTTCTAACTGAGGAGCAGCAAGATCAGATCGCTACGGCATGTTTGCTGGTTCTGGAAATGCGCAATGACCTGATCCGCGCCCTGGGGCTGAAACCACCTGCTCAGCCGCATGATGGGGATCGCTGATGATCCTGCACGGCAATCAGCGCGGCGGTGCCAAAGACCTCGCCCTTCATCTCATGAAGGACGAGAATGAAACGGTGCAGGTTGTCGATGTGCGCGGCTTTGTTTCGCGCGATGTCATTGGGGCGCTGACGGAATCCTATGCGCTAAGTCGTGCCACCAAATGTCGTCAACATTTGTTCTCGCTCAGCCTAAACCCGCCCAAAGGCAAAAGCGTCAGCGATCAAGATTTCCTGGAAGCGGCTGCACTGGCAGAAGAACTGTTGATTTTCACTGAGAACTGACCCGGTAAGGCCTTATTTTTTCACTGAGAACTGACCCATGTTTAAACCCACCCCTGCGTGATTTCAGCGGGGGACGACGGAGTGATAGACATGGCGTTGTTGAGCGTTATCAGACGCTGGCATTTTCGTGATCAGCTTTCGATCCGGGAGATCTCCCGGCGCACCGGATTGTCCCGGAACACAGTGCGCAAGTATCTGAGCTACTCCCCGATCCTTGGACAGGATCTGGCGTAATTTAAGCTACTCGTCGCACCTGCTGATCGGGTTGGTTGATATCATTTCTCTGCCAATAGACCAGCGCCGGTGGCCTGCCGCCGAGGGCTGAGTGAGGGCGCTGGTGGTTGTAGAACGTCATCCATTTCTGGATGGCCGCCCTTGTCTCTGAACCGGTCTCCCAGGCATGCAGGTAGACGCACTCGTATTTCAGGGTGCGCCACAGCCTCTCGATGAAGATGTTGTCGAGGAACCGGCCTTTCCCATCCATCGAGATCCGCACCCCAGACCGGCGGAGCCGATCCGTCCAGGCGAAGGACGTGAACTGGGATCCTTGATCGGTATTCATGATCTCGGGCGGCCCGAACTTGTGGATGGCCTCGGTCAGCGCTTCGACACAGAAGTCAGCCTCCAAGGTGTTCGAGATCCGCCAGGACAGAACCTTGCGGGTGTGCCAGTCCATGATCGCCACCAGGTAGAGGAACCCGCGCCGCATGGGCAGATAGGTGATGTCCGAACACCAGACCTGGTTCGGGCGTTCCACCCGCAGACCTCTGAGCAGGTAGGGATAGGTCTTGTGCCCCTTCGCCGGCCTGCTGGTGTTGGGCTTCTGGTAAATCGGCATCAATCCCATGAGGCGCATCAGTCGCCGGATGCGCTTCTCGTTCACCAGGTGGCCGTCGTTGCGCAGGTGCCAAGTCATCTGCCGAGCGCCGAAGAACGGGGTCTCCAGGAACTGCTCGTCGATCCGCCGCATCAGGCCGAGGTTCCGTTCGGTCTCGCCCTTCGGGGTGTAGTAGAAAGACGAGCGCGCGATCGACAGCAGCTTGCACTGCCGGCCGATCGACAGGTCCGGGTGGTCCGGCTCGATCATGCCGCGCCTCACTTCCCGCCCCAGGGCTTCAGCTTTCGTTCCAAAAAAGAGTTGGCCACCGCCAGCTCCCCGATCTTGGCGTGGAGCTCCTTCACCTGCTCCTCGTCAATCTCGGGCCTCTTGCGGCTCCCGCGCTCGAACACACCTGACGCGCCTTCGAGCAGGGCGCGCTTCCATTGATGGATCATCGTCGGATGCACCCCGAACCGGCTTGCCAGCTCGGCTGCCGTCTCCTCGCCTTTCAGGGCTTCCAGCGCGACCTTCGCCTTGAACTCAGGCGCGTGCTGCTTCCGTTTCGACATCTCTGATCTCCTGCTCGTCGAAGATCAGCAGACTGCAAATCGTAGCTTATGTCAGTGTCCGAATTTCGGGGGGTAGCTCACATTTGCCGCTGTGATATTTTTCGAAGGCACGTTCATATGCTTCTATTTTGGCGGCTAGATCCGCCTTTCGAGTTCGCCTGCGAGCAAAACGTGCTCGCATATAAAGACTTTCAAGCTGCCAAACGGCATCAGAATACTGAAGAATCCTAGGCGGGCAACTTTCCTTCCTTACTACAACGGTTCCCATCACGTCCCCCTTGGAGCTCACTTTCTAAGGATGATTTCCAGTCGCAATCATACGGCACTACGAGGGACGGAGGATAACTCAAGCCGGAGGGCGTCACTTCGTTGGCGTTTGAGGCCGTCCGGTTAGATCAATCTTCGCTGGGTATGTGCATTGCTCACGACCATCCACGAAGCATCGAAGGTGCTTTGGAACGCTACTAGAAATCATAGCTTGCAATGCATCCGGATCCGTCGCCTCCAATCGCGCAACGATCTTCATACTCTCTGCCCGACTTGCTAATTGCGGTTTGCCACAATTGCGTGCCGCCCTGGCGAGCTCGTCGAGCATTCTATTGATTTTGTTAAATAATTTTTCCTTCTCCATGAACTTTCCAATCGTCAACGTTGTTGAATTCAACCAGAATACAACCTGAAAACGATTTTTTCTACCAAACTCGATGGAGTGTCGGCTTCGCTTGAAATTGCAACCCTGCAAATTTGGGGAGGGCATTTGGCAGACTACATTCGCGGTTCCTGCTGACCTAGGCTTCGACGGCCAGCGAAGAGGAGCGCATAAATGGACAGAACAGTAGTGGAGATACGAACCAGTATCCTGGGATACCTCGCTGGAACTTTAGAGTTTTGCCGGGAGGAGATGCAGCCGATTGACCCGGAGCTCGCGAGGAAGATCGATCTACTGCATGAAGAGGTGATTGAGGCGATGGCGATCATGCGATCCAGATCGCAACCTCAGCGTTAGCGTGATAACCTATTCCCGCTATTTGATAGTGTCTACCGAGGGGCGGTCATGATGCGGGATGTACGATTTACAGATGTCATTGAAAAACTTCGCGTTGCATCTTCAAATGATGAAGCCCGGGGTCTTCTCAATCATGTCGTCTCCGAATACGGACTCAAAAACGCGGTATATTATGCAGATCGAATGCCAGAGCTCACCCAACGAGAGCCCTATCTGGCGTTGACCTATCAGGAGGACTGGGTCCGTCACTATAAGGAGCAAGACTTTTTTTCGATCGATCCGGTGCTGAGAGCAGGAGCTCAAAGCCTTCTACCGGTTGACTGGGATATTCTTGACCGCAGCGCACCGAAAGTTCGGCAGATGTTCGACGAGGCAAGAGACTTTGCGATCGGGCACAAGGGCCTCACATTTCCGATAAGAGGCGTAAACGGAGAAACTGCGCTTTTGTCAATTACATCAGACTTTACGGATCGAGAGTGGGCGAAAACCAAATCCATTTATATGCGCGACTTCCAAGTCATCGCGAATTTTATTCATGAAATGATTGTTCGAACGCAAAAAACGAAAAAGATAATACCGAAACTATCGCCTCGTGAGCATGAGTGCTTGAAGTGGGCGTCCGAAGGAAAGACATACGAAGACATTGCTTTGCTGATTGGGATACGACCAGGGACTGTCAAGACCTATATGGAAATGTCTCGCCGGAAACTCAATGCGCTCAATACAACTCACATGGTTGCTCGGGCACTCTCCCTAAAATTGATCGACCCGCCAGGTTAAACGATGTATCGAAATGCGGAAACTCCCCCAAAATGCAGAATATACTAGTAGATTTATCCTTGTCATTGTCGTCCCACCAAGTGAGTGAGGAGGACAAAAGATGATCCGCTTGATCCAGGGAATTGACCGTATGAATCACGCATTCGAGATCGATCGGATGCACACAATCCGAGCTGACGTATTTCACCATAAACTTCGTTGGGATGTCACTGTCAATGATGGTTGGGAGATTGACATCTTCGATGAAGCCAATCCACTCTACATCATTTCAATCGATCCCGATACCGAAGATGTGCGCGGATCCTTGCGGCTCCTTCCGACGACCGGCCCGAACATGCTTCGCGATGTGTTCAGCGGCCTGCTGCCCGATGACCTTGAAATCGCCGACCCCCTTATCTGGGAGGCATCCAGGTTCTCGATGGATCCCGAGTACGCGTGCGGCTCCAAGAAATGCGGACAAGTCAGCGAAATTACGGCTGAGTTGTTTCTTGGAGCAATCGAGATCGGCACCCTTATTGGTCTCCGACAACTCGTGACAGTCTATGATGCGCGGATGGCACGTCTGTTTCGACGTGCCAACTTCAAGATTGAAGTTGTCGGTACGCCGATGCGCTATGGCAGGGTCATGACATATGCCGGCGTCATCGGAACCAATCAAACCACGATCGACGAGTTGCGCGCAGCGAGTGGGCACACAATGTCCGTCCTCGAGAAACCCGCGCCGACAGACCCGCTCGCAGCATTCGTGGCTTGAATGCCCGACCTAAAATCAAGGGCGGGGCAGAATCAATGCCTCGTCCTTGCAACCCTAAGACGCGATGACTGATGAGAAATAAAAGACTGCCATGGTCCCGAACGGAGGTCGAGCGCGCGAGAAGACGCATGGAAGCGCTCGACTAAGACTTGTTCGAACTAGCGCGTCTTATGAGCGAAACGGAAGAAGTGCCAATCTGGCTTCTCGTCTCAGCCGGCTATCTCAAAATACCACCGGTTTGAACCGCAATCGCCCAGCGTGACAAACTCCCCGTATTGAACTGAGGTGGCATCTACCGTCGCAAGGGGGATTACGAACGTTATGGATTTCACAGCGACAGCCGGCGTCATTATCTGTGCGATATTTTTAACGTCAGGCGCGTCTGCGATGCCCGACGCAAGTACAATGAAGCGGCTGGAAACGGTGGCGTTCTACATAGGTGCTATCGACCACTGCGGACTTGACGTATCGCCCGATCGGCTGATGCGGTTCTTCCGCGAAAATAAAGCTACCGATCCCGTCACATTCGGAGCCCTGGATAGCCTCGTCACCAGAGGCTCACTGATCCGCCATGAACCAGGAAGCTCTCACTGCGTTCTCACCGAGCAGATCATGCGGGCGGAAGGGATCATCGATTGAAGACGTTTTGAGCCGCGCTCAATCAGCATTTCCCGCCCGAAATCGGTTGCCATTTGATCTTGCGCGCTGTGCCATTTGTTTTTGCGCGCTACATCACGAATTGATGCCGGGAAGAGCCTTTGCGCTGCATTGGGCGAACCAGCCGATAGAGCATTGTTGCACACCTTTGTAACACAGTTCGGTGAGCGCAACATGCTGAAAGGGCTTAACTTATTGGCCCGAATGGCTTTGTGAGGTAAGTGGTGCCCAGGGCCGGAATCGAACCAGCGACACGCGGATTTTCAATCCGCTGCTCTACCAACTGAGCTACCTGGGCCAAGCGACGCGCCAATGCGCGAGCGCCTTGAAGTGCCGGTCTTATAGAGGCTCGAAACGGGCCTGTCCAGTTGCCAGCGCGAAGTTTTGCACAAGCGCATCAGACGGCTCCAACACGGCCCGAAAAGCCTGTCGGGCTGCATGCGAGCAAGCTTGCGCGCGAAATGCTGAAACTTGTCTTCCGGGCGACTCAAAACAGCTTGGTGACGCTCAGCATGCCTGTCGTATTGGAATAATCCCGGGTTCGATAGTTCGACTGCACCCGCCGGTATTCGGCGGACAGGGAAAGCACAATATCCGATCGAAGCGGAATACCGAGGGCGCCGCGAACCCAGGCCTCATTGTCGCTCTGGCTGAGCGTGGTGCTGACCGACGGGTCCGGCGCGTCATAGGCGCGGTAGAGATATCCCAGATCGAGGTCCACCATCCACGGCGTTTCCAGGCGCTCTATCGGTGACGCGAACCGGTACGTCGCACCGACCGAGGCACCTGCATGCCAGTTGCTCTCGAACGACGCCTTCGCCTGCTCGAAGCCGGCAAGAAAGAAACCGCGCACCGACCACGTGTCGTCGAGCTGGAAAACATGTGCAAGCCGACCGGAAATCTCGTAGCCGTTGCGATTGCTGACGCTCTGGTAGGTCGAGCTGTCGCGGAACCAATTGTGCCGATACTCGATCCTGGCGTTGATCGTGGAGCGCTCGGACGGCTGGATCGCGAAGCGTGCGCCGCCACCGATCGTGCCCGAGTAGTTCCCGCCATCCAGTCGCACGCCGTTGACGATGCCATAGACGCCGAAGCGGGCATCGTCGATATCGAACCGCGCCATATTGAACGACGGGCCGAATGTCAGCTCCGACATCGCGCTGTTCACACGCGAAACGTCAAGATAGCGGTCACCGTAAAACAGGAGATCCGCCTCCAGCAGATCGCCCTGATTGCCAAGATCATAGCTTGCGTGGATGTTGCCGGCGACAAAGGCGTTCCAGTCTTGCCGGCCGAGCACCGTATTGGCGAGAAGATACGTGCTGCCCCCAAGCACGATGAAGCGGTCGGTCGGGCCGGCATTGGCATTCGTCTGGAAACGAACGCCGGTCGTCAGCATCCCCGACACCTTGAGCGGGTCCTCGGCCGTCACGATCGCGGCCTGGAACTGACCTGCACGTTCCGCAACGGCGGCGGACGCATTCGGGGCATTTTCCGCACGCCGAAGATAGGAGCGAGCGGTCTCGAAAGACCCAAGCCGGTAATAAAGAACGCCGACCTCCAGCAGAACGCCGGGATTTTCAGGTGCCTGGATCAGCACCCGTTCCAGCGATCCGATCGCCGCTTCATAATCTCCAAGGCGCACGGACACTGCCGCGTGTTCAAAAGCCGTGTCGAAATCCTGCGGGTCGGAAAGCATGGCCTGCAGCAGGATTTCCTGGCGCGCCTCAAGGGCCGCCCGGTCCTCCGCAGCCCCCTGTGCGAAGGACGCGCTCGCGAAGGTCAGTGCCAGGGCGAGAGCCGTTCCAAGCGCGCCTGCACGCCAAAGCCGCCTGCGCAAGGAGCGTCGTCCCTCGACCACACAACACAGAGCTGCCCCAAACGACACATCACCCTCCGATCAAGGATCAGAACCTCACTCACCGCTTTACAAGCGTAAGGGAGACGCTACGTCACGTCGCGCGCGCGCTCGTGCACATCCGGCGTTTTCCAAGACGTGTTGCAGCCAGACCACAAGTGCGGGGCGTTCCCCGCAGCTCGCCCGGCTGCGCTATTCGATCTCGCGAATGCGACCGTCGGTAAAGGGCTCGTAACCGCCCTGGATGTCGCTCACATAATCCGCGACGACTTCTTCCAGGCCGGGGCCGTAGTCATAGGCCTTCGTGCCCGCATCGGCGAACACGCTGTATCCGTCGCCGCCGCCGCGCATGTAATTGTTGGAAACGACGCCATAGGTCTTGTCGGGGTCGAGCGCCACCCAACCGCCATCCTGCGCGACCTCAACCTTGATGATACGGCCATCGCCGGCGGGGCGGGCGCGGGTCCAGCTGAAGCGCAGTCCGGCCACCTGCGGAAACCGTCCGGCGCCCTCTTCGACCTGGGAGACGCCGTTTTCAAGCGCCGTGATCACGTCGCTTCCCTTCAATTGGAAGGTGGCAAGCGTGTTCTGGAACGGAAGAACCGTCAGCACCTCTCCCATCGTGACCTCGCCGGCCTCGATCGAGGCTCTCAATCCGCCGCCGTTCTGAATCGCGATATCGATACCCTGTCCCTTGACGCGCTCAAGCATCGCGTCCGCGACCAGATTGCCCATCGGACATTCGCCGGCCCGGCAGCTGTTGCGGGATCCGTCGATCATCGCCTTGGTATCGCCAATCACCTTGGCCTTCAGCTCTTCCAGCGGTTCGCCAAGCTCGGCGACGCGCGCGGCGACCGCCTTGTCCGCGGCAACCGAGGCATCCAGAAGGGTCGGATTGCCGTTTGCGGAGACCACATTTCCGGCGTCATCGAAGACGACCTCGATTTCGCCCAGGAACTTGCCGTAGGCATAGGCCTGGACGATGGGAACCTGCTGGCCGACCGGGTTTTGCACCAGCACCGGATAGGGGCCGGCAGCCTTGTCATCGGTGTTGGACAGCAGCGTATGGGAATGCCCCCCGACGATCACGTCGATGCCCGGAACGCGAGAGGCGATCTGCAAGTCGCGGGGCAGCCCCATATGCGTGATCGCGACGATTTTGTCGACGCCCGCCGCCTGGAGCCCCTCGACCGCCCCTTTCAGATAGTTTTCCGCCGAAAAGAACGCGACATTCGGGCCGGGAGACGAGGTCTCGACCGTGTCTTCCGCCAGTGTCGAGACCAGCCCGATGCGCTGGCCGCCAACCGAAAGCACCATGGTTCCGGCGATCTTGCCTTTCAGCGCGGGCTCATTCTCGACGTCGATGTTGCCCGACAGCACCGGCACATCGACCTTGTCGAGAAACGCGGACAGGCCTTCCGGTCCATCGTCGAATTCATGGTTGCCGACGGCCATGGCGTCGAAGCCGATGGCATTCATGAACTCTGCGGCCGCCGCGCCCTTGTAGGTGGTGTAAAACAGCGATCCCTGAAACTGGTCGCCCGCATCGAGCGTGATCACGTTGCGGCCCGCCTCGGCAAGGGCTGCACGGCGTTCGTCGATCTTCGCCTTCAGGCGCGCGACGCCGCCGAAGCACTCGCCCTTGGCATCATCCTCGGGCGAACAGGTGGAATCATACTTGTTGATCGGTTCCAGGCGGGAATGAAGATCGTTGATGTGCAGGATCGTCAGCGAATAATCTGCATGGGCCGGAGCACCTGCCAAGCCGAGAGCAAGAACGCCCAGCACCAAAATACGTCTCTTCATCACCGTCCACTCCCGGTCGCCGCATCGTGCGCAGTCATCACGATTTCCATCCATGCGCATGGAAACATGACACTGCCACCTCGCCTCGACCTTGGCAACAGAACCGGCAGGCTCCGCAGAGGCCACGGGGACCGCGCCGATCGCAGGAGAGTCAGCAGCCGTAGTAGCAGATGGTTTTGTTGCTCTTGAGGACCGACGAGTTCGCAAAGCCAAGATCCAGCAGGCGCCCCGGCACTTCGCCGTCGCCCGATACGATCACCGGGCCCGGTATCGGTTGCCCCGGGACCGGAGAGACTCCGGAATTGATCCCGGAGAGCCGGCCGATTTGCCCGGCCGTCGGGCGCTTCTGTCCGCGTGCGGAACCGGTCAGGAACCGGTTAATGGCCGCGACAACCGAAGCGGGCGTCCGTCCGACGCGCGCACCATTGCCATCGGGAAAGATCGCAAAGCCGGGACGATAGACACGATAGCTCTTTCCTGAAGGTACGCGGAAGGTCAGACCCTTACCGTAGAGAAAGGAATAGACGGTGGTTCCGCCGCGATCGAAGAGGTCCGCCATACCGCCACGAATGCCGATGGTGCCCTGGCGGGTGTTGATGGTGACGCCGCCGCGCGATTTGGAGATCTTTCCCCCGACATAGCGCGCAACGCCGCGCCCGAAGGTGGCGATCAGCTTGCCCTGCCCCTCACGCGGGCGGTAGACGAACTCGTCGATGGTCAGGCTCGAGTTCGGCCCCACCATGAAATTGGATCCGTCTGCCAACAGCACCTGCACCCGTCCCTCGCCACCGGTGCGAATGCGCTCGCTGTGAAACACGTCCTTGCCGATGCGGATCGTCTTGAGGGGACCGCCGCCCAACTGGCTCTGGGCGCTCTGGTCGACGGCGCTCGCAACCCCGACCCGCTCCTGCGCGCTCGCGGGCTGCATCTGTCCCGCAACAAGACCGATGCCGACGAGAAGGCAAAACCAACGGGTGACGATGGACATGACCGGGAACTCCTGTCGCTCGCGAGGGGCTTGGGCGAGGATGCACTTTCACCGATTACGCAGGGACAGTCTAGCGTCAGGACCCACCCGCGTGGGTGACGCATATCACCTTTCGTCGGAATCTTCCGCGTTCTGGCGCGCTTCGAGTTCGGCGAGATCCTCCGGCTCCAGTTCGACGACCGGCACGCTGTAGCTTCCCGACAGCCAGCGGTTCAGGTCGACATCGGAACAACGCCTGGAACAGAACGGATAGAACGGTTCCACCGACAGCTTGCTGCATTCCGGGCAAGGCCGCGCCCGGCGCGGAGCATCGGAGGAAGGTCCCTTTTCGGTCATGCGTCTTGCAACTCCGGCTTTTCTGGCGCGGTCTGTCCGCGCCTCAACTGTACTTCAGGGTAATCCCGCCATCCACCACCAGCGCATGACCGGTGATGTAGCGAGCTTCGTCGCTGACAAGAAAAAGCGCCGCATGAGCCACGTCCCAGGCATCGCCCATGTGGCCCATCGGCACCTGGGAATCGCGCTTCTTCCACATCGCCTCGACATCACCGTCGGAATAGACATCCGCAAGCTTCGTGGCATGTTCCACCATTGGCGTCTTCATCAGGCCTGGCAGGACCGCATTCACGCGAATGCCCCGCGCGGCGTACTCCACTGCCGTGGTGCTGGTCAAATGATTCACCGCCGCCTTGGTCGCATAATAGGTCGAATAGGCAACACCGGTGTAGCGGATCGAGGCGATGGAGGAAATATTGACGATGGCGCCGCCGCCGCTCGCTTCCATCGCCGGAATGGCGTGTTTCATGGCCAGGAACACGCTCTTGAGGTTGACCGCGTTCACCCGGTCCCATTCCTCCTCGGCCAGCTCCACCACGCCGCCGACCTCCGCGATGCCGACGTTGTTGTCGAGGACATGCAGACCGCCAAATGTGTCTGTCGCCATCGCAACGGTTCTGGCGACATCGGCAGAGACGGTCGCGTCGCAGCCGGTCGCGACCGCCTCACCGCCCTCGGCCAGAATCAGGTCGCGGGTTTCCTGCGCCGCCTTTTCGCTGATGTCGGCGCAGACGACCTTTGCGCCCTCGCGAGCGAAGAGAACAGCCGCCGCCTTGCCGTTGCCCCAGCCGGGTCCGCTCGATCCGGCGCCGATCACCAGCGCAACCTTGTTCTCCAGACGTTTCGTCATCCCTGCGTCTCCTCCCCGGCGGCGACACGCGCGGCCTGTGCCCGCGCGTCCATCGTCCGCAATTCCGTTTTCAGTATCTTTCCGTAATTGTTCTTGGGCAGGGCCTCCAGGCGCACATAGGCCTTCGGCCGCTTGAAGCGCGCAATCCGCTCCAGGCAAAGGGCGTCGAGCGCATCGGGCGTCGCCTCGCCGGCGTAATAGGCAACGATGCTCTCTCCCCAATCGGAATCCGGCCGGCCGATCACGGACACTTCGTGAACCTGCGGATGGACAAGCAACACCTCCTCCACCTCGCGCGGATAGACGTTGGTTCCCCCGGAAATGATCACGTCCTTGGAGCGGTCCAGAAGCGTCAGATATCCGTCCGCATCGAAGGCCCCGACATCGCCCGTATGCAGCCATCCCGCGCGGATCGTGTCGGCGGTCGCCTCAGGATTGTTCCAGTAGCCGGTCATCACGGTGTCGCCGCGCACCAGTATCTCGCCGCTTTCGCCGGGCGTATCCCCTGCCCGGTCGATTGAAACCTCCACGGCGCTGTTTGCGATCCCGGCGGAGCCGAGCCTTTCACGCCAGCGCGGATGATCCCGGTCGGCGATATCCGCCCGGGAGAGCACCGTCGTCGTCATCGGGGTCTCACCCTGTCCATAAATCTGGGCGAAGCGCGGCCCGAACCGGTCGATGGCGCGGATCGCATCCGCCACATGCATCGGCGCACCGCCCCAGACGATTGTGCGGATGTTCTCGCAGACCGCATCGCCAGGGTGCTCGGTCAGCCGCTTGATCATGGTCGGCGCGGCGAACATGGAAAGCGCGGGCGTGCGGGCGATTTCGCCGAAGACCTCGGCGGGCTCGAAGCCGCCGGACTCCGTGACGGCGTTGATGCCGAACCGGGCCACATGCGCCATCGCATACAGACCCGACCCATGGCTCATCGGCGCGGCATGCAGCAACGTTTCGCCGGGCGCGGTCGGATCGACATCGCTCAGATAGGCAAAGCTCATCGCCATCAGATTTCTGTGGCTGAGCATCGCGCCCTTGGGGCGCCCGGTCGTGCCGGAGGTATAGAACAGCCAGGCAAGATCGTCGGGCGCACACGCCGCGACCGGCATCGGATCACTATCCAGCATCCGCCGGTACATCGGACCGTCAATCGTCACGATCTCGCGCAGGCTTTCCGGCGCATAGGCGCCGATTTCCGCGTCCTGCCCGCTGCCGGCAAAGGCAAGCCGTGCGCCGCAGTTTTCAAGGATCCAGCCGATCTCGGCTGCATGCAGTTTCGCGTTCACCGGAACAGCTGCAAGCCCGGCCCACCAGATCGCATAAAGCGCTTCCAGATACCGCGGCCCGTTTCCGGCGACGATCGCCACGCGGTCACCGGGCGCAAGCCCGAACGGACCGTGCAGGGCGCTCGCGAGACGCGCCGCGTTTTCCGCAAAGCGGGAATAAGATGCAACGACCGTTCCGTCGCGGGAAAGCGCAGGAAGATCGGCCTTCGCCCGGCCGGCCCGCGCAAGCCACGCTGCCATGTTCATGCCTGTCCCCTTTGAAACTACCGCATGCGGAGGCGTGTCCGCCCGCACGCGACCGACACGTCTTGTCAGGATTTATTGCAGGGAATGCCACTCGAGGCCAAGCCGAAATCCGGATCGGCCATCGCTCCGCATCGACGTCAGGGGCGGATGCGGGCCGGGTCGCGCCAGGTTTCCAGAACAGGATATTTCAGACCGCTCAACAGGTTGGCGGTTTCGTGCAGGGGAAGGCCGACCACGTTGGTATAGGAGCCGGTGAGCTTGACGACAAAGGCGCCGGCAAGCCCCTGGATCGCGTAGCCGCCCGCCTTGCCGCGCCATTCGCCGCTGGCCAGATAGGCCGCGATCTCGGCGCGCGACAGGCGCTTGAAGCGCACGCGGGTCTCCACCAGCCGCTGACGCACCACGTCCCGTGGCGCGCTCACGCAGATCGCCGTATAGACCCTGTGTCCGCGCCCCGACAGGAGCTGGAGGCACGCCTCCGCCTGGTCCTGCGTTTCCGCCTTGGGCAAGACGCGCCGACCGACGGCGACCACAGTGTCCGCCGCCAGCACGAGACCGTCGACATTTGCCTCGATGCGGTCGGCCGCCCGGCGCGCCACCTCGGCCTTGGTGCGCGCAAGCCGCTGGGCCAGCGCGCGCGGCGTCTCGGCGCGGCGCGGCGTCTCGTCGATATCGGCGGGAAGCAGCGTATCCGGGTCGATGCCGATCTGCTGGAGCAGGGCCAGCCGGCGCGGCGATCCGGACGCCAGCACCAGCGTCGGGCGATCTGTGACGATGGAGGTGTCGGAGGCGGTCATCGGCTCGCGGTCTCTCGATCCGTGCGGCCGGAAATTGGGGCCGCGACGAATGCGATCACTTGAAACGGTAGGTGATGCGACCCTTGGTGAGGTCGTAGGGGGTCATTTCGACGAGAACGCGGTCGCCGGCGAGAACGCGGATGCGGTTCTTGCGCATGCGGCCAGCGGTGTGGGCAATGATCTCGTGCTCGTTCTCGAGCTTGACGCGAAAGGTCGCATTGGGGAGCAGTTCCGAAACCACCCCCGGAAATTCGAGGACTTCTTCCTTGGCCATATGGGTTCCTGATTATGATGCCAGATGTGGCGGCGAACCTAGCGGATCGCATCCAGAAAGGAAACAGGCAGTTTCACGCGATCCGAAGGGCTCGCGCGCGGGTCTCCAAGACGCCCCGCAGCGGCCTCGCCAACGGCCCGGGTTACCGCCGCCAGGCCGGTTGCACGAACGCGCGTTCCATGAAACCAGAAGGTGCAAACGCAGCGCGCGACGCGACGCGCCTTGGGGAGAGTGACATGCCGGAAGACATCTGGGTCAGCACGGTTGGCAGCAATTACTGGCTTTTCGACAAGCAGGGGATTCGAGAAAAGTTCTACGGTCAGGACTGGGCGCCGCCGAAATTCGAAAAGAGCGCTCTAGCCGAAACTCAATATCAGAATGTGCTTAGGCATAGTCGAGGCGAAAAGCTTGAGCGGGAAGACTTCGCCGAAGCGGCCTATGTGTTCGATCCGAAGCGCTGGTCCCGGGTGAAGGACCTTTTCGCGCTTCGGGGTTTTTTCTGCGTCAAGGGCAAGTTGGCCGAATTGCTCAAGGAATTCGATCTGGGAGACGGGGAGTTGGTGGAGTTCCCGATCTACGAAATGGACAAGACCACGCGGCTGCCTGGTCCGTTCTATTTTCTGAATTTTGGATCGCAGAAGGACTGTTTGTTGCCGAAAGAAAGCAAAAAACTCAAAGCAGGGCCGAAAAATCCGACGACCGGCTTCCAACGTTGGCGTGCAATTGAGCCGAACGATGGGGACATTGCTGTATCGGCATCGGCATTGGACGGGGCAGATCTTTGGGCTGATCCCAAATTGAAGTCAGCACTTTTCATGAGCGGCCCGCTGCATGACGCGATCGAGGCGGCCAAGCTCGAGATCGATTTTTCGTTCGTCAAAGCACGCATTGTCTGAACACGATCCGGTGCGGTTCGCAGATGCGCTCGTGCAGCTTCACCCGCCCGGCGTCGGCGACCAGCCGAAACGCTTCTTGATGCGCAGCATCAGCATGTCGCGAACGCTGCGGTAGCTGTCGAGGATCTGCTCGCGCGATCCCGTTGCCAGCGTCGGATCCGGGGTCGGCCAGTATTCCACGTCGACCGCTTCCGTGCGTGTCATCTCCAGCGCCTTGTGATGAGCTTCCGGCGCGAGCGTCACGACGAGGTCGAAGCCCGATTCATCCAGCATCTCGAAGGTTTTCGGCCGGTGACTGGCAAGGTCGCAGCCGATTTCGGCCATCACCGCCTCGACGAAGGGGTCGGGCTCGCCCTCGCGCACGCCGCAGGAGCGCACGTAGATGCGCCGCGGAAACAGCTTTTCCGTGATAGCCGCGGCCATGGGAGAGCGAACGGAATTCATGCCGCAGGCGAAGAGCACTGCACCGGGTATTGCCCCGGAGCTCGTCACCGCCGCTACCCTTTCCAGTGCAGGGCGCAGACGAGGGTGAAGAGCCTTCGAGCCGTCTGCATGTCCACCCGGATCTTGCCGTCGAGCCGGTCCATCAGGATCTGGGAACCCTCGTTGTGGACGCCGCGCCGGCCCATGTCGATGGCCTCGATCTGGCTGGGCGTCGCCGTCTTGATCGCCTCGAAGTAGCTCTCGCAGATCATGAAGTAGTCCTTCACGACCTTGCGCAAGGGTGTCAGCGACAGCATGTGCGTCACCACCGGGGCGCCATCCTCGCGCGAGACCGCGAAGATCAGCCGCTTCTCAACCAGGGACAGCTTGAGGCGATAGGGCCCCGGCTCGTCCGCGACCGGCTCGAACTCGTTGTCCTCGATGAGATCGTAGATGGCGACGGCCCGCTCGTGCTCGATGTCCGGGGTGGAACGCGAGATCGATCCTTCATCGAGTTCGACGTCGACAAGGCGTGCCGTGGCCCGCTCCGTCGCGTTCTGCGGTGCTGTCATCCCGTTTTCCTGTCGCCTGCGACACCAAAGCGGCGCCCGTTACCCTTCAACACCTAGCGCGGTCCGGACCTTTTCGACAAGTGCCGTGACCCCGCCCCTCGCAAGCGCCGGGACCGGCCACACCCTAAAGATTAAGCCGGATGCCGACGGAGCGGCCGTGCGCGGAAAGCCCTTCCGCTTCCGCCAGCGCCATCGCCGCCGGACCGAGCTGGCGCAGATTGTCGGCGTTGCAGCGCAGGATCGACGTGCGCTTGACGAAATCAAGCACCGAAAGCCCGGAGGAAAAGCGCGCAGACCGGGCCGTCGGCAGAACGTGGTTGGAGCCGCCGACGTAATCGCCGATGGCCTCCGGCGTGTAGCGGCCGAGGAACACCGCACCGGCATTTCGGATGCGGTCGAACAGGGCGTCGGGATCGGCAACGGCAAGCTCCAGATGCTCCGCCGCGATGGCGTCGACGATCGGCGGCGCCTCGTTGAGCGACGACACGCAGATGACCGCGCCGAAGTCGCGCCAGCTCGGGCCGGCGACATCCTTGCGTGGCAAGACCGCCAGCTGGCGCTCCATCGCCTGCTCGACGGCACTCGCGAAGTCGGCGTCGTCGGTTATCAGGATCGACTGCGCGCTGACGTCGTGTTCGGCCTGGCTCAAAAGGTCGGCGGCGATCCAGTCCGGATCGTTCTCGCCATCGGCCACGACGAGGATTTCCGACGGTCCCGCGATCATGTCGATGCCGACGGTGCCGAACACCCGCCGCTTGGCAGCCGCCACATAGGCGTTGCCCGGGCCGACGATCTTGGAGACGGGCGCGATTGTTTGCGTTCCATGCGCGAGCGCGGCAATCGCTTGCGCGCCGCCGATGCGGTAGATCTCGCTGACGCCGGCAAGATGGGCCGCCGCCAGCACCAGCGGATTGAGCACACCGTCCGGGCTCGGCACGCACATGACGACCCGCTCGACGCCCGCGACCTTCGCCGGCACGGCGTTCATCAGGACGGAGGACGGATAGCTCGCCGTGCCGCCCGGAACGTAAAGACCCACCGCCTGGATCGCCGTCCAGCGCGAGCCGAGTTCGACACCGATGGCATCCGTGTAGCGGTCGTCCTTCGGCATCTGGCGTTGGTGATGCGACGCGATCCGGTCGCGCGCCAAAGTGAGCGCTTCGAGCGTTTCCGCCGGGATCTTCTCGAGCGCTGCGGCAATCTCCTCCGCCGTCACCGTCAGCTCCGCGAGCGAGGCCGCCTTCAACCGGTCGAAGCGCTCGGTATAGCTCAGGAGAGCGGTGTCGCCGTTGGTGCGCACATCCTCGATGATGTCGCGCACGACCGCGTCGACATCGGCGGAGGCCTCGCGCTTGCTGGCGAGAAGGGCCTGGAAACGATCCTGAAAATCAGCATCAGCGGTGGCGAGGCGAAGGGCCAAGGAAGTCTCCCGAGATCACGATAGGGGTTGAGCGCACCGTTCCGGTCAGTCGAGCGTGTGGTGCGGCTTGTTGTCGGTTGCCCAGGCAGCCCCCAGGTCGGCAAGCTGCGCCTCGATGCATTCGACCTCGAAGGACAAGGTGCCGCCGCCGGCAAACAGGAGATTGATCCGTCCGGCCGGCGCTTCACCTGCCTCAAACTCCACCGCCAGCAGGGACAGCACGGCATCCTTGGCGTCCTGGCGTATGTTGCGCACTTTCAGATCGCTCACCCGGGCAAAGGACAGGGCTGCACGCCGGCGTTCGTGTCTTTTGCGGCGCTTGTCTTCTTCCAGGTCCCATGCAAACCGGTTCATGGTGATCACCAGATGCCGGTCGGGCGGGAAAAAAAGGATATCACCGACCTTCAGGACGGCATCCTGGACCTGCGCGGAAATGACGGCGAGATCGTCTTCGTCGAGAGCTGCAAGTTTCAACTGCTCCATCGATACATCGTCTCCAGCCTGAGGTCATGGGTTGGGATCGCGCGCGGCGCTTGCCGTGACGAACGCTTTAGACGTAATGATTTCCACCGGCAAGGCAAGCGCCCCGCCAAATGCCGCGGCCGGTGGGAACGGACGCCCGACCGATCCGCAAGACGCGCCACCGCGTAACGGTCATCGCCCGCCCCAGGCGCAAAGCGCGTCGTCATGAGGCCCGAATGCCTGCCGGCACGCCGCGCCACGCCCCGATCGTCAAGGACAGTTGCTCATGCCCTCCTCCCCCGACAGCCCGCGCGTCGCCGTCATCGGTGCCGGGATCGCCGGTCTTGCCTGCGCATCCACCCTTGCAGCGGCGGGGATGAACCCGGTCGTCTTCGACAAGTCGCGCGGGCTCGGCGGAAGGATCGCCACCCGGCGCGGTCCCGACGGCATGACGTTCGACCATGGTGCGCAGTTCGCCACCGCCCGCGGGCCGGCCTTTCGCGACTACATTGCGCGGGCCACGCGAAACGGTGCGATCGCGCCCTGGCCCGCCGCCGCCGGCGCGGACGGCGAAGACCGTCATGTCGGAACGCCGGGCATGTCGTCACTGGTGCGACCGCTCGCCGAGGGGCTGGACATTCGCGCGCAGCACACGCTGACATCCCTCAGCCGGGTCGAGGGGGAATGGCGGCTCGGTTTTGCGGAACCGGATCACGCGGAACGGGCCGACGCGGTTGCGCTGTGCCTGCCCGCCCCGCAGGTCCTGCCGCTCGCAAGCGCCTATCCATCAGCTCTCGACGCGCTGACCGGCGTCGCGATGGCCCCGTGCTGGACGCTGATGATCGCCTTCGACACCGAGAGCCCGGCGCCCGACGTTCCCGCAACAGTCACGCCGGAGTCCGGACCGATCTCCTGGCTTGCGGCGGAGGCGACGAAACCCGGCCGCGCCGGAACGCCGCCGCGCCTCACCTTGCATGCCTGCGCCGACTGGAGTGCGGCAAATCTGGAAATGAGCCGCGAACAGGCGACTAACGCCCTGCTCCACGCGCTCGGCGACCTGTCGACCGGGCCATTGCCGGCCGTCGCCCAAAGCGCCGCGCACCGATGGCGCTACGCCAGGACGCGAGTGCCGCTTGGCGCCCCGTTCCTGGAAATCGAGGCCGGATCGCTTTATGCCGCAGGCGACTGGTGTCTCGGCGCGCGCGTCGAATGCGGCTTCGACAGCGGCATGGCTGTGGCCGAGGCAATCCTCAACGAACGCATGCCCCTGACCCGGATCTGACATTTTGGGCCATCTTCGGACGGGTTTCGGGCAATGGATCAGTGCGGGTTCGATGCCCGGTCGTCGACCCTTTGATGCATCTTTGCCTCGGCGGTCATTTCAAACCCGTCGAATCACCGGTATTGATTGACCACGTCGAGCGCGGGAGGTTCCGCCCATCCGCGCAGCGCCTCGGCAACGCCGGAACCGGGACAAACGCCCGAGTTTCTTTGAAGATCCGCTATAGATCTGGGGAATTGCCTCCCCCACAATGTGCAGGCGGATGTTTTCACGGTACGCATGGCGCTGCCGACAAAGCTTTCACACGATGAGGTCCGAAGGATCATGGAATTCGTCCCTTACGGTCGCCAGTCAATCGATCCGGCGGACATCGACGCCGTTGTCGAGGTCCTGCGTTCCGACTTTCTGACGCAGGGGCCTGCCATCGCCCGCTTCGAAAAGGCACTCGGCGAGGCGGTCGGTGCCGATCATTGCCTTGCGGTCAGTTCGGCAACGGCTGCGCTCCATATCGCGTGTCTGGCTCTGGACGTCGGCCCCGGCGATCTCGTCTGGACATCGCCGGTCTCCTTCGTGGCCTCGTCCAATTGCGCGCTGTATTGCGGCGCGGACGTGGATTTCGTCGACATCTGCCCCGAGACCTACAACATGAGCGCGACCGCACTCGAGGCGAAGCTTGAACAGGCCAAGGCCGAGGGCCGCTTGCCCAAGGTCGTCATCCCGGTGCATCTGTGCGGGCTGCCCTGCGACATGGCGGCCATCGGCGCGCTGGCCAGAACCTACGGCTTCAAAGTGATCGAGGACGCAAGCCATGCCGTGGGAGGGCATGACGGCAATGCGCCGGTGGGCGCCTGCGCCCATTCCGACATCACGGTGTTCTCGTTCCATCCGGTGAAGATCATCACGACGGGCGAAGGCGGCGCGGCCACGACGCAAGACGCCGACCTCGCGCAAAGACTGAATTTGCTGCGCTCGCACGGCATCACCCGCGACCAGAACCTGATGACGAAGGCGCCGGACGGTCCCTGGTACTATCAGCAGGTCGATCTCGGCTTCAATTACCGCATCACCGACATGCAGGCGGCCCTTGGTCTCTCGCAGCTCGCGCGGCTCGACACCTTCGTGAGCCGGCGTCACGAACTCGCCGACCGCTACGACGACCGGTTGTCCGCACTGCCGCTCGTGCTGCCGAAACGGTCCGCGAGAACGAGGTCGGCGCTGCACCTCTATGTCGTCCAGTTGCGCGAGGACCGGCACGTGGCAAAACACCGGCAGATCTTCGAGGCGCTCCGGGCAAGCGGGATCGGCGTCAACCTGCACTACATCCCGATCTATCTTCAGCCCTATTACGAAAAACTCGGTTTTCGGCCCGGGCATTGCCCGCAGGCGGAGGACTACTACGCCCGCTCGATCTCGATCCCGATGTTTCACGGCATGACCTTCGACCAGCAGGACCGGGTCATCGAGGCACTTGCGGACGCACTTGCATGAAGGTCTGCGTCATTCCAGCCAGGGGCGGCTCCAGGCGGATCCCGCGCAAGAACATCCGCGATTTTCATGGCGTGCCGATGATCGCGCGTTCCATTGCCACGGCGCTGGCGAGCAGCAGCATCGACCGCGTGGTGGTGTCCACCGATGACGAGGAAATCGCCGATATCGCCCGCACAGCCGGCGCCGAGGTGCCCTTCATGCGTTCAGCCGACCTCTCCGACGACATGACCGGAACGCTTGCCGTTCTCGTCGACGCGCTCGAGCGGATCGAGGCAGAACGCGACGCCCCTCTGGATGCGCTCCTGTGCCTCTATGCGACCGCGCCCTTTGTTCGCCCAGAGGATCTGGACAGGGCCTGGGTTCAGCTTGTCGACAGCAAAGCGGACTATGTATTCGCCGGCGTGGAGTTCGCCTACCCGATCCAGCGGGCGCTCAGAAGATCCGGCGACAGGGTCGAACTTTTCTATCCGGAACACACCGGGACCCGCTCGCAGGATCTGGAGCCCGCCTATCACGACGCGGGCCAGTTCTACTGGTGCCGGCCGGAGGCGCTGCGCGCCGGGCGCGCGCTCCTCGGGCCGACTGCCGCAATGTACCGGCTCGACCGCGCTAGGGCGCAGGACATCGACACCCCCGACGACTGGGCCTTCGCGGAAAAGCTCTACCGGCTGCTTGAGCAGGACGAGGGGTCGTGAAGTCACCGGCAGCCCTTTTCCGTGTCGACGGCTCGGCCCGCATGGGCACCGGCCACGTCATGCGCTGCCTGACCCTGGCGGATGCCCTGGCGCGCCGGGGCTTCCGCGCGACCTTCGTCAGCCGTACCCTGCATCCGGCCCTGGCCGACCTCATCCACCAGGCCGGCCACGACCTGCACCTGCTGTCACCGGACGGTCCTGCGCCCTTGCCCGAGCAGGGCGACTACGGCCGCTGGCTCGGCACCACACAGGCGCATGACGCGAAAGCGACCGGCGCGGCGGCCGAAGCCGCCGGACTGGACCGGCCCGCGCTTGTCGTCGTCGACCATTACGGCCTCGACCGGGAGTGGGAGGAGATCGTGCGGGCGGAATTCCCCGGCGCGCCGATGCTGTGCATCGACGACCTCGACCGTCCGCACGTCGGGGATGTCGTTGTCGATTCCACTCTATCGAAGAGCGCCGACGCCTATCGCGGGCGCGTGCCCGATGGCTGCACATGTCTCGTCGGAGCGGAGTTCGCGCTGCTGCGCCCGGACTTTGCCGAACTGCGCCCGCAATCCCTTGCCGCGCGTGACGTCGCCTATGCGCAAGGCCGGCCCGCGCACCACGTGCTGATCAACATGGGCGGGGCGGACCAACCGGACGCGACCGGCTGGGTGATCGACGGCCTTGCCCCGCTTGCGCAAGCGCACGGGTTGACGCTGCATGTCCTCGTCGGCGGCGCCTATCCGCATGGCGCCAGGCTGGAGGAGCGCCGCGCAGAGATCGGCCCCCGGCTTGAAATTCATCGCGACATCCGCGACATGGCCGGCTTCCTGTCGCGAATGGACCTTGCCGTCGGCGCGGCCGGCTCATCGGCCTGGGAGCGGTGCTGCCTCGGCCTGCCAAGCGTCATGCTTGTCATCGCGGACAATCAAAGAGGCGTTGCGCGCGCGCTCGCCGACACGGGAGCCGCAATCGACGACGGCATCTTCGATCCGCAGGTCGATGCTGCGGAATGGGCTCTGCGTGTCGTCGAACCGCTTCTGTCGTCCGACCAACTCGCCTCCTTGAGCATGACTGCGCGCGAGCTGGTCGACGGACAGGGCGTGACCCGTGCGATCTCGGCCGGACTTGGCGCGCGCATCCGCACCGGACACCTTGCCCTCAGGCCGGCGCGGATGGAGGACGCCCGCCTGATGCATGAGTGGCAGAGCGACCCGGCAACACGCCGCTTTGCCGTCAACCCGTCCGTGCCCGCGTGGGCGGATCATCTGAACTGGCTCGACCGGAAGCTTTCCGATCAAGACTGCAGCTTCTACATCGCAGAAACGGACGGCATTGCCGCCGGGCTCGTGCGTCTCGACAAGAGCGGTTGCCCGTCTCCGCCCGGAGTTGCTCCAGACCGGTGCCGCGAAGTCTCAATCGTGACCGCGCCGGAGTTTCACGGATGCGGCGTGGCACTGCGCGCACTGCGCGAACTCCAGCATGTGCACGACGGGGAAATCCAGATAGCCCGTATCTTGCCAGGAAATACGGCATCGCATAGCCTCTTCGCAAAGGCAGGCTATCGTCCCTTTGCGCCGGACCTGTTCTTCTGGTCCCCGGTTGAAACATCCCAACGCAGTGAGCGAGAGTAGAAATGGCCCAGCCGATCAGGATCGGAGACCGTGTCATCGGACAGGATGCCGAGCCTTTCGTCATCGCGGAAATGTCGGGCAACCACAACGGATCCAAGGAGCGCGCGCTCGAGATCGTGCGGCAGGCGGCGCAATGCGGCGTCGACTGTCTGAAGTTCCAGACCTACACGGCCGACACGATCACGCTGGACAGCCGGTTGCCCGATTTCATGATCGACGATCCGAAGAGCCTGTGGAACGGCCGGCAGCTCCACGACCTTTACAAGGAAGCGCATACGCCCTGGGACTGGCACGCGGATCTCTTCGCGGCGGCGGCCGAGTTCGGCGTTCTCGCCTTTTCCACGCCGTTCGATGAAAGCGCGGTCGACTTCCTCGACAGCCTCGGCGTGCCGATGTTCAAGATCGCGTCCTTCGAGATGACGCATCTGCCGCTGATCGCCAGGGCCGCGCGCACGGGCAAGCCGATGATCATGTCCACCGGCATGGCGAGCGAGGCGGAGATCGGCGAGGCCGTGGCCATCGCGCGCGATGCGGGCGCGCGCGACATCGTGCTCCTCAAGTGCACCAGCCAGTATCCGGCCAATGCCTCGGACGCCAACCTGCTGACGATCCCCGACATGGCGCGGCGTTTCGGCGTGCAGGTGGGCCTGTCGGACCATACGCCGGGCACCGGCGTCGCGGTCGCCTCGGTGGTGCATGGCGCCACCGTGATCGAGAAGCACTTCACTCTCGACAGGGCCGACGGTGGGGTGGACTCGTCGTTTTCCCTCGAACCCTGGGAAATGCGCCTGCTGAAGGAAGAAACCACCCGCGCCTGGCGCGCCTCCGGCGAGGTCCGCTATGGCGGAACGAAGAACGAGGACGGATCGCGCCCGTTCCGCCAGTCGATCTATCCGAGCCGGGACATCGCGAAAGGCACGGTTTTCAGCCGCGACAACCTCAAGATATGCCGGCCCGGCTACAGCCTGGCGCCACGCCACTTCGAGACGCTTCTCGGATGTGCGGCCACCCGTGACATCGAGGCCGGTGAACGCCTGAGCGAAACGGACCTCGGCTGAGACCAGCTGTCCCATTTCCACGACAACACAACGAAAAGAGAGCATTTATGCGCGTCCGGGTCCTGCCGTCTCTCGAGAAGGTACTTCGCAAGTCGACACGACTTGTAGGGAGTACCCTTGACCGGGTTACCCAGAAGCCGACACCCCGCTCGATCCTCAGCGGGTTGAACGACCGCGCGCTCGCCTTCTTCGACCGAAAGGTCCCGACCGGCGACAAGTATCCCTATGAGGTCCACTATGCCCCGGCCCTGCCGGACGCGCCGACAGGTGTCGAGGCGTTTCATCTGGTCGGCCGCGCCTGGCGCAAGACGCCCGAGGCGCCGCTCGCCCTGGCCTTCGGCTTCAACGCCTGGAAGTACGGCTTCATGGCCGACTACTGCCCGGACGTACGCATTGCCTTCGCGCCCCGCAAGTTTCTCGGATGGGACGCATGGCGCGCGGCCAAGACCATGCAGCCGGCGCCAAGTCGTATCTACGTCTGGGGCTACACCGACCCGGGCTGGCTCGCCCGCTTTGCCCGTAAGAAAGGAATCCCGCTCATTCGCGTGGAGGACGGGTTCCTGCGCTCGGCCGAGCTCGGCGCAAGCCACGCGACACCCTACTCACTGGTTTTCGACAGCAAGGGGCTCTACTACAACGCCGGCGAGCCCAACGACCTTGCCGACATTCTTGCAAGCCACGATTTCGCCGGCGACACGGCCCTTATGGAGAACGCGCGCTCGGCGCTCGACCTGCTGATCGAGAAGCGGCTGTCGAAATACAACCTGCCGGATGTCGGCGACCCGGCGCGACATTTCTCGGTCAAGACGCGCCGGCGCGTCCTGGTGCTCGGCCAGGTCGACAATGATGCGGCCGTGCGCATGGGGAATTCGGCGGGCTGGCGCATGGGCGACATCGTGCGTCTGGCAAAGCTGGAAAACCCGGACGCGGAAATCCTCTATCGTCCGCATCCGGATATCTATCACGGCTACCAGCGCAGCAAGTTCAAGGCCGAGCGGATCGAGAAATTCGCACGGATCGTCTCGCCCGACGGACCGCTTATCGACATGCTCGAAACGGTCGATCACGTCTACACGCTGTCCTCCCTATCGGGTCTCGAAGCGCTGTTGCGCGGGCTGACAGTAACGACCCTCGGAACCCCCTTCTATGCCGGATGGGGGCTGACCGACGACCGGACACAAAAACACCGCGGCAGAAACCTGACGGTGCTTGAGCTCTTCGCCGGCGTCTATCTGAAGTATCCGACGTATCTGGCGGATGTCACCGAGAACTATTTGGGTTTGCAAGCCGCAGCTTTCCGCATCACTGGAGATAGGGCCCTTTTGCAAATCGAACGCAGTCAAGCAAGCGATCATGTGAATTCTTCGATTCTCGACTTACCGCCCATAGCCGCTTTGACGCATTTGCGAGGAAAATCCGATATATCGTCGATTGCGGCTTTGAGGCGCATGATAGTCTCGCCAGAGGTATCGCCCTTAGCGACCCTCACACAAATAATTTTTGCTCCCAAAGGTTCATTTTTAATTCACGAAAAGAAATTTTCAAGTAAAATTATAAAAATATTTGTAGAAAATAAAGGTCCCATTTTTCATCGAGCTACCGCAACGATCATCGCGGCAAAGCTGGACATAAGAGAATTAGTCCCAGTTCTTGGGGACATCCTCCCCTATATGGATAGACGTTCGGCCAACTCCTTCCTTCTTGATCTCTACAGGCATCGCCCAGAAATCAACACAGCATCTCTTTTCAGTAAACTGGCTGAGGAAAGCCATAATCGTTCCCTCTCGCTAGAGCTGTATGAGATCATGTCGCAGGGTGTTCAGAAGCACTCCTCCAACCTGAACGGACCGGACAATTCAGAAACGACGACCGCCATTGCAACCGACCCGAAGGTCTGCCGCGACCGGGCAAGTCTTCTGCTTAACAACGCTGAATTCTCTGTTGCGCTTGATGAGATATGCGCAGCTACAATAATCGACGGACAGTGCAATTCACTCATAGAAATGTCAGCCGAAGTTGCCTGGCAATTATTCGACTTCCACTCTGCACACAGCCTGGCTCAATTGGGAATGCATATCTTGGGTCCACAAACGGCCTGGGCGCTCAAACTGTATTGGAAGACCTGCCCATATGTTTCATTCGACCATCTTTTTGATGAAGCTGCCCTTTGTGCCAGTATACGGCCCAACATGATACCAATTGCCATCGCGCGTCTTGATGACATGGAGGGCGTGGACACATTTGGTATGGCAAATACGACCTTGTTGAAATCACACCGTCTGGCTTTCAAGCTAGACATTCCATATGTTCAAACCTTGCTCGAAATCGGCCACTTTGAAGACGCACTCGACATCATCCACGCCGTTGCATCAGATAGCCAGAGCTATCAATCAGCCGTCGCAACGAGCCGTTGTCTAACCTATCTAGACCGATATGCAGAGGCCGAGTCCCTAATTGACAGAACGCTAGCAACCTACAAAAACAAGCTTGTCTATGATGAGGCTCTCAAGATTTGCCTCTACACTGGGAATTACCTGAAAGCTGACCGCCTCCTTTCAGAGGCTTCTGGTCAAAAAATTGACCTTGGACAAACGCTGCCATGCAAAATCGCCTTGGGAACCCATCGCTATGCAGATGGTTTCAGGACCTATCGTGAAGTAGGCGTGTCGAAAGACTTAGCTCGCGCCTTCCCCCAAAAGCATATTTCAAATAGCAACTACAGTTACGAAGGAAAATCAATCACTTTGCTCCCAATATACGGACCGGGCGATGAAATTCGCTTCGCCTCGACGTATAATACAGTCAAGGAATTTTTGAAATTCGAAGAAATTTCGATTGGCGTGGAGCCACGCCTCTTCAATTTATTTCAGCGTTCCTTTACCGAAAGCGGAATTAAATTTTTTCCCACTCAACGTATTTTGAGAAATGAACGCGTATTAATTGACAGATACGACAAATTGCCATTTGCCGACCTCATGTCAGCAATGGACAATCACGCGGCGGATTATTGCGATAAGTCCACTAGCGTGGGCCTCGTAACCGACCTTCTAGCCGATCTCCTGAAAGATTCGTCCGACTTTTCAGGCTCCGCATACTTGAAAGCAGATCCGTTGCGATCAAAACAGTTTCGCTCACAGCTCCCATCATCCGGCCCACTGGTTGGATTGAATTGGCGAAGTAGCGTAACGCTTCAGTCAAGACAAGAACATTATCTTTCAGTTGATGATCTAATGCCACTTTTTGAATCAACAAATGCCCAATTCGTCAATTTGCAATATGATGATTGCACCGAAGAGCTCGCATTCATTGAAAAGAAATTTCCTGGACGACTGTTAAATCTGAGAGGTTTGGACCAGTACAATGATCTGGACGGCGTCGCTTCTCTGATTTCTTGTCTTGATCTGGTGATTGCCCCATGCACCACGGTGGCCGAGCTATCCGGGGCTCTGGGTCAAGAAACGCTACTATTGGCAAACTCTTCCGAGATCGAGTGGCGGGTCAGAAAGAACGACAACTCAGACATTTGGCACAACAGTATTGAACACATATTTGGCGAACGGTACAGGGACAAGTCATCGCTCGTCCTGGCGCTGATTGAACGTCTCAACGCTTGGCTTTCAAGGGTCTGAACCACTCACTCAGTGGCGCGAACCAACTCAGCCGGCTATGTAACTGCATCCCAGATATATCTCACCTGTTTCGGTCAAATGGGCCTCGGTCAGGAACATATTCGTGCCCTCGTAGGCCTGATAGGCGCCCCAGAGGCGGATGTGGCTTTCGCCCGGCTCGACGAAGCCGCCGAGCATCGTCGTGTCTGCCCCCATCGACACGCTGTTGTACCAGGCTGTGGTCATCGGGGCGCGGTTGACGATGCCGCTTCGGCAGGGATACGGCAGGCCGGCGATGACGGCGGTGCCGCTCAGGTCCCCAAGGCTCGACCAGGCGAGGCGGGCCGTGACGAACACAAGGGCGCCGATGCGCACGAAGGTTCCGGCGTTCGCGCTATAGGTCGGGGTGCCGGCAACGTTCGCGCCCACAAGTTCGGGTGTCCAGACGCCCTCCTCGTAGTGCTGGAGAAGGCTGCCTGCCGCCCCCAGGCGCAGCCCTTCCGGCAGCCGGGCAGCGCCATCTTCGCGCGACAGCACCAGCGCCTCGTGCCAGGTCGCACCGTCCGCGCTTGTTTTCACATGCAGGTCGTCGTCACCGGTCAGCCCGATTTCCGCGCGGCCCGAATAGCCGGTCTGGAACAGAACGCTTGCCGTGTCGGCCTCTGCGGCCTTGTTGATGGTCGTTCGGTGCCCGGCGCCATCATGAGTGAAAAGGCTCCCCCCGCCCGCCACCGTCAATCGGTTCGTCGTGTCGGCGGTGGCGTTGATCCCGAGGTGTTCCAACCCGTCGAGGCGCAGCCCGTGGGCCGGCACGAAGGCAGTCCCGTCATGGACGATGAGCCGTTCCTCGTCGCGGACCCACACCAGCCAGCCCGCCACAGGCTGGACGAACTGCCAGGCGCCATCCAGAAAGCTTGCGACAGCGCCGTCCTCGCCCGCCCAGGCACCGGACGCGGCGACTGGCACGATGTGGCGCTCGCCCTCCTGCGGCGCAGGCGGCGGCGCGGCCGGGCCGCTGCGGCTTTCCACCGCGACCTGCACGCAGGCATCGATCAGGCGCAGGGCCTCGTTGTGGGTGACGTGCTTCTGGGCCTGTGCGGCCTGAAGGTAGGGCAGGCCGAGAAAATGCGTCCGGTCCATGTCTGGCGCTCCTGAGCAGATGTCAGGAAAGCCTAGCACCGCGTTGGGCGGGCGAGGACAAGTCGAGCGGCCCGCCGGGAAGCGGAGGCGCCCCGGTCAGGCGCGGGTGTCCATCTCGAGAATGTCGGAAACGCTCAGAAAATGGGGATTGTTGCCGGAGTGATATTCAAAACCGCCCGCGACCGGGGTGCCGTGTTCGCCGATCGCGTTGGTCGTGAAATCATTGTTCAGGTCGTGGAACTGGATCGTCGGCCGCAGCACGAAGTGATCGGCGAACTCGAGTGTCAGGTGGCTGTCGTCGGCCGGGCACATGATCTCGTGCAGCTTCTCGCCCGGCCGAATGCCGATGACATCCGCCTCACGCGTGCCGCTGTAGGCCTCGACAAGATCCAAAATCCGCACGGACGGGATCTTCGGCACGAAGATCTCGCCGCCATACATGCGGGTGAAGTTCTTCAGCACGAAGTCGACCCCCTCCTGGAGGGTAATCCAGAACCGGGTCATGCCATCATGCGTGACCGGAAGAGGCGTCCGGCCCTCGCTGATCAATCGCTTGAACAGCGGCACGACGGATCCGCGCGAGCCAACCACATTGCCATAGCGAACCACGGAGAAGACCGGGCCCTTGCCGCCGGTCGTGTTGTTGGCCGCAACAAACAGCTTGTCGGAGGCAAGCTTGGTCGCGCCATAGAGATTGACCGGGTTGGCCGCCTTGTCGGTGGACAGCGCGATGACCTTGGAGACCCCTTCGGCGATGGCGGCCTCGATCACGTTTTGCGCGCCATGGATGTTCGTCTTGATGCATTCCATGGGATTGTATTCGGCGACGGGAACATGCTTCAGCGCGGCGGCGTGAATCACGATGTCGATGCCCTGCATCGCCTGGCGAAGCCGCCCGAGATCCCGCACGTCGCCGATGAAATAGCGCATGGCGGGATCGTCGTGCGTCTGGGCCATCTCGTACTGTTTCAACTCGTCACGAGAATAGATCACGATACGCCGCGGCTTGAAGCGGGAGAGAATCGTCTCTGTGTATTTCTTCCCGAACGACCCGGTTCCGCCGGTAATCAGTATCGACTTGTCGTCAAACATTATCTATCCCGTCACAAAAATTCGCGAGTTCGGCTCCAGCTCTCTGCATGCCAACCCGATACACAGACAACAGATCCGGTCGGCGACAGCCAATCGGCGAAACCTCTAGACCTAGTCCAACGTCGCAAGAAGGGCCAACTCCAGCAATGGAGCAAAGGGCCCGTGTTGTTTCTTCCACACCCGGCGCCCCTTGATGACCGATGCCCTTTCATTCTCCCAGATCGGAAAATGTCCTGCCCGCGTAATCGCTGGAGCTTGATATGGCAACAAGCAACCGCCTGTCCGCCGGCTTTTTCCCAAAACCCGTTGTCCTTTGGAATACTCCTACTCGCCTTGAGTCTCGTGATGCGCTGCAATCGCGTCTTCAAGGTCTTCGTAGTAGTGCAGGCGCCCCGCTTCCATGAAGCACCCGCTCTGGCAGAAACGGCGGATCGTGCCCATGCTGTGCGAGATCATGATGATCCTCGCTTTCTCAATTTTTTCCTCAAATACGGCTGCACATTTGCGCTTGAAACGTGCATCGCCGACCGCGGTCACCTCGTCGATGAGATAATAGGAAAAATCGATCGCCATGCTGACGCCGAAGGCCATTCTTGCCTTCATCCCGCTCGAATAGGTGCGGATCGGCAGGTAGATCGATTCGCCCAACTCCGCAAAGTCCTTCACATAGGCCTCGACGCGCTCGGTATCCTCCCCGTACATGCGAGCGACAAAGCGGGCATTTTCGATGCCGGTCATTTCGCCATTGAAGCCGCCACCGAACCCCAATGGCCAGGAGACCTTCCCCTCGCGGACAATTCGCCCTTCGTCCGGCAACTCCGCGCCGGCGATCAGCCGCATCAGCGTCGACTTGCCGGCGCCGTTCCGACCGATGATCGCCACATTGCGATCCGACGGCAGATCGAGCGTCAGCCCGTCTATAACCACCTTTCGGTGGCCGTTGACGCGGTACGTCTTGCGAACCCCTTTGAAACTGATCATTCGATCGCCCAGACCCGAATATAAAGACGGAAGCGTGCAGCCGGTTTGAACCGCGTCACACTGTAAAAAACACTGCGGCAGAAATACGTCACCTCAACATCAAGGGCTATTCGCGATTCTTGCGATAAAGGCGCTCGCCGCCCATGCCAATAACCAAAAAGATGCCAATACAGATCCATAAGTAACGAAGATCCAACACGAGACTGTTGTAGTTCGAATAATACCCGACACGCATCCAGTCGATCGCTTGAAGCAGAGGATTCCAGGACATGTAATAACGCAAGGTCGGCGGAAACATGCTGGGAAGGAAAAACACACCCGATATAAAAAACAAGGGTCTGCTCAGTATCCCCTCAATGCGCTTCCAGGTCGGCCATCGCGTCACAATCACCGCATTGACCAACCCGACCCCGAGACCAAGCAGACCGGTCGCGGCGATGGCCCCCAACACGATGTCAAACCGCCGTGGAAAATGCCCCAGTCCAAGCACGATCAGACCTGTAAAGAAGATCGTGAAGATGACGATATAGGTCAGGAAGATCAGGATAAAGCGGCCAAAAACCACATCCAGCTCTGTCACCAGGGGGTATCCCAGCAGACCGCGGTTTGCGGAAAACACGGCCATGAGTGAGCCGGCCAATTTTCGATACATCTGATAGGTGAAAATGCCGGTCGCGTAAAACAACGCAAAGCTTGTCCCGATCGGGGGATGCCGGGCGATGTAGGAGAAAATCATGGTCAGGATTGCAGTCCCGATAACAGGTTCGGCCACGGCCCAGAAATAGCCAAGCTTGACCGATCCGAAGGTGACACGCGCCTCGCGCAGCACCAGCGCACCGACGACGCGGACCTTAACCAGGAAGGGGTTTTCAATCCGGTCGGCCGTCGTCGTCATTCAAAGACCTTTGCCCCTGGGCTTTCGCGATTGTCATTTGGTCGTGAACGGCCAAGCATGCCTTGCGCCCATGCCCTTGATTTACCGCATGCTGTCCCTGACGGAATAGGCGAGAAGCACCGCGATGGTCCAAAAGACCAACGCCACGATGATCACCAGGAGGGTGTTCGTGACGCGGGACGGATAGGCTGCCGTCTGCGGCACGCCGGGGGCCATGAACACGGCCAGGAACCGTTGCTGGCGGTCGGCCTCCGCACGCGCGCGCTCAAGTGACGACAATGCGGCCGCATAGCTTTTCTGCGCGAACTCCATGTCCACCTGCAGTTTTTCGAAATCGGAAAGCATACTGGACAGGCCCCGGCCGATCCGGCTGTCATCTTCGCCTGCTCCGCCGACCTCCTTCTGCTTGTCGAGCAACTCCTTTTCCAGGGAGGAAATCTGCTTGCGGAGCTGAACCACCGGCAGGGAGTCCTCATCAAGCGAGGCGAGCAACGTGCCAAGCCGCGCCCTGAGTTCGATCAATTGCGTCTCGATGCCTGTCGTAAGCTGGAGCTGCGCCGCAGCCGAAGCCGTCGGGTCCACCGCGCTTGAAGAAGACCGGAACTTGCGCATCTCTTCGCGCATGACCTTCAACCTGACCTCGGCTATCGCAACTTCCTTTTGGGCGAATTGGACAGCATCTTTTCTCGCCTTTTCCGACAATCTGTTGATGAGATCCTGGCAGTGCTTGACGATCAGCTGCGCAATTGCTTCCGCGTCTTCTGCGGTGAAAGCCTGAACTTCAAAATTCAGGATCGTCGACGTGTTCTCATATGTCGCCGTCAACATCCAGTCCCAATAACTCACGATGTCTTCTATGGGGGAACCCTGATCCAATTTATAAATAAAATCTATATTACTCTTGCTATAGGCTGCACGCAGATCAAATTCTTTCTGAACTTTCTCGATCAGCTCACGGCTCTTCAAATATTCAAGGACGATATATGAATCTGTCGTGGTCGTGCCGACACTCGACAATCCCGCTATCGCACCAAGGAAATCACCGCCAGCCGGCACGCTGTCCATACTGCGAATGGCAAAGCTTGCACTGGCCGAATACCGGTCGGATGCCAATACAAGGAAATACACCCCACCGAAAAGACTGGGAATCAGCACAAGCAACACAAAGGATACAGCCAAGAGCAAGCGGCGCACCTGACGCGGGCGCATGTTCAGCTCGGCCTTGCGCGCAAATGCAGCCGCCGCACGATCAATACGCAGCGGAACGACCCGCTGCTCGTTCGTCTCGCTGGCCGCTTTCACGGATTTCTTTTCAACACCCGCGTCGTTCGACGATGGTTTCGAGGTCTCGCTCTTTTCAGGCGTAGCAATCTTCACGTCGGCTTTTTCAGACATAGATTCCGTCACCGTCAAAGAGCCGAAGAATCACGACTCGCACTCTCATTCAATAGCGATTTGTTAAACAAACGGAAAATTTATTGCAAACTGCACATTCAAACTGAAAAATGCGCGAAACTGCTACTGAAGGATTGGTCACGATTCCTCCCTTTCGACAAACGAGACTATTCAACCTGACGATACCGACCGTCTGATCATCCAGCCGCCCCGTGTCGATATCAAGGCGCTCCGGTATTTTTCTGCCGCAACACTACCGGCTCGCGTCCGGCCAAGTGCAATGGCGCACATGCTGCAGTTCCGATATCGCGCAAACGATGTGATAGAGCGAACTTGCCGGTGCGGGTTCCGCGACGAACCGGCCGTCCTCACCCAGCTTGTCACGCCACAGCCCGACCGGGTCGTCCACCAGAAACATCTCCAGCGCCGCGACGGCCTGCCGGGCGGAAGACAGGTAATGTCGCCGTTCAGTCCCGCTGGAGACAAGGGCAAGCGCCAGCGCCGCCTTGATCCATTCGGTCTGCCCCCACAGCCGGGCGACCGGCGCGCGCGGCGAGAAGTCATCGTTCACTTCAAGAACCGCAACCTTGCGCGTCGGGCAGATGCCCCGGGCTTCCCCGACATCGAACAACCGGCGCGCCGCAGTGGTGGCATCGGCGCGGTTGCGCTTTTTTGCCCAGCGCAATGCAAGCCAGGCCCATTCGAACAGATGCCCCGGTTCGATCTGCCGTCCGCGATCATCCGGCATGGGGCGCCAGTCACGTGTGAAATATTCTCTGAGCGCGCCCGTCGTCGGATCGATGAACCGGGCAAGCGCAAGCTCCATGATCCCGTCTGCAAGCGCGCTCCAGCGGGCACCGCCGCCGATCCGTTCCCAGAAAAGAGCGGCTTCCAGCAAATGCATGTGCGGATTGGCCCGCAGCGGCTCGCTCGCGGGAACGCTTTCCTCAAAGCCTGCCTGTGGGTGCCGGTACTGCGTCTCAAGCCTGTCCAGAAGGGTGATCGCGATCGCCTCGAGGTCCGCGCGACGCTCGGGAAGCGCCGCGGCGGCGTGCGCCAGCCCAAAAAGCGCAAAAGCCTGATTGTAGAGATCGAAGCGGCTTTCAAGCAGCGCTCCGTCAGGGGCAACCAGATCGGCGAACGTCCCGTCGTTCAGCCGGAAACGACCGAGATACCAGTCCAAAGCCCGGTTCGCGATTCCCTCCCAATCGCCGGTCCACCCAAGCCGACCGGCCTCAATCACCGAATAGATCTGCCGCGGCTGAACCCGTCCCCTGCGGGGGATTGCCAGAGCCTGCCGGCCGTCAACGTCAATCGCCTCCTGAAATCCGCCATTGACGGGATCGACGCCGAGCCCTGCCCAAAGCGGCATGGCTGCGCCCAGCAGCCAGTTCGTCCAGCGGTCGGACGCTTCGCAAAGCCAGGCGACATCCGCGTCGTCATTCATTGCACCCATTCTCCCACCAGGACTTGCGGCTTTGATCTCGGAGTGTGCGAGTCGTCCCGTCGTGCTCGCTTCCGCTCGCTCCTGTGTACAACCCTCGTCTGGTCATCGCACCCCCCTGAGGGCGGGAACCCGGCAATCGGGAATTCCCCCTGGATGCAAGACAAGACCGCAGTGACCCGGAGTGCTTCTAGGGCATGGACCCTAGACCCCGATCCGGTCGCGCAGGCGATAGACGAGCACCGACGGTGCCAGAAACCAGGGATTTCCGGCGTAGAGCGGTCGCGTGGGAAAGGAAATCCTCGAGAAGGCGGAGCGTTCGCCAACGCCCTCGAGCCCAGCCGCCGCACGCCCCGTGCGCATGCCGAGATAGCTCGCCATGCCAACGCCCGACCCGCAATAGCCCATCGCGTGAAAAAGCCCCCGGTCCTCGCCGCAATGGGCCATCGTATCGAAGGTATAGCCGACGAACCCCATCCAGGAATGGCTGACGCGCGTTGTCTTCAGCTGCGGGAAAAGACGTACCAGCTCCCGATGCAGCTTGACCGCGCTCTTGCGCGGGTCGGTCTCGCTGAGCGATACCCGACCGCCGAACAGGATGCGTTTCCGGTCGGGCGACGGGCGATAATAATAGACCAGTTTGCGCGTGTCGGAGAGAACCCGGTCGGTGGGCATGATCTTGTCCATCACCGCGCGCGGGATTTCCTCTGTCGCAATCACATAAGAGCCGATGGGAATCACCCGGCTGCGGTGCCAAGGCGAAAGCGGCCCCGAATAGCCGTTCGTCGCCAGGATCACCTTTCCGGCGCGCACCGTGCCTTGCGCCGTCTCCACGGCAAAGCCCGCACCGTCGCGCGACAGCGCGCTGACCGCGCAGTGCCCCTTCACGAGCGCACCGGCCTCGCGGACCCGGCCGAGAAGGGCGGGATGATATTTGCCGACATCGATCGACGCGTGATGCGGATAGACCACCCCGCCGTGATAGGCGTCGGTGCCGAGCTCGCGCGCCATCTCCGCCTTGGGAACCGCATAAGCGCCGGTGTCCCAGATCGGATGGCCGCCCGTACATTCGCGCGCCAATGCGTCGTAGAGATGCGGCTTGTGGGCCCCGTGAAACCGGCCGACCTGCTTGAAATCGCAATCAAGCTTTTCCTCGGCAACAAGCGCGTGCATATAGTCGAGCGACGCCTGCCCCTCTTCCAGCAGCGCGCGGGCGAGCGCTTCTCCGTATCGGCGCGTCAGGGCGGCGAACGACGGCTTGATGGAGGTCGAGACCTGCCCGCCGTTGCGCGTACTGCACCCCCACCCCGGACTTTCGGCATCAAGCACCAGCGTCGAGAGGCCCGCACGTGCCGTTTGAAGCGCCGCATTGAGACCGGTGTAGCCGGCGCCAACAATCACGACATCCGCCTCGTCCGGAAGCGCCACCTGCCCCGGGACCGGTTGCGGGGTGGCGTCCTGCCAATAGGGGGTTGTCGAAAAATCCTCGGTGAACAGGTCGGTGGCACGCATGACGGCCTTTCTCAGGCGTTCGAATGATCGGCGAGGATCAGGTCCGCACCCTTTTCGCCGACCATGATCGCCGGGGCGTTGGTGTTGCCGGAGGTCACGGTTGGAAAGATCGAGGCGTCGACGACCCGCAAGCCCTCCACCCCGTAGACCCTGAGCCTTGCATCGACGACGTCAGCGGCCGGATCGGGGCCCATCCGGCAGGTGCTGACGGGATGAAACACGGTGGAACAGCGGTTGCGCACATCCTCCAGCATCTGCTCGTCGCCTTGCACCAGCGGACCAGGCACGATCTCCGTGTCGATCACCGATTGCAGCGCGGGCGTTGCAGCGATCTTGCGCAAGAGCTTGCAGCCTTCGACCATCTCAGTCAGGTCCTGATTGGTGCTGAGAGAGTTGGGATGGATTTCGGGTGCGGCATGCGGATCGGCACTGCGCAGGCAGATGTGCCCCCGGCTTGTCGGACGGGTCGGCTGCATGCCGAGCAGGAAGCCCGGAAACGGATCCGGGTTCATCAGCGGACGCTTGCCCTTCGGCGCCTTGGTATAGCTCACGGGAGAGAAATATAGCTGCATGTTGGGACGCGGCGCGTCGGGGTTGCTGCGCACGAAACCGCCGGCCTGGTTGACGCCGAGCGACAACGGCCCGCGCCGGGTCGCGACATAGCGGATGCCCTGCAGAAGCTTCCCCCACCAAGGATAAAGCTGGTTGTTGAGCGTCGGAACCCTGGAGCGGTAAAGATAGTCGAGTCCGAGGTGATCCTGCAGGTTATGGCCGACCCCCGGCCGGTCCTCGATCACCGCAATCCCCTTGGCGCGCAGATGCTCGGCGCGGCCGATCCCCGAGAGCATCAGGATCTGCGGCGAGTTGACCGCGCCGGCACTCAGAATCACCTCGCGGCGCGCACGCACCGTCTTCTCGACGCCGCCTTGAACGTAAACCACCCCGACCGCGCGACGTCCCTCCATCAGGAGGCGGCTGGTATAGGCCCGGGTCCTGACCTCAAGGTTTGCGCGCTTGCGCGCGGGCGCGAGATAGGCCCGTGCGGTCGACATGCGAAAGCCGCCCTTCGCCGTGTTCTGGTAAATCCCGACGCCCTCCTGATCCGCGCCGTTGAAATCGGCGTTGTAGGCAAACCCCGCCTGCCGCCCGGCCTCCAGGAAGACATCGCACAGCGGATGAAGGTCGCGGCGCATGGTCGCGACATTCAAGGGACCGTCCGACCCGCGATGGTCGTCGCCGCCGGCGTCGTTGGTTTCCGCGCGCCTGAAACAGGGCAGGACATCCTCCCAGCCCCAGCCGGGATTGCCCATCGCTTTCCAGTCCTCGAAATCGGCATGCTGGCCGCGAATATAGACCATGGCGTTGATCGAACTGGATCCGCCGAGCACCTTGCCACGCGGCCAGTATCCACTGCGGTTGTTCAGCCCGGGATCCGGTTCGGTCGCGTACATCCAGTTGATCGAGGCGTTGTAAAATGCCTTGCCGTAGCCGATCGGCATCCAGATCCAGACGTTCCTGTCCGAACCGCCCGCCTCCAGCAGGCAGACGGAGTACCGCCCGCTTTCGCTCAGCCGCGCGGCAAGGGGCGCGCCGGCGGAGCCCGCACCGACGACAACGAAATCGAACTCAGCCATGGAAATCCTACCGAACGCTCTTGTCACGCTGGACAGCGATCGTGACCAGCGCCAGCAGTCCCGAGCCGACCATCAACAGGAAGGAAACGGCATTGAGGACCGGCGTGGACCCGACCTTGGCCATGCGATCGTACATGGTGATTGTCAGCGGCGCTTCGGAGCCGACGAGAAACAACGTCGTGTTGAAATTCTCGAAAGACACCAGGAACGCGACGATTCCGGCGGCGATCATCGCGGGCCGCAGGAACGGCAGCGTAACGGTGCGCAGCACACGGGCGCGCGTCGCCCCCAGGTTGAGCGCGGCCTCCTCCATGGTCTCGTCGAACTTCTTCAGCCGCGCGGTGATCACCAGCGAGGTGATCGTGGTGATGAAGGAGAACTGACCGAGCACCACGAGAAAGATGCCCGGGCGCAGGAAATCCAGATCGATGTCCAGGCCGCGATCGAAGTAATTCGCGATGTCGCTCGCCATCACCAGGATGGAAATGCCGAGGATCACGCCGGGAATGACGAGCGGGATCACCATCACGATGTAGAGCGCGTTCTTGAAGCGAAACTGGCCGCGCACGAAGAGGAAGGCATTGGTCGTGCCGACGAAGACCGAAAGCGTCGAGACGAAGATCGCGATCACGAAGGAATAGTACAGCCCGCGCAACAGCCGGCGGTCGTGGAACATGCCGAGCTTGGGCTCGGTGTCGTTGAAGAACCAGTCGAGCGTGAAGCCCTGCCACGGAAGGGCGGGAAACAGACTGTCGTTGAAGGCGAAGGCGCCCGCCGCCACCAGCGGCGCAGCAAGGAACAGAAAGAACGCCAGGACGTAGGCGCGGTAGCCCCAGACGAGGGGCGCGGGTGCGGATCTTGCCATCGTGCTCCTCCTCAGCTCTTTGCGACGGTGTTGGCGAGCGTCTGGCCGCTGAGCTTCAGCCCGAGCCAGATCACGATCGAGGTGAAGGCCAAAAGCAGGAAGCCGAAGGCCGCGCCCGACTCCCAGTTGAAGCGGGTGATGAACTGGTCGTAGATCTGCTCCGTGAACCAGCTGGAGTTCTTTCCACCCAGAAGGACCGGGGTCAGGTAGGATCCGGCCGTGAGCATGAACACCACGATGCAGCCCGACACGATGCCCGGCATCGCGTAGGGAACGATGATCCGCCTGAGCACCGTGAACCCGCTGCCGCCGAGATTGTAACCCGCCTCCACGAGACTTTCGTCCATGCCGTCGAGTGTGGAAACGAGCGGCACGATCATGAACAGGATCACCGTGTAGACGAGGCCGATGATCACCGTCACGTCGTTGTAGAGGAATTCAATCGGTCCCGAGATCACCCCGCTCCACTGCAGGAAGGTCGAGACCACCCCGGTCTCGCGCAGCAGCAGGATCCAGCCGAAGGCGCGGATCAGATCGCTCACCCACAGCGGGATCAGGCACAGCAGGAACAGCGCGCCGCGCGTCCGGTTTCCGGCGATCTTGGCGATGTAATAGGCGATCGGGAAACCGATCAGCAGCGCCAGCGCCGTCACCAGCAGCGACATCGAGCCGGTGCGCAGCAGCGTGTTCCAGTAGATCGGCTCATTGATGAAATCGATGTAGTTGCCAAAGCCGAACTCATAGACGCGTGGCGCCACCTTCTCGCGCAGCGACAACGCCACCATGCCGATGTGCGGTACGACGATCAGCAGCGCGATCCACATCACGAAAGGCGCGAAGAGCAGGATCAGGGTGAGACGTCGGACATCCTTTTGGACCATTACGCGGCCCCGCTTCGCGGGAAGCACATGGCGTGTTGTGCCGACCAGGACAGGCGCACCGCCTCGCCGGCGGACAGATCGCCGTCACCGGTCAGCGTAACGTCGGCCTCGATCAACTGACCGGTCTCGTTGCGCACGAGCACCCGGCTGTTGGCGCCATTGAAGAGCAGGCTGTCAACGACGCCGTCCATGTGATTGTCGCCCTGCTCAGTGGCCGCATCGGCTGCGCGCACCGTGTTGATGAACTCCGGACGCACGAAGATCTCGACCGCGTCGCCCTCGGCGATGCGCGTGTCGCCGCCGGCGGTGAAGCTCATTGCCAGGCCCTGCTCCGTCGCCACCTTGCCCCCGGTGCCGTCGCTCGCCGTGACCTTGCCGGACCAGCGATTGCTGTCGCCGACGAAGCCGGCGACGAAGGCGGTGTTGGGCCGGTGGTAGAGCGCCTGCGGCGTGCCGATCTGCTCGAAGTTGCCGTCGTTCATGATCGCGACGTGATCGGACATCACCAGCGCTTCGGACTGGTCGTGGGTGATGTAGATGAAGGTGGTATTGAACTGGTGCTGAAGCAGTTTCAGCTCGATCTTCATCGCCTCGCGCAGCTTCAGATCGAGCGCGCCAAGCGGTTCGTCGAGCAACAGAACGTCGGGATCGAGCACCATGCAGCGCGCGATGGCGATGCGCTGCTTCTGACCGCCGGACAACTGGTGGATCTCGCGGTTTCCAACGTCGGGAAGGGCAATGCGCTCCAGCACATCCTGTACGCGGCGCTTGATCTCTTCCTTCTCGGCACCGCGACAGCGAAGCCCGTAAGCGATGTTTTCATGGACATTCATCATCGGAAACAACGCCAGATGCTGAAACACCATCTTGACGTTCCGCCTGTTGGGCGGCGTGCCGAGCACCGACTTGCCCTTGATGCGGATATCTCCGCCGCTCGGTTCCTCGAAACCGGCGATCATGCGCATCAAGGTGGTCTTGCCGCAGCCTGACGGACCGAGAATGGAGAAAAACGAACCGCTCGGAATGTTGAAGGAGACATCCTTCACCGCGCGAACGGATCCGAAGGACTTGGAAATGCCGTGGCATTCAAGGTCGTAGGCCGGAGTTTCGGTCATGAATTACGCCAACTGGAATACATGCAGACAAACAGCGCCGGACAACAATGCGCCTGCGCCGTCGAGGAGCCTCACGTTCCGAACGCGGATCGGAGACTTCACCCTGTTGAGGCCATAAACCTGGCCGGGGCGCATGCACTAAAGCACACGCGCCCCGCAAGGTCAGGGTCGGTCCGAGGCGGCAATCAGCCGCCGGTTGCCGCCTTGATCTTCTCAAGCGTCTTGCCTTCCATGTCCTCCACACCGGGAGGAATGTTGGCGAAGAACTTCAGGTTGTCGATGTCCGCGTCGGTGAAGGAGGCATTCACGGCCGCCTTCTTGTCTTCCGGCAGAAGATCCTTCGCACCCTTCACCGAGGCGATGGCGCCGGTGCTGGCGGACATGATCGTCACGTTTTCCGGACGCAGCACGAAGTTGATCCACTTGTAGGCGGCATCGTCGGCCTCGCCCTTGCGCGGGATCGTGAAGGTGTCGATCCAGGCAAGCGCACCCGTCTCCGGCGGAATGAAGACGATGTTCTTGTTCTGGTCGAACAGCTTGTAGGCGGTGGAATCCCAGGTCTCGGACGCCACGATCTCGCCGGAAAGCATCATTGCCGAAAGGTCGTCGCCGCCCTTCCAGTAGGCCTTGATGTTCGCCTTGCACTCGATCAGCGTGTCGGCGACCTTGTCGAGGATCTGCTGATACTTGTCGAGATCCGAATAGGCCGCGAAGGGATCCTCGCCCATGGCGAAGGCCGTGCCGAGCAGGATCGTGCGCTTCAGGCGCATCGAGGTCTTGCCCTTGTAGGCCGGATCGCAAAGATCGTCCCAGCCGGCGAAGTCGGGGGCCTTGGTCACGTCGGCCATCAGGCCGGAGGTGCCCCACTGATGCGGCACGGCATAGACTTCGCCGTCGATCGTGGTGTTGGCCTTCACGCCGTCGAGCAGCGAGGGCTGCATCACGTCGGTGTCGATCTTCGACAGGTCGAGCGGCTTGTAGATGTCGTATTCGAGCTGGGCCGCATAGATGCGGTCATGGCTCGGCTGGGCAAGATCGAACCCGGCACCGCCGGTGGCGCGCAGCTTGGCGATCATCTCTTCATTGTTGGAGAAGGTCACCTCGACGTCGATGTCGGGATATTCCTCTTCGAACTTCTGAACCAGTTCCTCGGGCGCGTAGGAACCCCAGGTCAGAATCCGCAAGGTTTCCGCCTGTGCGGTGCCGGCGGCGACCAGCATGGTCGCGGCCAGCAAGCTGGCGATGGTTGTCTTGGTGCGCATCAGTACCTCCCTATAACGCAGTCAACACGATCGAAATGACATGAGCGACATGACAGTATCGTGAAAAATTCTAAGTCCCGATTGGACTGCAAAATATATCCATTCCCGATATTGTGTCAGTCCAATTTGCCCTGCGGCGAAACAATCTTGCGGACGACCGCAATGCCCTTTCGGATTTCCTCCGGTGTCACGCTGCCAAATCCGAGAACCACCCCCTGTTGCGGGAGCGGCGAGAGAGCATAGCGGCCCAGCGAAGAGATGACGACATTTTCCGCGCGCAGCTTCGACACGATCCCGGCTTCCGTCAAGTCATCCGACAGAAACCCTACGGCATGAAACCCGCTTCCCGTCGATTGCAGGTCGATGCGCCCGCGCAAGGATGCGGCCGCATCGATCAGCGCATCGTGCCGGGTCTTGTAGAGCTGGCGCATGGTCCGGATATGCGTGGCGAACAGGCCCTCGTCCATGAAATCGGCGACAATCGCCTGGGTCACAGTGGGAGCGCCGCTCAGCCAGGCCTCCCAGATGCGCTCGCAGGCGGACACCAGGCCGCGCGGCGCCAGCACAAACCCCAGCCTGAGGCTTGGAAACAGCGACTTGGAAAACGTTCCGACATAAATCACCCGGCCTTGGGTATCGATGCTCTTGAGGGTCGGCGGCGGCTGGTCGCCGTAATAGAACTCGCCGTCATAATCGTCCTCGACGATCATCGCATCGGCGTCGTTGGCCGCCTGGAGCAGCGCCAGCCGGCGCTCCAGGCTCATGACGTGGCCGAGCGGCTGCTGGTGCGACGGCGTCACGAAGGCGAGCCGGAAATGCGGCGCGCGCTCCAGTCCTTCCTCGACGCACAAGCCGTCCTCGTCGACGCCGATGGGCGCAAGCTTGGCGCCATTGGCGACAAAGGCATTGCGCGCGCCGATCGCGCCGGGGTTCTCGAACCACACCGTCTCGCCCGGATTGACCAGCATCGCGCTGATCAGCGAAAAGCCCTGCTGCGCGCCGTTGACGATGAAGACCTGATCGGGATCGCAGGTGATCCCGCGCGACGCGTTGAGCTGCCGGGCAATGGCGGCGCGCAGACGCGGATAACCGAAAGGTTCCCCGTAACCGGTGACGTGATCGCGTTCGCCGCGCCAGTGCCGGGCCGAAAGCCGGGCCCATTGCGCCATGGGAAAGGCGTCGAGCGCCGGAAGCGCCGTGGCGAAAGCCAGCGACTTGTGCGGCAGCCGGCTGCGCGGCGCGAATTCCGGTGCGGCATGGATTGCGGAACGCGACAGGCGCGGCCGCGCGAAACGCCCCTCCGGCCCGCTGTTTCCGTTCGCGGAGGCATCCGGCACCTTGAGCGCATCGCTCACAAAGGTTCCCGCACCGACCCGCGCCTCCAGCAGCCCCTCGGACACAAGGCGATCGACCGCATCGATCACCGTCGTGCGCGACACGCCGACCTCCTGCGCCAGCGTACGCGTCGCCGGCAACCGGTCCCCCGGCGCAAGTCCGCCCGACAGGAGAAGCTCGCGCAAGGCCATGTAGAGCTGCACGGAAATGCGCCGGTCCGACGTCTTGTCGATCCGGATCGAGGACAGCATCATTCCGGCGTGTCGCTTCATGCTGCCCTTCCGACCGTCTGCATTGGTATGGAAATTTCCGCAAAACGGACCTTAATTCAAGTCCAATTCCGACTAGGTTGACCGAAACGGTTTGACCCGTGGCCGCCAAGGCGGCCGCGCATGAGGAATGTGACTTCGATGAAAATCAGGGCAATCGAGACCTTCACGACGCAGTTCGTCTGTTTCGTGCGGGTCACCGCAGAGGACGGCGCACAAGGCTGGGGACAGGTTGCACCCTATTTCGCCGATATCACCGCCGAAGTGCTGCATCGGCAAGTCGCACCCTATGCGCTCGGACAGAATGCCTTCGACATCGCCCATTTGATGGACATCATCCCCGACCGTGAGCACAAATTCCCCGGGGCCTATCTTCGCCGCGCCATGGGCGGGCTCGACACCGCGCTGTTCGACCTGCGCGGACGCCTGGAAGAAAAGCCGGTCTGTGAACTTCTTGGCGGAACGCCGGGCCGGGTGCGCGCCTACGGGTCCTCGATGAAGCGCGACATCACGCCGAGGGACGAGGCGGAACGCCTGAAGCGCCTTCAGGACCGCCACGGCTTCACCGCCTTCAAGTTCCGCATCGGCGCCGAATGCGGCCGCGACCGGGACGAATGGCCCGGCCGCACCGAGGACATCGTGCCGACCATGCGCGCGGCCTTCGGCGACGACACGGCGCTTCTGGTCGACGCCAACTCCTGCTATGCGCCGAAAAAGGCGATCGAGATGGGTCGGTTCCTGCAGGACAACGGCATTTCGCATTACGAGGAACCCTGCCCCTACTGGCACTACGACCAGACGAAACAGGTGAGCGATGCGCTCGATATCGACGTCACCGGCGGTGAGCAGGACTGTTCGCTGGTGGACTGGAAACGCATGATCGATGGGCGGATCGTCGATGTCATCCAGCCGGACATCTGCTACCTTGGCGGCATGGTCCGCACCCTGCAGGTGGCAAAGATGGCCGAAGACGCCGGCCTTCCCTGCACGCCCCATGCGGCCAACATGTCGATGGTCACGCTCTTCACCATGCATTTGCTGCGCGCGATCCCGAACGCCGGCAAATATCTCGAGTTTTCCATCGAGGGCGCGGATTACTACCCCTGGCAGGAGGGGCTTTTCGCCTCCTCGCCCTACACGATCGATGATGGCCACGCCACGGTGACCGATGCGCCCGGATGGGGTGTCGAGGTCAATCCCGAGTGGCTTGCGAAATCGACCTACAAGATCAGCACGCAGGACACACACGCATGAACATTTCCAGCCAGACAGCCGAAGCCGATCTCGTCGCGCACGCTCTTCGCACAGGAACGCTTGCCGGACTGCCGGACGGCCATTTCATCGGCGGCGGCTTCGTTCGCCCGGCGCACAACCGGCGCATGGAAAGCTTCGATCCGGGCCGTGCCGAGGCCTTTGCCGAGTTCGTGGCCGGAACCGCGGACGATGTCCACGATGCGGTGACCAGCGCCCGCCGCGCTTTCGAGGCCGTGTGGCGCGACACGCTCCCGGTCGAGCGCGCCCGCATCCTCATGCGCGCCGCGCAGCTCATCCTGACAAACCTCGAAAGGCTTGCGGTCGCGGAAACGCTCGACAGCGGCAAGCCGATTTCCGAGGCGCGCGGCGATGTGCGCGGTGCGGCCCGGACGTTCGAATATTACGCCGGCGCCTGCGACAAGCTGGAAGGCGCAAGCTTCCCGCTCGGCCCCGACTATCTCGCCTATTCCCTCCACGAGCCCATTGGCGTGACCGCCCATATCATCCCGTGGAACTTCCCGATCTCCACGGCCGCGCGCGGTTTCGCGCCAGCGCTTGCCGCCGGCTGCGCCATCGTCGCGAAACCGGCCGAGCAGACCCCCTTCACGGCCCTGATGCTGGCCGAACTCCTGTCGAAGGCCGGGTTGCCGGACGGCGTGTGCAACGTCGTCACCGGAACCGGCGCGGAGGTCGGCGCGCCGCTGACGCAACACGCCGGCATCGACCACATCACCTTCACCGGCTCCGTCGCCACCGGCCGCAAGGTGATGAAGGCCGCCGCCGACGACATCACCCGCGTCGTGCTCGAACTTGGCGGCAAGTCGCCGGTGGTCGTGCTGAAGGATTGCGACCGCGAGCAGGCACTTTCCGGCGTTCTCGGCGCGATCTACGAAAACGCGGGGCAGATCTGCTCGGCCGGGTCACGGTTGATCGTCGAGCGTTCGATCCAGGACGAGTTCCTTGCAGCACTTGCCGAACGCGCAAAGGCTCTGACCCTCGGCCACGGCCTGCGCGGCGCGGATGTCGGGCCGGTCAATTCCGCCGAACAGCTCGACAAGATCTCGGGCTTCGTGGCCCGCGCACGCCAGACCGGCGCCGAGATCGTGGCCGGCGGCAACGCAGCCAGCGATCCGGAAACCGGCAAGGGCTGGTTCTACGAGCCGACAATCGTTGCCAATCTCTCCGCGCGCGACGAGATCGTGCAGGAAGAGGTGTTCGGCCCCGTTCTCGCCGTCCAGGGCGCGGAGGACGCGGACCATGCGCTGGCGCTTGCCAACGACACCCAGTACGGCCTTGTCGCCGGCGTCTACACCAAGGATCTGGGCACCGCGCACCGGCTGGCGCGGCGCATCGACGCCGGACAGGTCTTCATCAACGAGTATTTCGCCGGCGGCATCGAGGTGCCTTTCGGCGGCAACAAGAAGTCCGGCTTCGGTCGCGAGAAGGGGCTTGAGGGCCTCAAGAGCTACTGCAAGACCAAGAGCGTTGCCGCCCGCATCGCCTGACGGCGGTTTTCGGGACGGCAGGCTCCGACCTGCCCTCCCGGTTTGCCGATCGCGCTCACGATGCCAGCATCGTCTCCACCAGCTTCTGCACGGCAAGCGCCTCGGCGGGTGTGGCGAGGCGGTTGGGCTTGCCGTCGATCAGCAGCAGGAGATCGTCGAGCTGCGCCTTGAGGCTCGCGGCGCGCGGATCGGCGGGGCGCTCACGCACCTCCACAAACTCTCCGCCATCGGAACGGGCATCGACGTAGAAATCCGTGATCCGCCGGCTCGTCTTGGTGCCCTTGACTGTGAACTCCTGACGGTCGGGCTGCGCGCCGCCGACGCTCGCCAGGATGGAGACCGGCAGACCCTCCGCCGTCTCCAGACGCGCGAGCAGCTGCGTTTCGCAAAGCGCCGGATCCTGCGGGTAGCTAGGCTTGGCCCAGACAACCTCCAGCGGCCCCAGGACGCGGCTTGTGAAGAACAGGAAGTGCGAGAGCACCTCGCGCGTCATCCCGCCCTCGGCGCGAAACCGCAGCCAGTCCGCAGCCACCTGCCAGGCGCGCGGCCAGGCGGGATAGGTGAGGACAACATCGACACCGACGAGATCCCCCATCTCGCCGGCCTTCGCCGCACGCGACACGTCGGTTAAAGCCGCGCCGGCGGCCTGGGTAAAATTGACCGCCGCCGGCACGCCGGAAGCTTCCAGCCGGGCCACCAGATCCTCGCTCTCCGCGACATCGACGCCGAGCGGCTTTTCCAGAAACACCGCCTTGCCGGCGCCTGCCGCGGCCAGCGCATAGGTCTTGCGCGGCTCCGGCGGGCAAGCGAGATAGACGAGATCCGCCGCCGCGATGGCCGCGTCGGGACCGTCGGTCACGGTCGCGCCCGGCGCCAGCTTCGCCGCCGCGGCACAGGCCTCACGGCTCGGATCCCAGAGCGCAACGACATCGTAGCCTGCGTGACGGCCCATGTGCTCCAGCATGCGCTGGCCCATGATGCCAAGGCCGATCACTGCTGTTTTCACGCCCATGCGTTTGTCCTTTTCAAGAAAATGCCGCCGCGACCTCAAAGAGCGCAAGCCTGTTCTGGCACGCGCGCAGATCGTTGTCCAAACGCTCTCGCTGCCCCCGAGGTCAGGATACGCCGCTGCGCGGACGGCCCTTTGATTCCGGCGGCGATTGTGGAGCGCGGGCAGTCATGTAGCAAGTCACGCGACCGTTTTCGGCGGACATGACGCATGTCGCAGGATCCAATCGGCGACACGCGCGGGTCCGGGATCCGTGCAAGCGACACATGAGACCGCCGCAAGGTCAAACGCCGCGTCAAAGCGGCGAAATTCCCCGTCGTCAAAAGCCTCGACGGCTTCGACTTCGACGCCGTTCCCAAGCCGAACAGGATGCAGGTGCCTGAACCGGCCCGTTGTGAATGGATCGAGCGCCGCGAGAACATCATGGCTCTTGGGCCGAGCGGCACGGGCAAGACGCACATCGCCCACAGTCTTGGCCTGGCCGCATGCCAGGAGCGCTTGTCCGTCGGTTTCACGACTGCCGCCGCACTGGTCAATCAGATGATGGAGGCCCGGAACGAACGGCGTCTGCTCCGTTTCCAGAAGCAGATGGCCGCCTGCAAGCTGCTCATCATCGACGAGCCGAGCTTCGTTACCGCTGTCAAAGACTTGGGCGGAATTGCTGATCGAGCTGATCTCGCAACGCTGCGAACGCGGAGCGACCCTGATCACCAGCAATCTTCCCGTTGAAAGAATGGATGAAAACCCTGGGATCTGAACGTCTGCCCGGCGCGCTGCCGGACCGCGTCACCCACCACGTCAATATCCTCGTGATGAATGGTGACAGCTACCGCCTCGTACGAAAACGAAAACGAACCGCCCGGTTCCTGTTCGGCTTCAACAGCCGGCTTTCTCCTGGCAATGCCCGTTTCGGCTACTGTTTCACCACACCCTTGGCGACCAGTTCTTGGATATCGGACGAGGTGATGCCCAACTGGCTGGACAGGACCTCGACCGTGTTCTCCCCCAGCATCGCCGGCGGGGAGGCTTTGGCCGGGCCGACATTGTCAAACCGGATCGGCCCACGCACGAGCCTCATATCGCCCACTTCTGGATGTGTCACCGTTTCGACAAGCCCTTGCCTGACCACATGATCTTGCTCAAGTGCCTCGCCGATAGAGAGGATCGGGGCACTGGGAACATCAAAACAGTCAAGCCGGTCAAGCCAATAGGCCGTGGTTCCTTGGGTCATGCGCGCATGAATGATGGGGTGCAGCGCGTCGCGATTGGCCAGTCGCGCCTCGTAAAGCGCAAACCGTGGATCTTCGATCAGGTCCTCACGGTCCAGACTGCGGGCGAAATTGTGCCAGAACCGCTCGGTCAGGCAGGCCACGATGACATGACCGTCCGAGGTTGGGAACGATCCATACGGCACGATGCTGGGGTGCTGGGTGCCGACCGGCTCCGGGCTTTGGCCGGTAACGAAATAGATCTGGGACAAATATCCCTGCAAGGCGATCAGACTGTCGAGCATCGCGACTTCCACATGGCGTCCTTTGCCTGTGGCGTTGCGCTCGTGCAAGGCGGCCAGAAGGCCGAACATCGAAAAAATGCTGCCGGCCATGTCGCCCAGCGGAATGCCCAGCTTGTTCGGAGCCTGCCCGGGTTCGCAGTTCACGCTCATAACGCCGGAAAGCGCCTGGGCCACGATGTCGAAGGCGGGTTTGTCGCTGAGAGGACTGTCATGTCCAAATCCCGTGATCGAGCAATAGATCAGGCGCTCGTTTTCGCTTGCCAGGGCCTGATAGCCCAATCCCAGCCGGTCCATAACGCCGGGGCGGAAGTTTTCCAGCACGATGTCGCTCTTTTTGGCGAGATCCCGCGCGATCTGCGCGCCTTCGGGGGACTTGAGGTTCAGGGCAATGCTCTTCTTGCTTCGATTGAGCGCGATATAATAATGGCTGAGTTTGCCTTGAAACGGCGGAAAGTTACGCGTCTCGTCGCCGTCTTCAATCGGCTCCACCTTGATGACCTCCGCACCGAGGTCGGCCAGCACCATGCTGGCGTACGGCCCTGACAGGATCCTGGAAAAATCCAGCACCTTGATTCCGCTCAGCGGGCCTTTGCGTTGGGTCGTCTTGGGATCCGTCATTTGGGTTGCCCGGCCTGTATTGAGATTTTCATGATGGCTGATGCGCTTGCGATCAGTCCGGTGGCACCGGATATTTCGGCGTCGACGAATACGAGGGATCGGGTCGCATGGCGGACCGCCGCGCGAGCCTCCAGAAAGTCGCCCGACCTGGCCGCGCCCAGAAACCGTGTGTCCATCTGGACGGTCACGGTCGGCCGCCGGTCGGCCGCGTTCCATGCGACGATTGCCAACACCTGATCCAGCAGGCTGGTCAGCACCCCGCCGTGCACAAGGCCGACGTGATTGGTGTGGTTCTCGGTGGTTTGCAGCCCATAGGTGTTCTTGTCTTCATGCCGGGTGGATCGGAGCAAAGGCCCGATCAGTTCCATGAAGCCCGCGGCCTTGACGGGCTTCCATCCCTCCGGCGCAACTGCCTGTATCGTCACGTTCTAGCTCCCTGCTTCGATTTGCAGACCCTCGATGTTGTCGCGGATCGTCTGCATGGCCTTTGCCAGTTTCGGGATTTCCTTGTTCTTCAGCCGCTCCGAGATGCCGATGGCGACGATGGACCGGAACATCGCGCCGTTGCCGCCGAAGACGGGAACCGCAACGACCGTTACGCCCGAGATGTAGGTGCCCTGATCGACGGCATAGCCCCGTTCGCGGGCTTCGCGGACCTCCGCCATCCACGCATCAAACGCCGGTGGGTAATCCCAGACGAGTTTGTCGAACCCCGTTCTGAGGGCCGTTTCGTCCTGCAGATTGAAGGCCGCGAACAGGCGACCCGTCGCGCTGATCAGAGCGGGAAAGCGGCTTCCCAGGTCGACCTGCAGGCGGAATGGCAAGTTGGATTGCGACAGGGCGACGACGATCATCTGGCTGGGTTCGGCCAGTTGCGTCGCGATGCCGGTGACCCCGAACTTCTGCGACAGCTCCGACAGTTTCGGCTGGACCAGGGTCGAGAATGTGTTGCGCTGCAGAGCCGATCTGGCGAGCGGCAGAATGCCGATCCCGATGGAGTATCGCTTCGTCTTCGCATCGAAGTCCACCAGCCCCTCGTCTTGCAGGACGCGCAGGATGTGCAGGCAGGTGCTGGGCACCAGATCGAGCGCACGCGCTATCGGGTTGACCCCGACCGGCTCGGACGATCGCGCAAGGAACCTCATTATCGCCAAGGCTCTCGAGACGGCCGGAACCTGCCGTTTCGTCGATGGTGGTGTCTGGTCTGTCGTCATTTCTCGCCTCGGCAATGCTGATCAGTTATTGCCTATATACAATAAGAATAGCGTATTGACAATATTTGTCCGTAATCCCTACTGTTGTCAACGAACGCGACGATCACAGTGCGGCGCGCTGAATACGAAAGACTGGGAGACAGACCGGATGACCCGCCTGACGGATTTCACGTCATACGCAGACGCACAAAAGCACTATTCGAAGGCGGGCCTGTGGGAGCTGTTCGACGGCACCCGGGAGCGGTTCAACATCGCCCATGAATGCATCGACCGGCATGTCGACGGCGACACCGTGGCCATCAGGGTCGCTCATGCGGACGGCGCCGACGAGGTCATCACGTTCGAGGAAATCTCACGCCGGTCATCGCAGATCGCTCACTTCCTCACGGAAAATGGAGTGAGCAAGGGTGATCGCGTCGCCGTGATGATCGATCCGTCGCTGCCCTTCTATTGCGCCCTGTTCGGCGTGATCAAGGCCGGAGCGGTCGCAGTGCCGATGTTCTCGCTGTTCGGGCCGGACGGCATCCGGCTGCGCGTGGGCGATTGCCAGCCGAAGGTGTTTTTCACCAATCCCGAAAAGGCACCGGAGGCGATCGAGGGAAGCGCAAAGAATGTCATCGTGGTCGACCAGGACTTCCTGGACGGGCTGAATGATTTGCCCGCGACCTTCGACTGGACCACATCGGGGAGCGATCTGGCGGTCCTGCAATACACGTCCGGAACGACCCGCGCGCTTCCGGCAGCGGTGCAGCACAGCCACCAGTCGATTGTCACGCTGATGGTCGCCGCGCTCTATGCCACGGGCATTCGCCCCGGCGATCGCTTCTTCTGTCCTTCCTCGCCGGCATGGGGTCACGGATTGTGGCACGGCACGCTTGCGCCGCTGGCAATGGGTGTCTCCACCGGCACGTTCAGCGGCAAGTTCGATCCGGTTCGCCTGCTCAAGGCCTTGCACGACTTCAAGATTACGAACCTGACCGCCGCCGCCACGCATTACCGGATGATGCGCAACTCCGGCGAGGCGAAGAATTTCACCTACTGTTTCGACAAGCTGTCCTTCACCGGTGAGCCCATCGATTCCGAGACTGCCGCTTATGTGGAGCGTGTCTTCGGCACCAAGGTCCGCTCGATGTACGGCACCACCGAAATCGGCGTGATCATCGCCAACTATCCCGGGGCCAAGGATCTCGAGGTGCGCGACGGAGCCATGGGCAAGGCCGTGCCCGGCGTCGAGGTCGAGGTTCAGCGCGATGACGGAACCCCGGCTGCGCCGGGCGAGACCGGCGAACTGATGGTGAAGAAGCGCGGAGAATGGTTCCCCACCAAGGATTTGGGCCTCGTTGACGCGGACGGCTATTTCTACCACGGCGGCCGCGCGGATGACGTGATCATCTCGGCTGGCTGGACGATCGGCGCGGTCGAGGTCGAAGACGCGCTGCTCAGCCACCCCGCCGTCGCCGAATGCGGCGTTATCGGTGCGCCCGACGCACTGCGCGGGCTGGTGGTCAAGGCCTTCATCATTCTCAAGGCCAAGGAAACCGATGGCCTCGTCGAGGACATCCAGAACCACGTGCGAGCCCGCCTCGCGCGCCATGAGTATCCCCGCCAGATCGAGTTTGTGACCGAACTGCCGAAAACCCCGGCAGGCAAGGTCAACCGGAAAATCCTGCGCGATCGGCAAGCCAAGAAATCCGAAGCCGCGGAATGATCCGTGCGCCCCGAGAAATGTTTCAAGGAGAAAACGAAGATGAACGAGATGACGCACAAGAAATTCCCCAAGATCACGCAAGAGGGTCTTGATGACCTGCGTCAGCGGGTCGGCGTGAAAATCGAGAAAACTGTCGAGCCCTGGTGCTATGAGGCGACCCGCGACAATATCCGCCACTACGCGCACGGGATCGGCGACGACAATCCGCTTTGGTGCGATCCGGACTACGCCAAGACCACCAAGTATGGCGACGTGATCGCGCTGCCCAGCTTCCTGTTTGCCACCAACCGCATCATCTCGGGCTATGTCGGCGGCCTTCCGGGCGTGCATGCCATGTGGTCCGGTGCCAACTGGAACTGGCACAAGACCATCACCCGCAACATGGAATTCCGCACCGAGGCGGTTCTCAAGGACCTGATCGAGCACGACACCCGCTTCGCGGGCCGCGCCGTGCAGCAGATTTACCACGTGGACTTCTATGACACCAAGACCGGCGATCTGGTGGCTGATGCCGACAGCTGGTGTTTCCGCACCGACCGGGATCAGGCGCGCGAAAACGGCACCAAATACACCGAGGCCAAGGAGAAGGGCCGCCGGGTCTGGACCGAAGAAGAGCTGAACGAATATTACAAGCACTATGCGCAGGAAGAGATCCGCGGCGCCAAGACCCGCTACTGGGATGACGTGGTCGAGGGCGAGGAACTGCCCACGATGGTCAAGGGACCGATGACCGCCACCGGCTTCATCGCCTACGCGCAGGGCTGGGGCGGGCTCTACATCCGCGCCAACAAGCTGGCCTGGCAGCTTCAGCAGAAGCACCCCAGCGCCGGTCCGAAGAACCGCTACGGCATTCCCGATTGTCCCGAGCGCGTCCACTGGGAAGAAGAGTTCGCGCTGGAGGTCGGCGCGCCCGGTGCCTACGACTACGGTCCCGAGCGGACCTCGTGGCTCACGCATCAGATCACCAACTGGATGGGCGACGACGGCTTCCTGCGGCAGTCGAAGTGTCAGGTGCGCCGACACAATCCTGAAGGCGACATCATCCTGATCAACGGCACCGTCACGCGGAAGTTCGAGGAAAACGGCCGCTACCTGCTGGAAATCCAGCAGCGCGCCGAACAACAGGATGGCGAATTGTCCGCCATGGGCTCGGCCATTGTCGAACTGCCCAAGCGGTAAGACGGATCGTCGCGACGCGAAGTGAGGCAAGGCTGATGCTTGAAAAGGTTCTGAGCAAACTGGAGGACATCCTGCATCTCGCCGGGTGCCTCTGCCTTGTCTGCGTGGCAGGGCTGATCAACGCCGACATTCTGCTTCGGCTCTTCGCGAACCGGCCGGTGCAGATACAGTTCGAGCTGACCGAACTGTATCTCATGCCTGCGCTTGCCACATTGTCGCTGTCGCGAGTCTTTCGCGACGGCGGCCACCTGGCGCTGGAATTCACGCCCAAGGATCTGCCGGGTGTGCTCGGGCGCGTGATTTCCCTTTTGCGCCTGTTGTTGCCGGCGGCCTTTTTTACCGCCGTCACTTTCATGTCCGGAAAATTTGCCTTCGAAGCCATAGCCCACGGGGATGTGGAATACGGAGTGATCGACTGGCCGCTTGGGTGGGCCTATGCCGTCATCCCCTTGGGATGCGGCGTTTTGGTCTTGCGGCTGCTGCACGATGCGCTGATCGGGCGCGCCGTCGCGGAAACCTGACAATAATATAACTGGAGGAAAAAACATGAAAACCGCAAACGCCATGATTGCCGCCGCTGCGTTCCTGACATTCGGCTCGGTTGCCGCACAGTCCGAGACGTTGCGCCTCGGCGATTTCCAATCGACAAGCCATATCGTCTCGATCGAAGGCACGACAAAATGGATGGCCGCCGTGGAAGAGGCCACAGATGGCGCCATCACGTTCGAGCATTTCCCCTCTCAGCAGGCCGCCAAGTCCAAGGCGCAGCTTGACGCGGTGAACAACGGCATTCTCGATGCGGCGCTCTTGGGCACGCCCTATCACGCCGATGTGCTGCCGCTGAACTCGGTGGTCGCATTGCCGGGTTTCTACAGCTCGGCCGAACAAGGCACCACGGCGCTGCAATCCATGCTGAAGGAGGGGCCGCTGCGCGATGAGATCCTCGCTGCTGGCGTCACGCCGATTTTCGGGTTTGTGTTGCCGCCCTACCAGGTGCTGGCCAAGACGCGGCTCGGCATGCCCGCCGACTGGGATGCGCAGGACATTCGCACCTCCGGCTCGACGCAGGCGATGACCGCGCGCGCGCTTGGCGGGGTCGGCATCTCGATCCCCGGGCCGGAAGTCTATACAGCCGTCGAACGCGGCCGTCTTGATGCGGTGCTGTTTCCGCTGGCCTCGGTTCCCGGTTACAAGCTGAACGAGGTGGTCAGCCACATCTCGACCAATGGTTCGTTTGGCGGCTACAGCTTCGTCATGGTGATCCGCAGCGATCTGTTCGACGGTCTGCCGGCAGAGACCCAGGCCGAGTTGCTCCGTCTCGGCGGAGAAACCGCGTTGCATGTGGCACAGGCACAGGACGCGTCCGTCGCCGGGCTGATCGACGAATGGAAGGCTGAAGGCATCGACGTCTACAGCTTCACCGACGAAGAGCTGACGGCTGTCAACGACAAGCTGGGTGCTGTCAGCGTCGACTGGGCGGAGCGGATCGACAACGAGCAGGCGCAAGCGGTGCTTGAGTCCTATCGCGCACTAACCAGCCAGTAAGACCCCGATCAACACTGTCTTGGAGGCAGCCGCCCGACGCGGCGGCTGCCTTGCACCGATAAAGCGCGCGGGCCACCGATGCTGACCTTTCTCGCCATCCTCATTCTACTGGCTGTCCTGATGACGTTCAGGGTCCCCATCGCTTTTGCCATGGGGATTGCCGGAACTCTCGGCCTTGCGGCGCAACTTGGAATGCGCCCGGCTCTCGCGGTTCTGGAGCGGACCTTCTTCGACACCTCCGCCTCCTTTATCCTCGTCGCTATTCCCCTGTTTATTCTCATGGCCGAATTGCTGACGGCCGGCGATGTCACCCGCCGCGCGATTATCGCCTGCCAGGCGTGGATCGGCCACGTCAAGGGCGGGCTGGCCATGGCGACCGTGGCTGCCTCCGTCATTCTCGCAGCGCTGGTCGGGAGCTCCACCGCGTCGACCGCCGCCATGGCCGCTTCAGCCTTTCCCGAGATGCGGGCGCACCGGTATTCCGATCGCCTCGCGGCTGCGGTGGTCAGTGTCGGCGGAACGCTGGCCGTGGTCGTGCCGCCCTCCATCGTTCTGGTGGTCTATGGCGTGTTGACGGAGACCTCGATTGGCAAGCTGTTCATCGCGGGGATCATTCCCGGGCTCCTGACTGCCTCCGGCCTCGCCGTGGTCATCAAGATCATCGCCCACACCACCGACCAGGCGCCCAAAGGCGAACCGTTCGTCCTGAAGACAGCGGTCAAGCAAAGCCGACACGTCATTCCGATGGTGCTGCTGATGGTGGCGGTGATCGGCGCAATCTACGGCGGCATCGCCTCCCCTTCCGAGGCTGCAGCCCTTGGGGTCATGGGCTCCCTGACGATCGTCCTGATGCAACGCACGCTGACGTTCGTCCAGTTCAACAAATCGGTCAGCGGTGCGATCCGGGCCACCGTGATGATCATCGCCATCGTCGCCTGCTCGGCGATCTTCTCGAACTACCTGGCCTTCACCCGCATCACCCACGCCATGCTGGATTTCGTCGCGACAACCGAGATGCGCCGCGAAGTCATCATGGGAATCATCATCCTTGTGTTGCTGGTCATGGGCATGTTCATGGACCAGCTCGCGATCCTGTCGCTCGCCATGCCGCTGGCCTTCCCCACCGCCATGGCGCTCGACTACGATGCGGTGTGGTTCGGCATCGTCGTCACCAAGACGGTCGAGATCGGTCTGCTGACACCGCCGCTCGGGCTCAACGCCTACGTCGCCTCGGCGCAGACCCGCGTGCCGCTTGGCACGATCTTCCGCGGGATCCTGCCCTTTCTCGGCATGGAGATCATCGTGTTGATCCTGCTGCTGTCCTTTCCGCAGATCACGCTTTTCCTGCCCGACCTGATGACCCGCTAGCGCCGGAACCATTCGCCTTGTCGCGTCGATCCTTGACCCCTTCGCGGAAAGGGACGGGAGAGCTGCGCGCCGAATACACGGAGACTGAAAGAAGATGGGCATACTGCAAAGCGGCCTTGGCCCCAATTCCCCGGGCTTTGCCGAAAATGCCGTTGCGATGGAGGCGCACTATGCGCATGTGGCCGAAGCAGCAGCACGCATCCTGCAGAGCGGCTCGGAAGCCTCGCGCAAACGTCACGTCTCGCGCGGCAAACTCCTGCCGCGTGACCGGATCTCGGGCCTTCTGGATCCCGGATCGCCGTTTCTGGAGGTCGGGCTGTTCGCGGCGACGGGGATGTATGGCGACGAAGTGCCTTCGGCGGGGGCAGTCGCCGGGATCGGCCGGGTCGAGGGCCGCGACTGCATGATCCTGTGCAACGACGCGACGGTCAAAGGCGGCACCTATTTTCCGATCACGGTGAAAAAGCATTTGCGCGCGCAAGAGATCGCCGAGGAGAACCACCTTCCCTGCATCTACCTCGTGGACAGCGGCGGCGCCAATCTCAACAATCAGGACGAGGTCTTCCCGGATCGCGACCACTTCGGACGGATCTTCTACAACCAGGCGCGCATGTCTGCGAAGGGGATCGCCCAGATCGCCGTGGTGATGGGCTCCTGTACCGCGGGCGGTGCCTATGTGCCCGCGATGAGCGACCAGACCATCATCGTGCGCGAACAGGGCACGATCTTCCTCGCCGGTCCGCCGTTGGTGAAGGTCGCGACGGGAGAGATCGTCGATGCCGAAACCCTGGGCGGGGGCGACACGCATACGCGCCTCTCCGGCGTGGCGGATTACCTTGCCGACGATGACAAACACGCCCTTGCGCTGGCGCGCGAGATCATCAGCCATCTCGGCCCGGCCCCTCGGCCCAGTGTCGATTTCAAGGAACCGAAAGAGCCCCTGTTCGCACCCGAAGAAATCATGGGCATCGTTCCCGCCAACGACAAGACGCCCTATGACGCCCGCGAGCTGATCGCCCGGATGGTCGACGGCTCGGACTTTGCCGAGTTCAAGCCGCGCTACGGCACCACGCTCGTCACCGGCTTTGCCCATATCGACGGAGTGCCGGTGGGGATCGTCGCCAACAATGGCGTGCTGTTTTCGGAAAGCTCGACCAAGGGCGCGCATTTCATCGAGCTGTGCTGCCAGCGCAAGATCCCCTTGCTGTTTCTGCAAAACATCACCGGTTTCATGGTCGGGTCCAAATACGAGGCGGGCGGGATTGCCAAGGACGGCGCAAAGCTGGTGACAGCGGTCTCCACGGCTTCGGTGCCCAAGGTCACGGTGATCGTGGGCGGATCTTACGGCGCGGGCAATTACGGAATGTGCGGTCGCGCCTTCGGGCCGCGCTTCGTTTGGATGTGGCCGAACGCGAGGATCGCGGTGATGGGTGGCGCGCAAGCCTCCGGCGTGCTGGCGGACGTGCGCCGTACCGCGATCGAGGCCAAGGGCGGCACATGGTCGACCGAGGAAGAAGCGCAATTCAAGCAACCCACGCTGGATCTCTTCGACCGCCAGTCGAGGCCGATCTACGGGTCGGCCCGGCTTTGGGATGACGGGATCATCGACCCGCGCAAAACCCGCGACGTGGTCGCCCTGTCGTTGCGCGCGGCGCTGAACGCGCCCATCGAAGACACGAAATTCGGCCTCTTCAGGATGTGATGATGACCAAGACCTTCGCCAAGATACTGATCGCCAATCGTGGCGAAATCGCCTGCCGGGTCATCCGCACCGCCCGCCGCATGGGAATAGCGACTGTTGCTGTGTACTCCGATGCCGATGCCGGAGCGCTGCATGTGACCATGGCCGATGAGGCGGTGCATATCGGCCCCTCGCCGGCTTTGGAAAGCTATCTGCGCGCGGATCGCATCGTCGATGCGGCGATCGCGACCGGATCGCAGGCCATCCATCCAGGCTATGGCTTCCTGTCGGAAAACCCCGCCTTTGTCGATGCGGTGGAGGCAGCGGGGCTGACCTTTGTAGGCCCTTCGGCTGCTGCGATCCGCGCGATGGGCCTGAAGGACGCGGCCAAGGATTTGATGGCCAAGGCCGGGGTGCCGGTGGTTCCAGGATATCAGGGCGCCAATCAGGACGCGGAGTTTCTGGCGCGCGAAGCAGTGAAAATCGGCTATCCCGTGCTGATCAAGGCCCGCGCCGGTGGCGGTGGCAAGGGGATGCGCAAGGTCGATAATGCAGCGGATTTCGCCGAGGCGCTGGCCTCGGCGCAGCGCGAGGGACAGGCGTCCTTCGGTGATCCCCATGTGCTGATTGAAAAGTTCATCACATCGCCGCGTCACATCGAAGTGCAGGTCTTCGGCGACAACCACGGTGGCGCGGTGCATCTGTTCGAGCGCGACTGTTCGCTGCAGCGTCGCCACCAGAAAGTCATCGAGGAGGCGCCCGCCCCCGGCATGACAGACGCCGTGCGCGACGCCATGACCCATGCGGCAGTGACGGCCGCCAAAGCGATCGGCTACAGTGGCGCGGGCACAATCGAGTTCATCGCGGACGGATCCGGCCCGCTTCGCGCGGACGGCTTCTGGTTCATGGAAATGAACACGCGCCTTCAGGTCGAGCATCCCGTAACCGAGGCAATCACCGGCGTCGATCTGGTCGAATGGCAGTTGCGCGTCGCAGCAGGCGCGCCGCTTCCGCTAGCCCAGGAACAACTCGCGATTTCCGGGCACGCCTTTGAAGCCCGGCTCTACGCGGAAGATCCCGCCAAGGGGTTTTTGCCCGCCACAGGCATTCTCGAGCACCTGTCGTTCAGCGACGCGGCGCGCAACGATACAGGCGTGCGCAGCGGGGACACCATCAGCCCGTATTACGACCCGATGATCGCCAAGGTGATCAGCCATGGTCCGGATCGCGACAGCGCCCGCCATGCGCTGCTGCAGGCTTTGCGCAAAACCCATGTGGTGGGCACGGCGACCAATGCCGAGTTTCTGGCCGCGCTGACCGACCACCCTGGATTTGCGGCCGGAGATTTCGACACCGGGCTGATCGCGCGCGACCTCGACGATCTGATTGTCGAAACGGCACCAAGCAGCGCGCATGTAGCCTTCGCAGCCCTTGCGGCGCTCAAGATCGACCCGAAATCCCGGCATCTGGGATGGCGGCTTTGGGGCCAGGCCGAGCACCGGTTGACCTTCGTGCAAGACGGAACACCGCTTTCCTGTCGGCTTGTGCTGAACCTGGATGGGTCCGTCAGCCTTCTTCGCGACGAGGAAGAGGTTTTTGTCCTGAAGGACCTGTCGATTGACGGCTCCCGAATGACCGCCCGTACGGGCCAAACGAATGCGCTAATCGAAGCGACGGTGCGTCTCGCCGAGCAGAGCGCCGGGCTCTTGATTTCTGTCCTGACGGAAGAGGCCGTGCGCGATCTCTTCCTGCCGGATCCCCGCGCTGGCAGCGCCGCGTTGATCGATGCCAGCGACAGCGTGATGGCGCCCATGACGGGCATGATCATCACGCTCGACGTCGCCGTTGGCGATCATGTCAGCGAAGGGGCGCGGTTGGGCATGATGGAAGCCATGAAGATGGAAACAGCTTTTCTCGCCCCGCGGGCCGGAACCGTGGCCGAGGTGCTGTGCGCCGCGGGCGATGCCGTCGAAGGTGGAGCAATACTGGTCAATCTCGAAACGGAAGCGACCTCATGACCGAAAAAGTCCGGATCTTCGAGGTCGGCCCGCGCGACGGGTTGCAGAACGAAAAGGCGCTGATTCCGACGCAGGACAAGATCGCCCTGATCGACCTCCTGTCCGCCGCAGGCTTTGACCGGATCGAAGCCACCAGCTTTGTCTCTCCCAAATGGGTGCCGCAACTGGCCGACGCGGGTGATGTCATGGCCGGCATCGCCCGCGCCGCCGACGTGCGATATGCTGTGCTGACCCCGAACCTGAAGGGGTTTGAGCGGGCGCTGGCGGCCGGGGCGGACGAAGTCGCTGTTTTTGCTTCGGCGTCCGAGGCCTTCAGCCAGAAGAACATCAACTGCTCGGTTGGCGAAAGCCTGACACGTTTTGCGCCCTTGATGCAGGCCGCGCGAACGGCCGGACTGCCGGTGCGGGGCTATGTGTCCTGCGCGGTGGAATGCCCGTATACCGGCACGGTGGACCCGGTCGCCGTCCGCGATGTGGCCATCGCCCTGGACGAAATGGGCTGTTACGAAATCTCCCTTGCCGACACGATCGGCCGCGCGGCGCCAGAGGCCACCCGTACCATGCTTGACGCTGTCACTGACGTCGTCCCGCCCGAGCGGCTTGCGGGGCATTTTCACGATACCGGCGGACAGGCGCTTCGAAACGTTGCCGTTGCACTGGAGATGGGTCTGCGCTCGTTCGACAGCGCGGTCGGGGGACTGGGCGGATGTCCCTATGCGCCGGGCGCCAAGGGCAATCTTTCAACCACGTCCCTTGTCGCTTTCCTGGAAGAGCGCGGCTTTCAAACCGGGATCGACCGCAATCTGCTGGCGCAGGCCGAAGCGATGGTGGCCTCCCTGGCGGCGCACAAAAATGAAAAGGCAACGACATGAACTTCGACACGATCCGCCTGACCAAGGACGCGCGTGGTGTCACCGACGTTGTCCTGAACCGCCCCGAAAAACACAATGCCATGAACGCGCAGATGATTTCCGAGCTGAGCGATGCAGCCAATGCGCTTGCAGCCGACCAAGCGGTTCGCGCGGTTGTCTTGCGGGCGGACGGGCCGAGTTTTTGCGCGGGCGGCGATTTGGGATGGATGCGCGAACAGGCGGAAAAAGACCGCGCCGGCAAAATACAGGAAGCCGGAGCCCTGGCCGCAATGCTGGGTCTTTGGAATGTCCTGCCGAAGCCTGTTGTCGGTCGCGTTCACGGCGCGGCTTACGGCGGTGGATTGGGCTTGCTTGCGATCTGCGATGTGGTGGTGGCCGAGGAGACCACGCGCTTTGCCTTGACCGAAACCCGGCTGGGTCTGATACCCGCAACCATTGGTCCGTTTGTCGTCAGGCGCATGGGCGAAGCCTTTGCGCGGCAGGTGTTTTTCACGGCCAGGCCATTTGATGCGGCCTTCTTGATGCGCGCGGGCCTTGTTGCCCGTTCATGCAAGGCCGGGGATCTCGATGCCGCCGTCGAAAACGAAATCCTGGCGATCCTGAAGTGCGCGCCCGGTGCGGTCGCACGGGCCAAGACCCTGTGCCGCACACTGGCCGGAAGTGACCCTGTGAACGATGCGGAGTATTCCGCCAACATGCTCGCGGATTGCTGGGAAACCGAGGAAACCCGGGAAGGCATTTCTGCTTTTTTCGCGAAAACCACACCGTCATGGCGTCAGTCGGACCAAGGGTAAGCATCGCCCACACAACGCCAAAGCCGAACAGGCGGCGCTCTCGAAGTCCGTGAGAGCGGCTTGCGCTTTGTTTTGAAAACCCCAGGGCAGGTTGAAAGCCGCTGCTCGGCGATCATGCCGATATGCCCAGGGTCGACTGTGCGCCTCAGACGCTGAACCAGTGAACGGAAAAACCAAGACGATCGCAGCGGACGACAGGCTCCGTCAATCGTCATCAGCCGGGACACCCTCACCGGCCACGTGCGACGCGTGTTTTTCGGACAGAAGGAACATCGGTTGGATGCGGTTGGAAGACCGTTTGACCCGGGTCCTCGCCCCTGTAATCGGGTGCAATTTGTTTTTGCGCGCTACAAAACCGCTCACTCAGGCAGAGGCAATTTCTCTGACGAGCCAGGCAAAACTATCTGTTGCTTTTCAGGGGAGAACTGGTGCTGCCGGAGAGATTCGAACTCTCGACCTCTCCCTTACCAAGGGAGTGCTCTACCCCTGAGCTACGGCAGCGATGGAGGCGGGTGTAAGTGCAAATTTCCAGCCGGTCAAGGGGAAGCTGGCGCAATCGATCTGCAATATCCACCGCCAATCGATCGCTGTGCATCGACGACACCGGCGCGCGACGTCGTCCGCGAGGTCACCCCCGATCCTTGCTGCCGATCCGCACCATGACGGACGACCGAAAAACACCGCACGCTTGCGGCTTTCTGCGCGAGCCAGCCGGACGCGACCACCGCCGGCAGCACCCGTGTCCGAACGCTTGCACCATCGGGCGGATTCCGGCACATGCTGTCACTGTCACCTGTGCGCGAGGCACCGAGGCACTGTCCCGACACCAGGACGTACGCCTGCAGGGCGCAGGGTGGCAGGCCGGCAAGCCATTCGGCCGCCGGACGTAGGGCCAGACCGTCAACCAGACCGGCGAAACGGGACGTTCAAGCACCATGACCACAGCCGACGAAAGCACCGACGACCGCGACAACAAGCGTCGCGACACAGGGACCGAAGACGGGCCGACCGGCGCTCCGGACCCATCGCCCTCCAGGGCGGCGCAAGCGGCAAAGGCACCAACGTCGGCCCCCACACGATCCCCACCGCAAGAAACGCGCGAGGAGCGGCTTGCAGCGGCCCTGCGCGCCAATCTGCGCAAACGCAAGGCCGCTCCTCGCCCGCCGTCTTCGAAGACGTGAGCTCATTGCACGACGGCCGGCGCCGAGAGCCGACCGTCCGAGGTGCCCGCCAGGGGACGGCAACAGGTTTCGGAGCGCCAAAACGGTGACGGCACCGACCTCAATCGATGTAGACGATATAATAGGTCGAGGCGGCAATCGTCATGTCGAGAAACACCATGCGGCGGACGGAGGCCATCATCGCAGACCGCTCTTTCGGTGATATCGGCGAGCATTGCAACACCCGCTCGAAGGCATTCAGGAACCACCCATAAGACGCGATGTAGTCGGTCATCGTCACGCCGTGCTGATGATGCTTGACCGCAATCGAGCGTGCATGAGAGCGGTAGACATCGTCCAGAACGCCCGAAAACAGAACGGACCAATACGCCTCCTGTTTTCGCTTCAGGGTCTCGACGCAGATGTCCTTGAGCCGCCACTTTTCATCGGACATGATCCTGTTGTCATAGAAATCATTCAGGATTGAAGCAATTTTCGGCGACAGAATGCTCCATGCTTCCTTGATGTTCTCCACATCCGCACCCGACAGTTCAATGAAGTCCGCGAGATCATGGATTTCCGTCCAGTTTTCGATCTGCATGCTGTGCGCCTGATGCTAATTTCACTTTTCCACATCTAATAACCGCCATAAATGACAATGCTCTCTTGTTCAAGTATTTTTAGAATACTTAATTGAATTTACGCAAATGAAAAAAGTATTTCTTATATATATAGTTTTCTGTCGAAATTGATTTTTCTCTTGTATTAACTTACGTTATAAAAAATCTCAAAAATACGAAAAAGGGAACAGAGATGCGCCTTACGAACCGAACCGACATAGCGGTTCGAACGCTGATGTACTTGGCAATTCATGATGATCGCATTGTGCCGATCGATGAAATCGTCGAGAAAACCGCAAGTCATCGGTCGCAGGTCGTCGCCGCTGTGCAGAAACTTCGCAAAACCGGATATATTAAATCGACCGTCGGACGCAGTGGCGGAGTCGCCCTGGATCGGGATCCCGGGGATATTCGGATTTCTTCCATTGTCAAACTCATCGAGCCTGACTTTTTCCTTACGGAATGCCACGAGAAGAACTGTGCGGCGCGCTGTACATTCTATACGGCATGCCAGTTGCGCAGCGCGCTGGACGGCGCACTGGAGGCCTTCTTTGCCGCGCTTTCACGGGTAACCCTGGCGGATCTCGTCGACAACAAGAACGAACTGCTTACGGCAATCGACGGCAGTCGGTCCCGAAACACGCCGGAAATGATGCGCTAAGGTGTGGACCCATAGATCGCAGGACAGGCGCCTCAGGCCGCCTGCCCGCCTTCCCCGTTTTCCATGCTTTGCCAGATTTTCTGGCGATTGCGGATCTCACGCGGCGCAGGCCCGAAGTAGCTTGGCGTCTTCACAAAGTCGCGCGGCTGCATGATCACCGAATTGACCCGCTGGTAAAGCGCCTTGGCCGAGATCGGCTTGGACAGAAGTTCATGCACGCCGAGCCGGCGCGCCTCGATGATGCGGCTGCGCTCGGTGTGTCCCGTGACCATGATGATCGGAATATAGGCGAAGGGATTGTGCGGATTGCGAATCATGCGGACCATGTCGGCGCCGTCAAGAATGGGCATCACCCAGTCGAGGATCAGAATATCCGGATTCGCGCGCTCCATCGCCTCCAGCCCGGAGGCGCCATCCTCGGCCTCGACGATGCGGCGCGCGCCGAACCCTTGCAGCATGGTGCGCAGGATCGTGCGCATATACGCACTGTCCTCCACAAGCAGGAACGTCAGGGATGAAAGATCGAGCGACACGCAAAAACCTCCAGTCCGCCTCCTTATGCCATGCGAAATCTGAAGTAACGGTTAGCCACGGCATGCTCAGTGGTAAAAATCTCAGGGCCGGCCCCCTTTGTCCGCACCGTTGCCGTCTCCCGCGCCCGGACGAGACGGGTGGCGCGGCTGATCCCGCTCCGGCACATCGTCATCCTGCAGGATCCGGTATTTTGCGCCCTCCAGGTCATCGTATTGTCCGGACTTCAACGACCACAGAAAGCCTGCCAGACCAAAGAGCCCGAGCAACAGCGCAACGGGAATGAGATAGATCAGGACGTCCATCGGTCCTCTCCTTCCTGAAGGTGCGTGCGCCCGTCCGCCGCGCTCGCCGCACCCAACCGCAGGCGCAGCGAATTGAGCGTGACAGCCAGTGACGACAGCGACATGGCAAGCGCCGCAATCAGCGGCGTGACAAAACCCGCCACCGCGAAGGGCACGGCAACGATATTGTAAAGCGTCGAAAACCACAGGTTCTGCATCATCGCGCGACGTGCACGCCGCGAAAGCGCCAGCGCATCGCACACCGGCGACAGCCGGTCGCCCAGGAACACGGCATCGGCCGCCGCCTGCGCCACGTGAACGGCGGTCACCGGTGACAGCGACACATGGGCGGCCGCAAGCGCCGGGGCGTCATTCAGCCCGTCGCCGACCATCAAGACCTTGCGCCCTTCCGCAGCCAGCGCCTCCAGCCGGGCGATCTTGTCTTTCGGCGTCAGGCCAGCCTGCCAGTCCTCGATCCCCAGCGTCTCGGCGATCGCCATGACCGGCGCAACGCGGTCGCCGGACAAGATCGCAAGCCGATAGCCCGCCGCCGTGAGCCGTCCGACCGCCTCTTTCGCATCGGGGCGCAGGCGTTGCGCGATGAGGAAGGGCACCGGGGCCGCGTCTCCATCGCGAAAAAACAGCAGCGAGGCCCCGGGGTGACCGGCGACGGCCCGCGCAGCGTCCGATGCGGAAAGGCCGCAGAATGCGGCACTGCCGAGCCGGAGTGTCCGGCTCTCGTGGACCGCCTCGACGCCTTCGCCGGGAATCTCGGCCGCCGTTTCAAGCGGCACGCCCGCGCCGGTCGCCCTTGCAAGCGCCGCCGACAGCGGATGGCGGCTGGTCAACGCCAGACGACCGGCCAGGGCGCGCACCTCCGCATCAACGCAGCCGGCATCCACCAGATCCGGGACGGCCAGCGTCAGCGTGCCTGTCTTGTCGAAGACGATGGTATCGGCCTCCGCCAGCCGCTCCACCGCGTCGCCCGAATGCAGCAGCACGCCGGCGCGAAACAACTGACCCGAGGTGACGACCTGGACAGCGGGAACGGCCAGCCCTAGAGCGCAGGGGCAGGTGATGATGAGAACGGAAATGGCTGTGACCAGCGCGGGCTGCCAGCCCTGCCCGCTCGCCCACCAGCCGAGAAAGGTCAGCGCCGCCGCCAGATGCACCAGCGGCGAATACAGGGCGGCGGCACGGTCGGCCAGACGAACATGCCGCGATTTTGCCTGACCCGCCGCCTCCAGCAGGCGCGTCACCTCGTCGAGAAGCGTCGCGCCCGATGCGGTGGTGACCTGAACGGCGAGATTGGCGGACGCATTGAGCGTGCCGGCATAGACCGCATCGCCCGGCCCGACCTGTGCCAGCGCCGTTTCACCAGTCACAAGGCTCTGGTCGATCTCGGACACGCCCGTCTCCACACGCCCGTCGAGGGGAACGCGTTCGCCGGCGCGCACATAGATGCGCTGGCCCGGCTCGACCTTGGACAGCGGCACTTCGCGCAAGCTCCCGTCAGCGCGCTGGACGACGGCGGTTTCCGCCTTCAGGGCCGCGATGTTTTCGGCGAAGGCGCGCGTGCGGCGGCGCATCATGTGATCGAGGTACCGGCCGATCAGCAGGAAGAACAGCAGCATCACAGCGGATTCGAAATAGGCGTGATGCGCCGATTGCAAGGTCTGCATGACCGAAAGAAACAGCGCCAGCGATACGCCGATCACAATCGGCACATCCATGTTGAGCCGGCGCGCGGCGAGCGCAGAAAACGCGGAGCGAAGGAAAGGCCGCCCGGCATAAACGGCCGCCGGCAGGGCGATCAGCGCCGAGAGCCAGTGAAAGAAATCGCGCGTTTCCGATGAGATTCCCGTGGCATTGCCGGACCAGACGGAGACCGACAACAGCATGATGTTCATCATGGCGAAGCCGGCAACCGCAAGCGCGCGCAACAGTTCGCGGCCCGCCGCGTCGGCGCGTTCGCGCACCTGTGCAGGATCGAACGGATGGGCGCGATACCCCAGTTTCGACAGCGTTTCGACGATGCGTTCGGCGGTGGTGCGCTCCGGGGTCCAGTCGACCGCGAGCCGATGGCTCGTCAGATTGAGCCGTGCCGTCTCCACGCCCTCCTGAGCGCCGAGCCCCCGCTCGATCTCCACCATGCAGGCCGCGCAGGTCACGCCCTCCACGGCGAGATCCATATGGGCACGGCCCTCCGGCGTCAGCGTGATGAAGGCGTCCCAGTCCCGCTCATGCGCGGTCATAATGGCACCGCACGCATGCGCGCGCTCCCCTATTGCGAGAGAAAGACACGGTTGCGGGACTTGAAGGCCTCGCCGTCCTGTCCGCCCTGCGCCTCGAGATCCAGGATCCAGTTGCCCGCCGCAAGATCATTCACCATAGCCTGGTAGCGACCGGTCTCGCCTTCCTGCAAGACCACCACCACCGGCGCCTCGGGGCTCGCCGGACGCCGCAACGTTGCGGTGACCGCAAGACCGGAAAGCGGCGCGTCTTCGGCATCGCGGGCAACAACCTCGACGCGTGCGGCGGTCTGGCCGGCCCGTTCGAGCGCCCCGGACACCGACCAGTCGCGCGCAGCCTGTGCCCGCGATGCTGCGATCGCGTCATTGTAGGCAAGCCCGTCCTCATAGGCCGTCTCGGTGACGACGCCAGGGAAGGACGACAGCGCCAGATGGATGAAGATCGCGTTGGCGATGAAGATGACCGTGAAAAAGCCGATCATCCAGAAGAGGACCGTCCGTCCGGTGATTTTCCGCTCTGTGCGAGCCTGGGTCATGGTGTCCGCCATTGGTGATGTCATTTCGAGAACCGTCCTATCGCATGGCACCGTGCGGCGCCGGCCGCAAGTCTTCTCCATGCATAGGCGCTACCGCTCCCCTGTTCGATGACAAGGATCATCGGCGCAAACGATTTGGCCGGGGCGCGTCCGCGTCCCGGCCCGGTCCACACGGCGCCCGGCTCAGGGCGCCTTGAAGAAATCCGTTCCCGTCGCAACCTCGCCCATCACCGTCTCGGTGATGCGGAACGTGATCGGCGTCGTCTTCGGCATTTCGGCATCCGCCGGCGAGAAGACCAGCACGCGCACCTCACGGGTCGTGTCGGGACCGACACCGATTACCGGCCGTCCGCTCACGCCCTGATTAATGCCCACGGCCTCGAGACGGGTTCCCTCGGGCATGCCCTCGACAGACAGGATGAAGTCACGCTGCACCTGACGCTTGTTGAGCAGGCGGATCGTATAGCCGTTCCTGACCGCCCCGTCGGACAGTTCGACATAGATCGGATTGCGGTCATGAAGCACGCTGACGCCCTCCAGCTCGCGGGTTGCCAGCGCATAGGCCATGATCCCGGTGATGAGCAGGATAACGGCGACATAGATCACCGTGCGCGGGCGCACGATGCGCACAAAGGTTTCCTTGCCCTCCATGCGCCGCTTGATGTTTTCGTCCGTATCATAGGCGATCAGTCCGCGCGGCTTGCCGACCTTGTCCATCACGTCGTCGCAGGCATCGATGCACAGGCCGCACTGGATGCAGCCGAGCTGCGTGCCGTTTCGGATATCGACGCCCGTCGGGCAGGCGTGGAAACACTGGTGGCAATCCACACAGTCGCCCGCCGGCAGACCCTCGGCTTCGCGCTTCAGGTTCTGCTTCAGCGAGCCGCGCGGCTCGCCCCGATCGTAGCGATAGGTGACGTTGAGGGCTTCCTCGTCCGTCAGCGCCGCCTGAATGCGCGGCCACGGGCAGAGGAAGATGCAGACCTGCTCGCGCATGTGGCCGGCCAGCGCATAGGTGGTGAAGGTCAGGATGCCGATCCAGAGATAGGCGGCAAAGGCCGCCTGTCCGGTGGCAAGATCCATCACCAGCGTCGGGGCATCAGCGAAATACAGAACCCACGCTCCGCCGGTCCACCAGGCGATCATCAGCCACAGGGTGTGTTTGGAGATCTTCTGACCGATCTTCTTGAGCGTCCACGGCTGCTTCTCGAGACGTATCCGGTCGCGCCGGTCGCCTTCCGTGTGGCGTTCGACCCAAAGAAACAGGTCGGTCCAGACGGTCTGCGGGCACAGATAGCCGCACCACACGCGCCCGGCGACCGCGTTCATCAGGAACAGCCCCATCGCCGCCAGAATCAGCAGGCCGGTGAGGTAGTAGACTTCCTGCGGCCAGATCTCGATGAAGAAGAAATAGGCGCGACGGCCGGCCATATCGACCAGGACCGCCTGGTCGGGAGCGTCCGGCCCCCGGTCCCAACGCACGAACGGCAGGAAATAGTAGATGCCGAGAGTTGCAAACAGAACCGCCCACTTGATCTTGCGGAAGGTCCCGTGGACCGCCATCGGGTAGATTTTCTTGGCCGAGGCAAACCACTCGTCGGGGTGGGCGCCAGAGCCCGAAGGATCCGTTTCAGCACGCATCGTTCCGTCCATTTTTCGATCTTTCGTGTCCCGCCCCTCGGGACAACAGGGGAGCGCGGGGATGCCAAGGCACGCCATCCAACCGCTCATCTGCCGTCACATTACCCGTGACGGGTTGATCTCGCGTTGCGACACGTCAACACCGCGACAATCGGTCACTTTGGATTGTCACCTTTCGTCCAACGCATCCTACCACGGATATCAGGGCAACGAGGCCCGTGCCTTGATCGGGGTCAAGCGGGCCGGCACCCGCAGATGCCAAGGCCGGACCCCGAAGGGTGCGACATTTTGGCCGGAATTGCACAATCCGCCCCGTGCATCCGCGCTAGGCTGCGATTGCGCAAAGACCGCACACCATGCGGCGCGCGACCAGACCAGAGACAGTTTCAAGGGAACACTGCCATGCGATCATCGCAAATCGGAAGCCTGCTGGCGGGAGGGGCGATGACCCTCGCCGCCGCGCTCACCGGCGCCAACGCGCATCCGCTCGACGGGTTGAGCGAAGCCGAAATCAGCGAGGCCGTCGCGCTTCTGCAAGGCGCCGGTCATACGAATGCCGAAACGCTCTATCCCTATATTTCGCTGCTTGAGCCGGAGAAGTCCGTTGTCCTCAACTGGCGCGAAGGCCAGCCGGAGCCCCGCGCGGCCGAGGTTCATTTCAAGACCGCCGACGGTGCCTTTGTCGCCGAGGTCAATCTGGCCGGCGATGCGGTCGTTTCCGTCGAACCGGCGGGCGGCGAGACCATGATCCTTCTGGCCGAGTTCCTGACCGCGATGGAACTCGCCACCGCACACCCGGATTTCATCGCCGGGCTGGAGAAACGCGGCCTGACTCCGGAGGATGTCTTCTGCCTGCCGCTTACCGCCGGACGTTTCGGCCTGGCGGAAGAAGACGGGCGACGCCTGATGAAGGTGCCCTGCTACGTTCTGCCGGAGGGCTCCAACTTCTATGCAAAGCCGATCGAGGGACTTTATGCGGTGGTCGACCTCAACGCCGACACGGTCGTCGAGGTGTTCGACAGCGGCGTGTTGCCGCTTCCCGAAGATCCCTGGGGTTATACCGAGGCCGAAGTGGAGGCCCGCACCGGCGCCCTTCGCCCGCGCACCAACCCGGCGCGTCTCAGCCAGCCGGACGGTCAGAATTTCACCATCGAGAACGGCCAGATCTCCTGGGATATCTGGCGGTTTCGCGCCCGCGTCGACAAGCGCCCGGGGCTGGTTCTTTCCAACATCGACGTGAAGGACGGCGAGCGCTGGCGCTCCGTGCTCTACCAGGCGCATCTGTCGGAAGTCTTCGTGCCTTACATGGACCCGGACGCCGGCTGGTACTGGCGCACCTACATGGACAGCGGCGAATACGGCTTCGGCATCTTTCTCTCGCCGCTGCGCCCTGGCGTCGACTGTCCGGCCTATGCGCAGTTTCTGCCGGCGGTGGTGCATCAGGACAACGGCGCGCCGCTCGCCATTCCCGGCGCGATCTGCGTCTTTGAACGCAACATCGGCGATCCGGCCTGGCGTCACTTCGAGATCTTCGCCCAGTCGGAAAGCGAGTTTGTTCCGGCGGAAGGACGCCCGGCGACACAGCTTGTCGTGCGCACCGCCTCGGAGGTCGGCAATTACGACTATCTCGTCGACTACATCTTCCATCAGGACGGACGCATCGACGTGATGGTCGGGTCCACCGGACTGGATGCGGTCAAGGGCGCCGCGATCAAGTCGATGACCGACGAGGGCGCGGCGGAAGAAACCCGCTACGGCACGCTGATCGCGCCCAACCTGATCGCGCCCAACCACGATCACTTCTTCAACTTCAAGCTCGACTTCGATGTCGACGGCCCCTCCAACACCTTCATGCGCACAGCATTGGTAAAGGGTGAGGTCGAGGCGGATGCCCCGCGCCGCTCGCTCTGGGTGACCGAAACGACGCCGGCGGAAACCGAGCTCGGCGGGCGCTACAAGGTCAATCCGGACACCCCGGCGATGTATCACGTCATGAACATGGGCGCGGACGGCCCGCTCGGCCACAAGCCCGGCTACATGATCGTGCCGAACAATTCGGTCGCCTATTCGCCGTTCGACTTCGAAAACGACCCGCCGATGAAGCGCAATGCCTATGTGGAATACACACTGTGGAACACGCCGTATTCCCGCGACGAGCGCTACGCGGGCGGGCAGTTCGCGTTCCAGAGCGACGGATCGGACACGCTGGCGGCCTGGACGCAGCAGGACCGGCCGATTGCCGACACGGATATCGTGACCTGGTACACGATGGGTTTCCATCACGTGCCACACACGGAAGACTGGCCGGTGATGTCGACCATGTGGAAGGGCTTTTCGCTCAGACCCTTCAACTTCTTCCCGCACAATCCGGCGCTGACGATCCGTCTCGACGACGGCTCCTGACGCGGCCAGACGACATCGGGCGGGGCGGCACATTTGGCCGCCCCGTTTCACGGGTAACCCCCGCGCGTGTCCGCGCCCTGCCTCGCCGCGATTGACACGGCCCGCCGTCGCGGGCGACGATTTGCGGCAAGGACGGGAAAACCCATGCAGGATTTTACCATTCCCGAGGCGACCATCGGCGCGGCCGCGCTGCCGCTGATCGCCAACGCAATGCAGAAGGCCGGGGTCGACGCCGCGCGCGCCTTCGCCGACAGCGGCCTTGGCGCGCCACCCGATACGCCGGTCAAGACCTCAGGCGAGTTGCCGCTTGCCCAGTTCACCCGCCTGCTTCAGGCCGGCGGCGCCCAGGCTCCCGACGCCGGGCGCATGTGGTGCTGCGGCGAGGCAATCGCCGCGCCGGCCTTGGCCGGTCTGTTTCCCGCCTGCCTCGGCGCAACGCATCTCGGCGACTTGCTGGACCGGCTTCTTGCCGATCTCGAAACGCTTCAGCATGGCACGGCCTTTCACCGCGAGGTTGCCGGCGACACCTGCATCCTGAGCTACCGGATCATCGATCCCGCGATCTGGCCGCGCTCGCGCGACGCGGAATTCACCCTCGCCTTTCTCGATGCGGTGGTGCGCCGGTTTGGATCCGCCGGATTGTCGGACGCGGCATTTGCGGTTGGGCTGTCGTTCGAGCATGAACGCGACAGCCACGCCGACCTGGCACGGATGACAGGTGTCGCGCCGCTTTTTGGCGAACCCTGCAACATGCTGGCGTTTCCGGCACGACTGCTCGACTTGCCCGTCAGGGTCGAGCACCCGCTTGTCTCTTCCTTGCGTGAGGCAACGCCCTCCCGCGCCACTCCGGAGGCGCCTGTCTCCGATATCGTGGAGGCCGTGTACCGGCGGCTCGGTCAGGGGCCGCTGACACAGGAGACGATTGCCAACGACTGCGGACTGTCGCAGCGAAGCCTGCGGCGGCGGCTGGACCGGGCCGGCTGCACGTTTCGCGCCCTCACCGATGACGCGCGGACGCAATATGCGCTATGGGCGCTGCGCGAGACCCGCTTGCCGGTGAGCGAGATCGCGCATCGGCTGGGCTACGACAGCCAGGGCGCCTTCGCCCGCGCCTTCCGGCGCTCCACCGGCAAGGCCCCCAGCGGCGTTCGAGGAGAGCTTGAAGATCGCGGCTAAGCACAAATCTCACAACGGGACGGAAAGGCAAAACGCCCGGGGCCTTGCGGTCCCGGGCGTCGGTGTTTCTGCCGTTTCGATCCGCCTTAGCGGGTGGCAGCAGCCTTGTCCGCGAAGCCGGCGGCAAAGGCCTGATAGAGAATGTCCGGCCCGTGCGCATGCCCACCAGACGCCTCGATGCTGTGCGAGGCGTGACGCAGGAAGTTGCCGAGCGCATCGCTTCCATCCGGTCCGGGACGCATCCGCAGATTGCCCTGCTTCTCATCGTCCTTGCGGGTGTAGATCGTCTCGCCGTGCTTGATGGTCTCGTCGACCTTCAGGCTGGCGAGCGTCTCCGGATCGATGGCCGTCGGATCGTCACTCAGGATGATCAGATCCGCGACCTTGCCGATCTCGATGGAGCCTTTTCCGGTCTCCTCGAAGTGCTGATAGGCCGGCCAGATGGTCATTGCCTTCAGCGCGGTCATCACGTCGACGCGCTGATCGGGGCCGAGGATGTCGCCCGAGCGCGTGCGCCGCGTTACCGTGGCATCGAGGATGCGCATGCTGTCGGGGAAGGCCACCGGAGCATCGTGGTGCGAGGAGAACATCATGCCGCGCTCGCGCACCCAGCCGGTCGGCGAGATGTTGTCGGCGTTTTCCGGCCCGACGGTGCGGTCACGGTGCCAGTCGCCCCAGTAGAAGGTGTGCATCGGGAACAGCGAGGGGAACACGTCCAGCTCGTCGAACGCCGCGACCTGGTCCTTGCGCAGGAACTGGCCGTGGATCAGCACCGGACGGCGGTCGTTGTTGCCGTGCTTTTCCGTCGCCGTCTTGATGCCGGCGATCAGCATGTCCGATGCGCCTTCGCCATTGGAATGGGTGATAATCTGGATGTTGTTTTCAAACGCCCAGTCAATGGCATCGAACACCTGGTCGGTGCTGGCAGCGGCATACCCTGCGTAGTCCGCCCGATACTGCGCCGGCGGATTGTAGTAGGGCCGGTCACGCAGCGCGGTGAAGCCCTGCGGTGAACCGTCGATGGTCAGCTTGGCGCCGGCGACGCGGAACCCGTTCTTGTAGCTTTGCGACACATTCTTGGCGATGAAGTCGCGGTCGACCAGCACATCCGGATAGGTCACGACGTCGATCTTGATGCGTCCGGCGGCGGACGCCGCCTGCATCAGCTTGACGACATTGGGTGTGGAACGGCCTTCCTGGCCGGTGGTGTAGCCGTAGCTCGCCAGGAGCTCGGTGCCGGCGACGAAGAGTTCCTCGCCACCTTCCTTGTCGAGCCCGGACAGCAATTTCATGAGCGCCGGGAAGAAAGCGGATTCCTCCAGCACGCCATTGGGCTCTTCGCTGCCGTCCTCGCGCCGGATCACACCGCCGTCCGGGTTCTTGGTGTCGGCAGTGATACCGGCCACTTCCAGCGCCTTGGAGTTGAAGACGCCGAGATGGCCGGACTGGTGAATGACCAGCACCGGCACCTCGGTGGAGACGGCATCGAGATCCTCGCGCGTCGGATGGCGCTGTTCCTTGAGCTGCGCGTCGTCATAGCCAAAGCCGAGAACGGTTCCAAGCCGCTTGATGCGCTCCGGATACGCCTTCTGCCATTCGCTCAGCGTCTGCTGCAGGGCGGGAATGTCGTTCACCTTGCCGTCAGGGGCGGGCTGGGTGTTGGCGGAGACCGCCTGCACGCCGATCATGAAGGCGTGGCCATGCGCGTCGACAAAACCGGGCAGCATGGTCTTGCCCTTCAGGTCGATGAGCTTGGTGCCCTCGCCCTTGTGCTTCATCACCTCGGCCTCGGGACCGACCGCGATGATCTCGCCGTCTTTTTCGGCCACCGCTTCAGCGCGCGGCGCAAGGTCGTTCATGGTCAGGATCGGCCCGCCGGACCAGATCCGGTCGGCGACGTCCTCGGCGGCGAACGCGGGCAGCGCACTGACGCCTGCGATCAGCATCGCCATGAGGGATTTGGACATGGGTTTCACGAGATCTCCACTTCAGGACTGTCTTTGCCGGATCGCGAACCCTGTTTCATGGCATATTCCGACTCCGGTCTTGCCCCTGCACCTTGTCGCGCAAACTCTTTCGGGAAGGTGAAGGAGCACGCCTTTCGCGCACCCGCGGATTTGAATCGCGGCATTCGGGACGCAACCTCCGGGATCGGCGGCGCGACCGGGCTGCGCCCAAGAAAAAGGCGCCCGCTGGGGGCGCCTTTCACATTCATCGCGTGTCGGAGTTTCGGGCATAATGTCCCCCGGAAATCCGACAAGGCTGAGCCTACTCGCCACCGCCGAGCGAATGCACGTAGACGGCGAGCGACTTGACGGTTGCCGGTTCCAGACGCGGCGACCACGCCGGCATGACGCCATTGCGCGGGGCCGTCACCTGTGCGGCGATGCCGTCGATCGACCGCTCGTAGAGATAGTTGTTCGCAACCAGACTCGGGGCGCCCATCTCCTGAATGCCCTGGAGGTCCTCGCCGTGGCAGGCGGCGCAGTTTTCAATGAAGACCGTCTCGCCGGCCGCGATGTCGACACCGGCCTCAGGCTCCATACCGGCTTGCGAGCCGACATAGTTGGCGACCTGGGTGATCTGCTCCTTGTCGAGGATCTCGTCACGTCCGAAAGCCGGCATGTCGCCGAATCGCGTCTCGTCGTTCGCGGCACGGATGCCGTGCTGCAGGGTCGTATGGATGGCATCGAGAGAGCCGCCCCAGATCCAGTTGTCGTCCTGCAGGTTGGGATAGCCCGCAGAGCCTTCTGCACCGGAGCCGTGGCAGGCCGCGCAATTGTCACCGAAGGCCGCTTCGCCGTTGGCGAGCGCGAACTCGAGCAACGACTGGGTCGAGCGGATTTCCTCCAGCGGCGCGTTGATCAGCTTTTCGCCGATCTGCGAGCGTTCCGCCAGGTCCGCCTGATAGGCGGCCAGCGCATTGGCGCGCTGGCTATCGCCCAGGACGCCGGCGGTATAGCCGGAGATCAGCGGCCAAGACGGATAGACCACCCAGTAGCCGATGGCCCATACGATGGTGGCGTAGAAGATATACAGCCACCACTTCGGGAGCGGATTGTTCAGTTCCTTCAGGCCGTCCCACTCGTGCCCGGTCGTTTCCACGCCGGTGACCTGGTCGACGTCCTTCTTGTGCATGTCAGCCATTCATCAATCCTCCCGCAAGGGGATATGCGCGGCCTCGTCGAAGCGGCTGCGGTTCTTGGGCCACAGCGCGTATGCCAGGACGACGGCAAACAGAACCACGAAGTAGACCAGGCCCCATGTCTGGGCGAAGCTGGCGACGGAATTATACGCTTCGTTCATGTCACGTTCCTCTTCGTCAGCGCAGGTTGGCCTTGTTGTCGTAGATCGAGAAGTCGACCAGCGTGCCGAGCATCTGGAGATAGGCGACGAGCGCGTCCATCTCCGAGACCTTTTCCGGGTCGCCGTCGAAATCGCGGACGATGGCGTTGGGATAGCGCTCCAGGAACGCGTCCACATCGTCGCCGTCCGGATTTGCCTGGGCCAGCATGTCGGCCCGTGCCGAAGAGACCATGTCCTCGGTGTAGGGCACGCCGACGATGGCGTTGGCGGTCAGGTGGTCGGCGATGCCGCGGGTCTCCAGCTTCGCCTCAAGCAGGAAGGGATATCCCGGCATGATGGACGCGGGAACGACGGAGCGCGGGTTGACCAGATGGTCGCGATGCCATTCGTCGGAGTATTTGCCGCCGACGCGGGCAAGGTCGGGACCCGTGCGCTTCGATCCCCACTGAAAGGGATGGTCGTACATGGATTCCGCCGCCAGGCTGAAGTGGCCGTAGCGCTCCAGTTCGTCGCGCATCGGGCGCACCATCTGCGAATGGCACAGATAACAGCCCTCGCGGATGTAGACGTTGCGCCCGGCCAGTTCCAGCGGGGTGTAGGGCCGCATGCCCTCCACCTTCTCGATGGTGCTCTTCAGGTAGAAGAGCGGTGCGATTTCGACGAGGCCGCCAATGGCGACGACGACGAGGATGCCGATGACAAGCACAAGCGAGTGCTTCTCAAAGACTTCGTGTTTTTTCCAGATCGACATGTGTCCCTCTCCCCTTATTCAGCAGGGGCCATGGCGCCGGCGCCAGCGGTCTCGGCTTCTTCAGCCTCTCCGTGACGAACCGTCATCCACAGGTTGTAAGCCATGATCAAGGCACCGGCGACGAACAGGGCGCCGCCCAATGCGCGGATCACATAGAAGGGGTGCATCGCCTCGACGGTCTCGATGAAGGAGTACTCCAGGAAACCGAGTTGGTCGTAGGCACGCCACATCAGGCCCTGCATGATGCCCGACACCCACATCGCGCAGATGTAGAGCACGATGCCGATGGTGGAGATCCAGAAGTGCCAGTTCACCAGCTTGAGCGAATAGACCTGCTTCTTGTTCCACAGCCACGGGATCAGGCAGTAGAGCGCACCGAAGGAGATGTAGCCGACCCAGCCGAGCGCACCGGAATGCACGTGACCGATCGTCCAGTCGGTGTAATGCGACAGCGAGTTCACCGACCGCAGGCTCATCAGCGGACCTTCAAAAGTCGACATGCCGTAGAAGGCGATCGACACGACCATCATCCGCAGGACCGGATCCGTGCGCAGCTTGTCCCACGCGCCGGACAACGTCATCAGCCCGTTGATCATGCCGCCCCAGGAGGGCATCCACAGGATGATCGAGAAGGTGGCCCCCAGCGTCGACGCCCACTGCGGCAGCGCCGTGTAGTGGAGATGATGCGGACCCGCCCAGATGTACAGGAAGATCAGCGCCCAGAAGTGCACGATCGACAGGCGGTAGGAATAGACCGGCCGTTCGGCGCGCTTGGGCACGAAATAATACATGATGGCGAGGAAGCCGGCGGTCAGGAAGAAGCCGACCGCGTTGTGGCCGTACCACCACTGCACCATCGCATCCTGAACGCCCGCCCATACGATGTAGGACTTGGTGCCGTAGATCGACACGGGGATCGTCAGGTTGTTGGTGATGTGCAGCATGGCGATCGTCACGATGAACGCCAGGTAGAACCAGTTCGCGACGTAGATGTGCGGCTCCTTGCGCTTCCACAGCGTGCCCAGGAACACCAGCAGATACGCCACCCAGACGATGGTCAGCCACAGATCGGCATACCATTCCGGCTCGGCGTATTCCTTCGACTGCGTGGCGCCAAGCAGATAACCCGTGCCGGCGACGACGATGAAGACGTTGTAGCCGAGGATCACGAACCAGGGTGCGATCCGGCCGGGCATGCGCGCACGGCTGGTGCGCTGCACCACATAGAAGGAGGTGGCAAGCAGCACGTTTCCGCCGAAGGCGAAGATCACCGCCGAGGTGTGCAGCGGCCGCAGGCGGCCGAAGCTGGTCCAGGGCAGATCGAGGTTCAGCAGCGGATAGGCCAGTTGAAGCGCGATGATCAGACCGACGGTGAAGCCGGCAATTCCCCAAAACACGGCAGCCCAGGCCCCGAACTTGATCGGGCCGAGGTTGTAGTTCGGCTTGCCGTCGATTTCCTGCGGGATCGCGATCCCGCCGTCGTTGAAATAGTTCTTGAAGATGATGAACGCACCACCGGCCGCAAAGAGCGAGCCGAGTGCGGTATGAAACGCCATAACCTGATCGTAGGTCTTGCCCGCGATGATCAGGCAGACGAAGGCAATCACGATGAGGAAGGCGGCAAAGAAGCCTTCCTCCAGCGTGAGGTATTTGGCTTTTGTCTGAGCCATGTCCGCGCCCCGAGTCCGTTTGTGATCCAACCCCCTATGGGTCCAGGAGGACGGTATGACGCACTGCGCCAAATCCGCCTTGATCCAGGTCAACCTGCCTTAGGATAAGTCGACTGGAATTTCATCTGTCAAAAAGTCCATGCGACGATTTGCACAGATAAAGCTGCATTAGAATCATATTACTAAGTATATGTCCCTAAGGAAACATCCCATTGTCATGACGGGTCGATCGGCTTTTCGGTCGCGTTGTCGCGCTTTTGTTGCGGGGGCGCGGGAACGGCGGGTCCGACCGCCGGGCGTGCCGCGCCCAGAAACCGTGACGTGAGCACCGGGAGAATCAGGACCATCGCCACGTAGCGCACGATCTGGTGGGCCGCGACGAAGGCCGGATCGAGGTTGAGCAGAAAGGCGAGCAGCGTCATCACCTCAAGACCGCCGGGGGCGAATGCCAGCAGCACCTGCCCGAACGGCAGCCCGAAAGCCGCCCACACGACAAGCGACATCGCGACCGAAATCGTCATGCCGACGAAAAAGGCGCCAAGGCAGACCACGAACAACCGCGCCAGCGCCTGCGGGCCGACATGGGAAAAGCGCGTTCCGACAACGCAGCCCAGGCCGATCAGCGCGGCATGGGTCAGCCAACCCGGCAGGATGATGTCGACCGTGCCGGTGGCGCTCAGGATCGCGCTCATGAAGAAAGGGCCCGTCATCCATCCGGCGGGCACCCCGACGCGCGCGGTTGCAAAGCCGACAAGACCGGCAAGCGCCACAAGAACCATGAGAAGCGCAGCGCCGGGTTCGGCCTGGGCCTGCAAGGCGGAGACCGGGGCCGGCGCTTCTCCGCCGGCGATCAGTGACGGCAGCACCGCCATGAGGATAAAGAGGCGCACGGATTGCGCCAGAGCCACCCGCCCGACATCCGCGCGCGGATAGGACAGGGTGAGCGCCATCACGACGGCAAGCGCCCCGGGGATCGCCGCGAAATAGGAGGTCTCCCGGTCCCATCCCGCAATCTTGCGCTGATAGAGATAGGTCGCACCGAGCACTGCCACGACAGTCATCCCGAGCAGGGCCATGGTGAAGGGCCATTCCCCCATGCGCGCGATCGTATCCGGCTTGACGCCTGTGCCCATCGTCACGCCCAGCACCACGAACAGGGCGTCACGCAGCGGCGTGGGCATACTCGCCGGCATTCGCATCAAGGTCGCCAGGGCAACGGCGATCATCGCGCCCGACAACCACGAGGCGGGAAGACCGCACCACTCGAAAAACGCGCCGCCGGCCGCGCCGACGGCGAGGGTGAGCGCCGTTTTCACGGCCACTCCGCCATGGCTGGTCAAAGAAAACAGGCCGCTGAAAAAAAAGGGCGTCATCGCAATCCGGCAGTCGTTCTTCTGCGCCCCGACGCAACGCACCGGCCAACCACACAACCGCTAGCCATATTTACCATTAAAATACAATTAAATTGCGCTCCCATCGAATTGACTGGCGTAGTGATCATACAAGTCCCCGAACAATGGTAGTGCGACATGGTCAATTACGATTGCGACGACAAAAACGGAACCTTTTTTTCGAACGACCGGGCCGACTGGCGGTTGAATGCGCTGAAATCGCGGTGCCTGAAGGCGATCATGTCAACGCTCCCCGTCCCCACCCGGCTTCTCGAGCCGTTGATCCGAGTGGGCAGGATCAAGCTTGGCCCGTTGTCGTCGCCAAAGGTCCGTCTTGAGCGCGCCGGCCGGTTCAAGATTGTCATCGATGACCCGTCCGATCACGTTCAGACCTATCTGCATTTTCAGGGACACTTCGAACGCAGGGAAACCGAGATCGTTCGCACGACCTTGCAAGATGGCGATGTTTTTGTCGACATTGGCGCGAATGTCGGATGGTTCACAATGGTTGCCGCCGAGACGGTCGGAACCCGGGGGCGGGTGATTTCCTTCGAGCCCTTTCCAGGCTCTTTCGAGCGCTTGAGGCGCAACATCGATGTCAACGGGTTCGACACCGTGACGGCCATCCCTTGCGCCCTGTCCGACAGGGACGGCAAGGTGCCCTTCTTTGCGAACACCGCCAACAGCGGGCGCAATTCGATGTTTCAGGATCCTGACCAGGTCCGCGTCAGCGAAATCGAGATGCGCCGCGGGCAGGACGTTCTCGCCCAGCTCGACGTGGAGCACATCAACTTTTGCAAGATCGATGTGGAAGGCGCCGAACTGCAGGTCCTTCGCGGACTGGACAGGCACCTCAAAGACGGACGGATCGACCACATTCTGATTGAGATGAACCCGGAGAAGCTGGAACAGGCGGGCGGCAGCATCGATGCGCTCTTCACCCTCCTGCGCGACAGCGGGTTCGACATCTACGACGTCGCAAATCCCCAGGTTGCGCTCAAGAACGCTCCGAGCAAATTCTTCAACGCCTTTTGCATCCACAGCAAATCCGGCTGACGACCCGGCGCCTCCGCCCTGGTCGGCCGGCCGCAGTGAAGCGGAAAACGGGCGCGGATCCGAAGGGCGCGCGAGGGGCGGACCGCATTCACTGGACCGACTTTCACCAGGCGCCGGAAAGATCGCGCGGTTTGAGCAAGATCAAGGCGGCTGCAATGCAAGCTGCGAATACTCGGCTCATGACACAGTTCGACGATCGCTATGCCGCACGCGCAGTGCCGCGCTACACCAGCTACCCGACCGCGCCGCATTTCCATGCCGGCATCGACGGATGCACCTATGGCCGCTGGCTGGACGCGATCCCTCCCGGGGAAACGCTGTCGCTCTACCTCCACGTGCCCTATTGCCGGACGATCTGCGCCTATTGCGGATGTCACACGAAAGGCGCGCGCAAGGACGAGCCGGTGATCGCCTATGCCGACACGCTCCTGCGCGAAATCGACCTTGTGTCGGACCGGTTGGGATCGGCGCGTCCCGTCACCCACATTCACTGGGGCGGCGGCACGCCGAGCCTGTTGCCGCGCGAGAGCTTCCTGGCGCTGGTCGCCAAGCTGCGCGCGCGCTTCAGGCTGGAGGCCGGGCACGAGCACGCCATTGAGCTCGACCCGCGTACGGTAACGCCGCAACTCGCCGAGACGCTGCGCGATGCCGGCATCACCCGGGCAAGCCTTGGCGTACAGGATTTCGATGCAATCGTGCAGACCGCCATCGGCCGCGTGCAGCCGCATGCCCAGGTCGCGCGCGCCGTCGAACTTCTGCGCGCTGTGGGCATCACCGCGATCAATTTCGATCTGATGTACGGCCTGCCGCACCAAAGCGTCGAAACCATCGACGAGACCGTCCGCGCGACGCGCGATATGGCGCCGGGCCGGATCGCGCTCTTCGGCTATGCGCATGTGCCCTGGTTCAAGAAGCACCAGCGGTTGATCGACGAGGATGCCCTTCCCGGCACCCAGGCGCGCATCGCGCTGGCCGATCACGCACGCGAAGCACTGACCAATGCCGGCTACCGCGCCATCGGCCTCGACCATTTCGCCCTGCCCGACGACAGCATGGCCGTCGCTCTGGAAAACGGCAGCCTGCGCCGCAATTTCCAGGGTTATACCACCGATACCGCAGATACGCTCATCGGCCTCGGTTGCTCCTCAATCGGTCACCTGCCGCAGGGCTATGTCCAGAACATGCCCGACATCGGTGGCTGGCAACGGTCCATCGAGGCGGGCAACCTGCCGATCGCCAAGGGAATTGCACTCGACGCCGACGACCGGGTGCGGGCGGAAATCATCGAACGGCTGATGACCGACCACCAGGCCGACATCCCCGAGATCGCCAACCGCCATGGCTTTGCCCCCTCGCATTTCAGCGAAGCCTTCAAGGCTCTCGACGAGTTGATCAGCGACGGGCTCGCAAACGAGGATGGCGGACGCATCGTCATCACGCCCGCCGGCCAGCGCTATGCAAGGATCGCGGCGGCGGCTTTCGATGCCTATCTCGCGCGCGGCACGGCCCGCCATTCGGTTGCGGTGTGAGAGAATGGTCGCCGGGCAACACGACAAACGCCCCGGACGAGGCCCGGGGCGCGCGATGCAACCCTTCCGGAAAATCGGAAAATCGCCGGTGTCAGTGAATGCCGGTCAGTTGGCAGATGCCGCAAACACGCGAAATATGGATCTGGTCCTGACGCTCGACCTTGATGAGACCGCGGCGCTTCAGTTCGGAGATCACCCGGCTCACCGTCTCGATGGTCAGTCCGAGATAGTCGGCAATTTCCTGGCGGGTCATGGTCAGCATGACGTTGTGACTGTCGACACCCGTTTCCGCCGGTCCAGCGCAACCCTCGCCGCCGCGCTGCGGCACCATGCGCATCAGGAAACTGGACACCCGCTCGATCGCGGACTTGCGCCCCAGCAGGACCGCATGGTCGTGCAGCAGCTCCATCTGCGACATCAGGCAACGGGTCAGGTGGCGCTGAAGCGGCGCGGACTGGTCGATCTCGCGCCGGTCATAGGCGCTGACGCGTGCATTGGTGAGCGTTTCCGCCGAGCAGTCGTAGTTCTCACCCGCAGCCGCGCCAAAGATGGTGCCGGGGGTCAGGATCTCGACAACCTGCCGCCGTCCGTCCGGCAGCAACTTGTAGAGCATCACGATGCCCTCATCGAGTTCGAACACGCGCTGTGCGCTGTCGCCCTCATAGAAGATCACGCTGTGCTGGGAATACCGCTGGAACTTCGCGTTCTGCGACTGCTTCAGCCCAAGCGCCCGGGCTTCGAGCTGGGACACTCCCGAGTGACCGCTGCCAGCGTCGACCGCCTGTTCCAAATAGGCCATGCTACCCTCCTGTGCATTCTCGGCGGGCCGGAGGAACTTTCAGGTCATGCCCGGCCCGTCCGCCGCGCGCTGTCCCAGTCCGCATGCCCCGTCCGACACCGAACTCTCCGTCAACCGATGCCAAAGCCTAGCTGCAAGTCCGGATCACGGGAATTGGGTCGTTTTCGTACGACGTTCTACCTATGCGCGACCCCGACCGGCCGACAGGCGAGCCTTCGCGGCGCCAGGACGCACATCAGGACGAAGGGGATAACCGGGCCGGAACATCCCGTCCGCGTCACAGATGCGACACCAGAACTTCCTCCGTCAGCGGCTTGCGCAACAACACCGCCGGCTGTTCGTCGCCCAACATCTCCAAAATGCTGCGGTTGGACTGGCCGGTGATGGCAATCACCTTGGGCGGCTGCTTCAGGCCGTTGATCCAGCGGATCAGCTGAACCCCGCTCAATCCCGGCAACCCGAGATCCACAATCACCGTGTCGGCCGCGGACGGCGGTGGCGCCTCGAAAAAGGATTCGGCATCCGGATAGACCCGCGCGAGATGACCGATCTGCCCGAGAAGCATGGCGAGACTGTCGCCCACGCCCGGATCGTCCTCGATGATATGGACCGTCATCATGAAAGCGCCACTCGTCGGCGCGGCCCGCCGGTGCCAAAACCGGCCGCCGGCCGCTTGCCAATCGCGCATGCATTGCACAGCACAGACGCCACCCCCGCCCAATGTTCCACCACCCGACCGCTCACGGGTACACGCATCGTGCGCGCCCGTCAGCCCTCGGACATTCGGCCAAGACTATAGTCGCAAGCGGTCGGCGGGGAACTACGCAGAAGCACGCAAGTCGCGGACATAATTGATTGAGATGGAGACTGCGCGGCGTCAGCCGGCGGTCGGACCATCGCGGGTCAGGACGATGCGAACCAGGTCGGCCGCGTTGCGTGCGCCCAGCTTTTCCATGATGCGGGCGCGGTGCACCTCGATCGTGCGCGGACTGATCCCGAGCGTTCGTCCCGCCTCCTTGTTCGAGGCGCCGGCGGTGATTTCCGTCAGGACCTCGCGCTCGCGCGGCGTGAGCGTGTCCGCGCCGGGGAAGGCCCCGGACGGATGTCCCGGTGCCGCAGCCGATTTCCCGACCGCCGTGATCGCATCGCGCACACGCGTCACCACCGTATCGGCGTCGAACGGTTTTTCGATGAAATCATGCGCACCGTGCTTGATCGCCTCCACCGCCATGGGAATGTCGCCCTGGCCGGAAATCACGAACACGGGCGCCGTGAACCCGTCGCCATGCAGGCGGCGCAGGATTTCAATCCCGGACTGGCCCGGCATATGAACATCGAGAATGACGCAACACGGCGCGGCCGAGCCGACCGCGCCCAGGAACGCATCCCCATTGTCGAACGTATCGACCGTGTACCCTTCCATATCGAACACCAGGGACAGGGCATCGCGGATCGCGGGATCGTCATCGACAATGTGGATCACCTGCGCATTGTCGCTCATTCTGACGGTCCTTTCGTGGAGAAATCTGCCGGCGGAGGGGTCTCTGCCAGGCTGGCATCGATGGGCAGGCGCAGAACGAAGACGGCACCGCCGTCCTCGCCCATGGGTTCGACAGAAAGGTCGCCGCCGTGGTTTTGCGCGATCGACCGGGAGATGGTCAGGCCAAGGCCAAGGCCTCGCCGCTTGGCGCCGGCGAAGGCACGAAACAGGTTCGGCACCACCTCCGGCGGAACCCCGCCGCCGGAATCGCTGACGCAGACGATCATTTCGGCGCCCTCGATGAAGGCGCGGATACGCACGACGCGGCGCTCGCAATCGCGCACCGCCTCAAGCGCGTTGCGCGCGAGATTGACCAGCACCTGCTGGATCTGCACCGGATCGGCACTGATATCGGGCAGGTCGTCCGGGACCTCCGCCGAGATCTTCACCCCGGAATGAGCGTCGCCCAGCATGACCAGCTCCAGACATTCACGGATCAGCGCCGCCATGGAGATGACCCTGCGTTCCGGCTCGCGTTTCTCCACGAACCGGCGCATGCGCTGAATGATCTGGCTCGCCCTCTCCGCTTCGCGAACGCCCTTGTCGACGATCTCGACAAGCTTTTCGTCCGGCGCGCCATCTGCTGCGGCCCTGCGGCGCGCGGCCTGCAAATAAAGCATGATCGCGGTCAGCGGCTGGTTGAGTTCATGCGCGATCGCCGCGCCCATTTCGTCGAGGGCGCTGATGCGGGTCATGCTGACGAGCTGTGCCTGGGCGTCCGCAAGCCTGCGTTCCACCGCCTTGCGCGGACGCAGGTCGCGCACGATGCCGATGAACTGGCGGCCTTCCGGGGTCGCGGCCTCCCCGACGGAAAGCTCTATGGGAAACTCGGTTCCGTCGCGATGGCGTCCGTGCACCTCGCGGCCGATGCCGATGATGCGCTTTTCGCCGGTATCGAGGTAATGCGAGACGTAGCCGTCATGCGCCTTCGCATAGTCTCCCGGCATCAGCACCTTGACGTTCTCGCCACGCACCTCGTCGGCCGCATACCCGAACAGCGTCTCGCATGCCTTGTTGAACAGGATGATGCGCGCCGTGTCGTCCATGACGACAATGCCGTCGACGGCGGTTCCCAGCACGCTGGCAAGACGCGCCTCCGAGACGCTCGGCGAGACCGACATGCTGCGGCTATGGTCTTCGCGCATCTTTGGTCCGGTCTTCCCCGTTGCAGGCCCGATTGCCGACCCGTCCTCCAGTCATGACAATCCTCTAAGCAGAATTCCGTACCGCATCGCGCATCACTGCGTCAACGCGCGATCCAGTCCCGCAACCGGGCGGCAGCCGCATGCAAGTCGGTTGGCGAGCGGGCGAAACACAGGCGCAGAAACCCTTCACCTTCCGCACCGAAGGCGATGCCCGGCGCAAGCCCGACCCCGGTTTCGCTGACAATCCGTTTGGCAAGCGCACGGGAATCGGCTTCGCCCTCGATCCCGAAGAACAGATAGAACGCTCCCCGGGGAACAGCGAAACGCGCCCGTGCCGTGGTGCCGAGCGCCGTCGTCACGATTTCCAGCCCGAGGTCCGCGCGACGGACCTGCTCTGCGAGGAACGCTTCTCCGTCCGTCAGCGCGGCGTGTGCCGCGTGCTGCATGAATTCCGCCACACCCGACGTTGAATACTGGATCAGGTTTTCCACGACCTGGCCGATTTCTGGGGGCGCGGACAACCATCCGACACGCCAGCCCGTCATCGCCCAGTTCTTGGAGAACGTGTTGACGTAGAGGATCCGCTCATCCGGCTCGGCGATGTCGATGAACGAAGGCGCGCGTTCCAGCCCCCCACGCACGAAGCGGCTGTAGACCTCATCGGCGATGATCCACAGCCCGCGCCGCCGCGCTTCGCCCAGGAGCGCCTGCAGCGTGTCACGATCGGCGGTCCAGCCCGTGGGATTCGACGGTGAGTTCAGGTAGATCGCCCGGGTGCGGGGGGTGACCGCCGCGATCAGACGGTCCGCATCGAGCGTCCAGCCGTCGTCAGCAAAGGTGAGCGGCACGGGGATGGCCCGCGCGCCTGCGATCTCCAGCGCG